>CALVNT010000001.1 GCA_944349925.1 uncultured Clostridia bacterium
TATGCAAGGCAAACAAAAAGAAAAAAGCTCTTTCGACGCTATGCTTGGAAAAGTTAGGAGTCTTGGAGCTAAAGCGGCTTTAGGATTGAATCTTAAAGTATTGGCAAATCAGTTTGTATCACTTCCAGCGTCTGCCGCTGTTGGCGTTAAGTATAAAAACATTATGAAAGGTTTTGGACTTGCTCTTGCAAGAAAAACGGATTTTGACGCACTTGTAAAATATGCTCCTATGCTTTACGACAGATTCCGTGAAGGAAGTAATATTGATGTTGGTTTACTTAAAGAAGGAAAAGGAGTGTTGGGGAAAGTCGATGTTATAACAGACTTAACTACAGCTCCTATTGGGAAAATAGACCAGTTTATTTGTGGTGCTGTTTGGAACGCTTGTTTAGAACAGACAAAATCTACTAAATATGAAAACTATTCCGAAGAACACTACAAAGCGGCTGCTAAATTAACCGAAGAGGCTGTAATCAAAACTCAAGCTAACTATACTCCACTTTATAGACCGGCTGTATTGAGAGAGCAAAGCTCTTTCTTGCAACTTTCTACAATGTTTATGTCAGAGCCTTTGCAACAATTTTCTTTATTGACTTCTGCTATTGATAAAATTGCAGTTGCTAGAAAAATGATAAAATCTACAGACACGGCTATTCAAGCTGAAGGAAGAGAGCTTATGAAAGTTGCAAAAGCAGAGTCTACAAGAGCTATCGCTGCAGTATTTGTTGATACAATTATCTTAACCTTAATCGCTCAAGCGTTTAGGTGGTTAAAAGGAACTGACGACGAAGACGAAGATGTGGTGCAAACAATCCTACAAGACTTTGCAGAAAACTATATTGGTATGATTCCTTTTGCAAAAGATATTTATTCTGTGTTGCAAGGTTATGATGTAACAAATATGGCATACTCTGGTTTAACTAATATAGCAAATGGGTTAAAAGAAAGCTGGAATGTTGTTGACTTGTTGGCTAGTGGTAAATCTTACGACGAAGCTCAAATCAATGGCAAAATAAGAAAAACTTTACTAGGAATATCTCAAACTTTTGGAATACCTTTAAGAAACTTGGAAACATATAGCAAAGGAATAATTGAAAAATTCGCTCCGGAAGCTGTTTACAAGTATGATAAATTTTTCTATGACGGAACTACTAGCTCTTATGCCAAAGAACTAAACGAAGCTTTGGCTGCTGGAGACGACAAAATGGCAGATACAATCCTAGACCTATTTTTAACAGAAGAAAAAATACCAGTTAAGGACGCAACTTTACGAAGCACACTAAAAGAACTTTACGCACAAGGATTTAATGTGTTGCCTAGAAGTGTTGGAAAATCAATCACTTACGACGGAGAGCAATATACTTTAACTCAATCACAAAGAAAAAGGTTTAGAGAGGTTTATCAAGAAGCTAACGAAGTTGTGAAAAATTTGACAAATAAAACACAATTTAAAGACGCAGAAGTAGAAATACAAGCTAAAGCTATTGAAGAAATTTACGACTATTATTATAAGCTTGCTATAGAAGACTTGCTTGGCGTTGAAGTTGTTAGCGAAAAAGACAGACTATTCTATAAAGTATTTAATTTGGAAGATTTGGTGTTGATTATAAAACAAGCTAGGGCTTTAGTGTCAGACAAAGACGAAGACGGAAAAACAATCAGTGGAAGCAAGAAAAGAAAAATTCAAGCCTTCATTAACCGTCTAAAACTTACGGCAGCTCAAAAATATATGATTATGGGATATTTAGGATATAAAAACTCTGTTGGACTAAACAAAGTAAAAGTTTATATTCAGTCTCAAAGATTATCTAAAGCAGAAAAAGAAGCTTTACTAGAATACAGTGGATATGAAAAAAAGAAGGACTAAAATCCTTCTTTTTTGTTAAAATCATAAACCAGCACAATATAATTCTTTGTAAATACAGTGTTCGGATTATGTGATAGTGGCGGAAAGAGAGGGATTTGAACCCTCGCGACCCTTGCGAGCCCTAACGCCTTAGCAGGGCGTCCTCTTCGACCTCTTGAGTATCTTTCCTTATTTAACTTTTTTAGTCTAGCATACTTGTTTTTGTATGTCAACTTTTTTTTTATATTTCTTATTAAGCATTAATATTTGAAGCAAAGCAAGTTTTTTATGAAAAACTTAATGTAACTTTGCATTATTTTTACATTTCCAATTTTATAAATTTTTGATCTTTAGTTTTATGGTGAATTATGAGATAAAATAAATTCTCCAAACAACTAAAGGTTTTATCTTTTTCAAACACTATAATTTTTAATTTGTATAATTATAATCTTCTTTTTAATAATCCTGCAAAATTGGTTGTTATTATTTAGTCTAATTTAATTTCGCACGTTTTATCTTGGTTTGGAATAAAATAAAAATTAGTTAATTCCAATTCTGCAATATTTATGTTTTTGTATTGTTTTTTATTTTTAATAGTTATTTATACGTAAAAAAAAGAGATTATATTTCTATAATCTCAATTTTTTATTTTTCTATCTTTTTTTTCTTTTTTTCTCATTTGCACAAAGAACACCAAATATTCCTGCTAAAATTCCTGCAACCAACATTATGCAAGAACCTAAATGAGGATAGTATGAAATCAAAGATACTTTATCGGACAATACTATCATACCAATTACATTAGTTAAAGTTGCCACAATTAATGCAAGAATAGAAAGTGCACTTGCAAGTTTTGTTGCTAGATTTAAATATTTATTATTAATAAACAATTTTAGAATAACAAGTATAAGAGCAACTGCAATTAAAGACATAAATATTATATACAATATTTCTGAAGCTTTCCACCAGTCAATGCCATCAATAAATTGACCATTATTAATAAAATCAATCCAATCAAAAAAACTTAAACCTTCAACTGTTGTTTTGTTTAAAATTGTTACACTTGTGCAATTAAAAGAAAATGCCAAGGCAACAAAAACTAAAGCACCAAATGAAAGGCATAATATTGACTTTAAAAATTTTTTCATAATTCCCTCCTATAACAAGGATACCATAAAAATAAATTATGTCAACCGTTTGATAGAATTGAATAAAAGATTATTTATAATAAAAAGGAAAAAATATACAAATTTAAATTTATATATTTTATCCTTTAATATATCATATTTCAAACGATAGTTTTAGTATATTTATATCATCATTTATACTAATAGCGATTTTATTAGTTTTTCGATTATTATATTCAATCCATATGGTGTACACTGCGAATGGCAAACAAAACATTTGAAATCTATTATTTGTTAAAATTTCTTTTTGAATTGTTTGTTTTGTATACACATTTTTAAAATATATTTTGGCATATACAAAATTGCATTGTAACTTTATATTGCATATTTGTTTACAATTACAAAAGCATTTTAAAGTTTTGCATTCCATAAGAAATTGTTTATATTCTACTTTAATCAAAAACACTATATCTGGATTTTTGACAAAAAATTTACAGATTTTTCTTCTATACCTATAATATTAAATTTTTCGCTTGGAATTATCATTATTTGTTTAATTTTGCTTTTACTTTATAGTTGCCACTTTCTACAGAGCCAAACATATAATAACCTTTTTCGTTTGTCTTTGTGATTGCAATTAAAACTTTTTTGCCTTCTTCATTTGCTTTATACAAGCCAACAAAAGCATTTTGGACAACTACTTCGTTGTGTTTTACATATCCACTTATTGTTCCTGTGTTTGCAATTAGATTAATTTCAAGGCTGATGTCTATATTAACAAGAGAATTGTCCTTTGCTGTTACCAACACATCAGAAGATTTATTGTATCCATTTTTTGTTGCTACAACTTTATAATCCCCAGCTGTCACATCATAAAAAAGATATTCGCCATCTTTTGCAGTTAATGTGTTTGCTATTACTTCATTTGTTGTTGCGTTTAACAATGACACTGTTGCATCTTGAATTGGCTCTTTTGTGTCCATTTTGTACACAATGCCTGCGATGCTACACAAATTCAAACTTTCATCTTTTTGAATTATAAAATTGTTTACTTTAATTTCGTCGTCTAATAAAAATATAGATTGAGGCGAAGTTATTACATAGTCTTTTTTTACACAGGTTAATGAATATTGTCCACTTTTTAAACCAGAAAAAGTATATTCACCACGCTCATTTGTTTGTGTGTGCAAATAAGGTTCACCATTGGCATCAAAAATTTTTATTGTAGCATTTTCTACTGGATTTCGTTCTGCATCTAAAACAACACCAGAGATTGTGCTTCCACCCATACGAGCGTCTTCTAAATCAATGTCAACAGTTTTTTCTTCGATATCTTTTATATCAAAATTCTTACTATAATTTAGGTCATACATATCTTTTTTTATTTCTTCGTCCATTTTATCCTCCTTGGTACCAAAGCATTAAATAACAAAAAAAAATTGAATAACATAATGTTGATTGTTTGTTATTATGGAAATATT
>CALVNT010000002.1 GCA_944349925.1 uncultured Clostridia bacterium
AATACTACTAAGCAAGATACTACCCTAACAAATGAAAACGAAATAAAACCATCACAGAGCACAATTAAAACAGAAAACAAAAAAGAAGATAAAAAAGATACAACAAAACAATCTAAAACGGAAAAAGAAACAAAATCAACAGCAAAAAAAGAGACCACAAAAGAAACATCTTCTACAACAAAAGCTACTACAAAATCAAAACAAAAAGATATAAAATCTTCTGAGAAAAAAGAAGAAAAAATAAAACTAGAAAACAAAACTAGCGAAAAACAAAAGTCGAAAAAAACAACTAAAAATTAAAAGGAGATAAAAATGGTTAAGAAATTAAGAACACAATTAATTGTTTTGATTATTGGTTTTGTATTGCTTTTTACTGGGACTATTGTTTCAGTCTGGGCAAATGTTATTGGAAACCGCAAAATTGAACTTGGTGGCGATGTTATTTTTGATGTCGCTGACAAAACTTTGTATGTAAAAGATGTGCGTATAAAAGATGGAAATACTCTTTCTGGAGCAGGCACAACAGTTACAGGTTTTGTTCCTGGATACATAAATGGCTCATTTGCAATAGATCTTGGTTCATACACATCAAATACAGGCTCATTTACTGTCTATTTTGATGTTGTCAATTGCTCGGGGACAACTTTTCAACCAAAAGTCACTTCTCAACCAACAAATGCAACTGCATCGGCATCTGGCACAATCGCAGGTGACAATGTTTCCCCTACCAATGTTTCAACTGCTCCTATTTCAGGAACAATCACACTTGAAGTAGTTGCCTCATCTTCACCTGCTACAATTGACCTAAGCCAAATCACAATCGAAATCGAAGAATTTAATTTTGAGGCGCTTTCAAACAATACTTCTTTAGGTACTGCAAGTTATACTGGCACTGTTGGTATTGGAAATGAAGTAACTCTAACTGCAGAATTTGCAGGCCCAAATGCTGAGTTCTTAGGTTGGGCAACTGATAATAATGGAATAGACTCAAATTTTGTTTCCGATTCTATGGAATACACTATGACAATAAGTGAAGATAGCGCAGAAAAATATTATGCAATTTATCAAACTTTAAACGCTAGCGGAATATCTTATACCCTCACTTCATTCAACTCGACAGCAAGCGCAAAGAAAACAAGCATCTCAAGCCCTTCAGGTTCAGTAAAAATACCTTCTGCAATCTACTCAGGCTCTCGAAAATATGATGTCACTCGCATTGGTTCTGCTGCGTTCTCTGGTTGCACTGGACTTACTAGCATTACAATTCCAAATTCTATCACTAGCATTGGTGATTCTGCGTTTCGTAGTTGCAGTGGACTTACTAGCATTACAGTAGACGAAGGCAACACTAAATATCATAGTAGTGGCAATTGTATTATTGAAACAGACTCTAAAACTTTAATTGCTGGTTGCAAAACAAGCGTTATACCAGATGATGGCTCTGTCACTAGCATTGGTTCTTATGCGTTCCGATATTGCAGAGGACTTACTAGCATTACAATTGGCAATTCTGTCACTAGCATTGGTTCTTATGCGTTCTCTGATTGCAGTGGACTTACTAGCATTACAGTAGACGAAGGCAACACTAAATATCATTGCAGCGGCAATTGTATTATTGAAACAGAATCTAAAACTTTAATTGCTGGTTGCAAAACAAGCGTTATACCTGACGATGGCTCTGTCACTAGCATTGGTTCTTATGCGTTCTCTGGTTGCAGTGGACTTACTAGCATTACAATTCCAAATTCTGTCACTAGCATTAGTGAGGGGACGTTCTGGTATTGCAGTGGACTTACTAGCATTACAGTAGACGAAGGCAACACTAAATATCATAGTAGCGGCAATTGTCTGATTGAAACAGACTCTAAAACTTTAATTGCTGGTTGCAAAACAAGCGATATACCAAATGATGGCACTGTCACTAGCATTGGTTCTTCTGCGTTCCTGGGTTGCAGTGGACTTACTAGCATTACAATTCCTAGTTTTGTCACTAGCATTGGTTATCAGGCGTTCGATGGTTGCAGTGGACTTACTAGCATTACAATTCCAAATTCTGTCACTAGCATTGGTTTTTCTGCGTTCTCTGGTTGCAGAGGACTTACTAGCATTACAATTGGCAATTCTGTCACTAGCATTGGTGATTATGCGTTCCTGGGTTGCAGTGGACTTACTAGCATTACAATTCCAAATTCTGTCACTAGCATTGGTAAGCAAGCGTTCTCTAGTTGCAGTAAGTTAACTAGTGTTACATTTAATAATACTACTGGCTGGCAAGTGTCAACAAGTTCAAGTTTTACAAGCGTAACAGAAATTGATTTTAGTGATTTATCTAACTCTGCTACTGCTGCTACTTATTTAACTAGCAATTATAAAACTTATTATTGGCGTAGGGTTGAAGCATAAAAATAAAAAAACTTATAGACTTATCTATAAGTTTTTTTCATTGATTACATATTTTTAATTTGATATATTTTAGCAATAAAATAATTATAATTTTTATAAACATTAGTTTTAATTCAGAATCCAAAGAGCAAGGTTTAATGATATCGCTATAAACAGCCAAATAGGATAGATTAAAAGTAAATTTATATACCATTTTTTGATTTTTAAAAGATTATACAAAAATACACAACCTACAAATGCATTTATGATAATAAAAATTAAACCTAAAAGCAGTTGATTTAAAGTAAAGAAAACAAGGCACCAAAGTATGTTTAATACTGCATTGATTATAGCAAGAATTGTAGTATTTGTATCAATTAAGTTTTGTTTATATAAAATAGACAAAATCACTGCAAACAGAATGTAAATTATGCTCCATACAATCGGTATCGCTATATTAGGTATCCATTGTGATGGTGAATTTAGGTTAAAGTACCACTGCATACCTAGATTTACAAACAAACTGCCTAGTCCTGCGGTTAACATAATTATAACAATAGTTAAAATTATGTTTAATTTTTTTTTCTACATTTTTCATATTCATAATATACTCAAAAATATATAATTTATAACTTTGCTAAAATTTTGAAACAAAGTGCTAAAACATAATTTGTTTAATTGTTATGCAATAACAACTTCGCCGTTTATCCACCCTTTTATATAGTTTTCTAGGTTTCTGCCTGTTGAAGAGCAAAAAGAGGCAATAAGTTCTGCTGGCGAGATATTTTGATAAGCATAATCTTCATACAAATCTTTCAGTGCTTTAAAAAACTTTTTATCCCCTACACTTTCTCTTATCCCATCAAAAAGGAGAACTCCTTTTGTATATGTTAGTTGAACATATTCAGGTTCAGTGTTAAATTTATCAAGTGGTCTATCCATGCTAGTATCAATCTGCCCGTTTATCTGTTGATAGATTTTTACAAAAAATTTATAATTTGTAAGAGCATTCGAAATCATTGTGTCATAATCAAGTCCATAATCTTTATTTTTTTCAAAAAACAAATATGTGCTATATTCTGTAAGTCCTTCATCTATCCATGCGTGCCCATACTCATTATTGCCTACAACGCCATACCACCATTGATGTGCTATTTCATGTGCGATAACATACATAAAGTCTTCGTCATCAAGGTCGTCGCTTATCATAACAAGGTTTGGATATTCCATACCACCATGCACAAAATTTGCTTTTACCACATTTAAAGTTTTATACGGATATTTTCCAAAAAGGTCATTATATGTTTCAACGCATTTACTTGCAAATTCGGCATACTTTTCTAAATCGTTATCACCTTGATAGCCAAAATAATTGATTGTTACATTATCAACCGTTTTAGTGCAAACATCAAACTTTTTTGAAAGAACCAAACAGAAGTCTCTTATCTTATTTCCTTCAAAACTATATGTCGTTTGGTCTTCAAGTTTTTGCTTCGATGTTTGTGTGCCACTTGATGCAACTACTAAATCATTATTACAAGTAATACTGACACTATAATTTGCAACATCGCTATAGAAAGGATCACCATTTGAGTGATATAGCTCTGTAGAAAATCCTTTGCCGTCTTCGTAAACGCAGGCTATTGGGTAAAAATTGCCTAAATTTATTGTATTATCACCATAACCAAAGCGATGATTTGCATTAGGCAATATGGTTAAAAATTCAATATTAAAACAAATCTCTTCCTCTGGATATAAAATATTTGTTAAATTTATTTCCAAAATATTTTGGTCTTCTCCACCAATATTAAAACTTAAATCTTCGTCGTTTTCATCTTTTACAGACAAAACATCAATACTTCCATAACTTGCACCATTTGGAAAAGCTTTATCATAATTATTTGATGAGACTACATTTGTATTTGCCCCTTCTCTGAAAGCATTGGGATAAAGATGAAAATAAAGAGAAGAAAAAGCATTTTCGCTGTTATTTACATATTTTACGCTTTCTATGCCTTGAAGAGTATTTTTCTCATCATTATAATTCAATTTAAGGTCATAACTAGATAAAGCGATTTCTTCTTCAAATGATTTAAAAATGAATGGAATTGTGAATATAATCGCAATAACTAAAGCTGCGCCAATAATTTTAAATTTGTTTCTACTTAAAAATTTTTTCATAGTTTAATATATAAACCTTGTCCAAAAGTTATGACTTTAATGTCAATCAATTTTGCTTGTAAAATCATATTTTTTGTGGTATTATCTATTTGGAGATTATTATGGCTTTTTGTAAATATTCAACTGAATACGTTGCTAGTTCTAAAACTGAAGTGGACAATATTTTTATTGATAGTTTTTTACCTTTTGCTGAACCTATTTTTGTAAAAGTTTATCTATACGGACTGTACAAATGCTCTTCCCCCTCTTCTTTTGACAACAACCTAGAAACTTTTGCTAAATCTTTAAATATGAGCGAAGAAGATGTTATTGGGGCTTTTGAATATTGGCAAGAACAGGGTCTTGTGCAAGTGTTAAAAACAAGCCCTATTGAAGTTAGATATATACCCCTTAAAAATGTTTTATCGGCAAACAAACTTTTTAAGCCTGATAAGTATCAAACTTTTAATATGCAAGCACAAGAAATATTTGAAGGAAAGCGGGAAATATCTAAAACTGAATATGGCGAGTATTATGATTTTTTAGAGCGTTATCATGTTGAGCAGGAAGCACTACTCATGATTATGAAATATTGTGTTGATAGCAAAAAAAGCGCTGTCGGATATAATTATATTCTTACTGTTGCTAAAAATTGGGCTAGCGAAGGTATTACTACAGCAAGTCAAGTTGAAGAAAAGCTTTCTTCATTTAAGCAAAAAGATGAACAAATTCAAGAACTTTTTAAAGCTATGGGAATAAAAAGAAACGCATATATTGAAGAGCGTGCTTTGTTTGACAAATGGATAAATGACTACGGCTTTGAAATGGGCGTTATATTATATGTATCTAAAAAAATCAAAAAAATATCAAATTTTAACATGACAAAACTTGACCAAATGCTTACCAAATATTATCAAATGAAGCTTATGTCAATTTTAGAAATTGAAGACTTTGAAAACAAGAAGAAACAACTTTATGACCTTGCTAAAGATATAAATAAAACCTTAGGTCTTTACTATGAGAGTCTTGAAAATGAAGTTGAAAGTTACATCTTAAAATGGCTTAACCTTGGTTATGATAAAGAAGTTCTTCTTGAAATCGGCACGTATTGTTTCAAAAAATCAATTCGCACGCTCGAAGGCATGGATAAAACAGTTAATAAATTTTACAAACTTGGCGTAGTTACAATTGAAGCACTTATTCAATACACACAAGACCTTGTCGCTACAAACAAAAAAATCGAAAAAATTCTGCAAGGGCTTTCTTTAAATAGAAATGTAAATTACATTGACCGAGAAAACTATAAGACATGGACAGAAGATTGGAAAATTTCTAGTCAACTTATTGACTATGCAGTATCTTTAGCAAAAAACAAAGATAATGCAATGAAATATCTAAGCAGAGTGCTCGCTGATTGGCATATGAAAGGCATCAAAGATATTGACGAGGCAAAACAAAATTTGCCACTTGACGGGCAAAGTTCTCAAAAGTCAAGCAATTTTAAAGGAAGAAGTTATTCAAAAAATGAAATTAACGCACTGTTTGAATCAATAGACGATGTAGAAATTTAGGAGAAAAAATGAATTCGAAAATTTTAGAAAAAGCAAAAGAAATAATAAATAAAAACAAAATTTCTGCTGAAAATCTAGCTTTACAAAACAAAATTAAAGCTTTTGAAAATAAGCCTTTTAAGGAATTTTATCAAAAATACATAACTCAAATGCTCGAAGATACAAAACAAGGTAAAACTTCAGATTATAGTTTCTATACAGAAAATATAAATAAAATGCTTAAAAATTTGAACATTTCCTCTATTGAGCCTGAATATTCCTGTAAAAAATGTAATGATACAGGAATTTCAAATGGCAAATACTGTTCTTGTCTTATTGAAATTATAAACCAGCTTTTAAAAGAAGAAAGTGGCTTTAACAATCTTGAAGAATTTTCAAAAGCAAGATTTGATATCTTTGATGAGCCAGAAAATATGAAAAAGATTTATGAAAAAATGAGAAAGTGGTGCTGTAGCGACTTCAACAAATTGATTGTATTTATTTCTGGAGATACTGGAACTGGGAAAACTCATCTAATCAAATGTATGGCAAATGAGCTTATAAAAAATCATCACTTAGTTTATATTACATCTGCTTTTTCTATGAATCAAGACTTCTTAAAAAGTCAATCTTGCAAAGATATTGAACAAAAACAAAATATACTATCAAAATATCTAAATAGCGAAATTTTAATTATAGATGATTTGGGGACCGAAATTAGGCAACCAAATATTACAAATTCTTATTTATATCAAATATTAAATGAAAGAAAAATAAAAAAATTGCCTACGCTAATTACCACTAATTTAGATTTAAAAGACTTACTTGATTACTACGATGAAAGAGTAGCCAGCAGAATTATTGACAAAAAGACCACTATACCTCTACAAATAAGAGGAGTTGATTTAAGATTGAAAAAATAACCATATAGGCGGTCCTATATGGTTTTTATCTTGATAAAAATTTTTCAAAAATAGAAATGTTTTTTTCTTGTTGGACTTTTGAACTTGCTTTGTCATGACCACTATAAGCTGTTTTGAATTCCACTCCTTTTATTTTTTTTAATGAACCAAGCATCTCTATTTTGCTTCCACCGTAAAGGTCTGTACGACCAATACCTTGATAAAATAAAACATCACCTACAAACAATTCATCGTCAATTTTATAACAATTTGAACATTTGCTATGACCCGGGCAATAAAAATATTGAATTTTTTGGTTATTAAGCTCAATCTCCCCATCTCCGCTAAAGAAGATAAAATTTGTGAAATCTTCTATTGAAAAATTTTCACCATAATTTTTATTTGAATCTTGTAAAGTTTGCATTATATTTTTGTTAGCATAAATTTTGCAACAAAACTCTTTCGCATATTCAAGTGCATACATACAATGGTCATAATGTCCATGTGTTAAGAATATAGCAGAAACTGCTTTCCCATTTATAATTTTTTTTACATCTTCAATTTTAGCGCCACAATCAATAATAAAATGTTGATTTTTGCTTTCAACAACAAATGTATTTGAGTCTAGAAAAGTACTAACAATTTGATAAACCTTCATAATTCTCCTTTTTAATTTTTTTTATAACACGATACACTTGCTTCCAATTTTTACATTTATAAACTTTGCTATTGTAATTTTCATTTTTGTTGTAATCTTCAATCATGCAAATTGCAAAATTTGTTTGAGAAATTTCTTTCAAGTGCTGAACTTTGTCATCAATTATAATATCACACTTTTGTTTCAAAAATATTTGCAACTTACTATTATTTTCGCCTACATAAAAAATGTCGTCATAAATAATATTTTTTTCTTTTAACCAGTTTTCAACAGCCATTCTCATTCTTTGTCCATCAGCATCATCTCTATCTGCAAAACATCGAGCTGTTAAAATAACAATTTCATCGCCTTCTTCTTTTAGTTTTTTTATTACTTTGCTAGCACTTTTTTTTCATCAATTTCACGAGCATAATTCCAGATTTCTTTATCACAAAATTTTTTATCATCATCTTTTGAATATCCATATTTTTCACAAAAATCATAAGCTTTAGAATTGTAAATTAATTTCAAACCCTCAAGTTTAGCAAATTTTTTTACTTTTTTATTTATATAAGGAATATTATTATTAAGAGTCCCGTCAATATCAATAGCGATTTTCATACAAACCTCACAAATATTATAACAAGATTTTATAAATTTTCAAATAAAACGCTATAAAATATTGACAACAAAATAAAAAAAAGTTAAAATATAAAAGTATCAAAACTTAGGGGTGTAGTTCATCGGTAGAATGAGAGTCTCCAAAACTCCAGAGGAGGGTTCGATTCCTTCCACCCCTGCCAAAAAATAATTATAATTTATAAAAAAAAGTAAATTTCAATTTTTAATTTTGCAGTCATAATCTTAACAAATTGCTTCAAATAAAAAAACATGCGTATGTGCTTGTTTTTTTTGTTGATCTCTTTTTTAAAATTAATTTTTTTATATTCATTTAAAATGAATAAAATTTAATAACAATAGATTTTATAAAATTACATGACATTTGTATAAAAATTTTTTCTAAATTTGGGTAAACAAACTATAAACAACAATTATAATAAACAAATTTTAAGTCGACATTATAAAACACAAAAAATTGACAATATATCATTTTTAATTTTAGAAGATATAATCAACGAGTTAAAATCCTAAAGACACTAAAATAGCTTTGTTGACGTCTCTCATTTTTTCAGAAGAAAGAGTTGTCACCTTCTCTTTCAAACGACGTTTATCTAAGGTTCTAATCTGTTCTAACAATGCCACAGAATTTTTTGGCAAATTATACTTTTCTGCAGACAAATCAATATGAGTTGGCAGTTTAGCTTTACCAAGTTGACTTGTGATTGCAGAGACTATCACCGTCGGAGAATATTTATTACCAACATCATTTTGAATAACAAGCACAGGACGCACTCCCCCTTGTTCACTTCCTACAACGGGGCTTAAATCAGCATAATAAATTTCTCCTCTTTTAACTTGCTGGATCATTTTCTCCTTTCCAATAATCATATAATTCGACTTTTTCGAAATCTTTATCTTCAATGGCTGTAAAGTCAAATTCTGATAATAGTCTTTCTAAAAGCATTGTATGTTGTTTTTTCTTTAGATTTGCATAATCACTGCCAAAAATATAATCAGAATATTCATTTTCGACTTTTTCGGCATATTTTTTTAGCTCGTTTATATATATTTCTTTTTCATTCATAATTATTCTCCTAAATTTTTTTTCTTAATCATCAATTTTATGGTGCAAAAAAAGCATGCTTTTATACATGCTTAAAAATAAATATCGATTTTTCACTTAAAACTAAACAAAAAAAAGCGAGATAAAAATTTTTAACTCGCATCTATTTAAAAATATCGAAATATGCAATTACTTTATAAAATTACTGCAACTGCGACGACAGTATTTATTGTATGTGACAAAGAAATATGGATAGATTTGTTTGGATATAATTTTTCTTTTTGCTCTAAAGCGACACCTGATAATTCAACAAAAGGTTGACCATTTTTATTATGAATTAGGTTGATATTTTTGAATGAAACACCACTATCTTTTCCAAGCCCTAAAGCTTTCATCACCGCCTCTTTAACACAAAATAAACTGGCTATTCTTTGTTGTCTTAAACTTTCGCAATTAGTTTTTTCAATATATTCCACTTCATTTTGTAAAGCAATTTTTTTTAAGATAGATTCATTGAACCTTTCAACATTATCAATATCAATTCCAATCACTTTCAATTGCCTCCCAAGTTTTTGCTACGACAGCATAATCAAAACCTTTTCCTACTAAATAATTATAAACTTTCTGTTTTGTCTTAATACTTTTGTCTTTATTTTTCACATATTTTTTAGCTAGTTCAAGAGCTTTGTTCTGTTCGAGTTCTTCATCTATTTCTTCTAATTTTTTTTCAATTATATTCTCATCTATACCTTTAGCTAATAAGTCGTATTTTATTTTGCGTTTGCTTTTGGAATTTTTGTATGATGCTATAAAATTTTCACAATAAACTTCATCATCAATATAGCCATATTCTTTGAGCTTAACAATAGCCTTGTCAATGCATTGTATTGGGTAGCCTTTTTTAGCAAAATAATCTTTGAGCATTTTTTCGCTTTTCATACTTTTTTCTAAAACAGATAGTCCCCTATTAAAACATGCGTAATCGCCATTTTCAATTTTCAATTTGTCAAAAAAGTCTTGTTCAAAACATTGACCAGATTTTAAACAATATCTTGCTAAGACTTCAGCTTCAAATACACCAAAAAATATATCATCTAAATATAAAGCATATCTTTGTCCTTTGCCGATTTTTTTTATTTCTGTTATTTTCATTTTACAAGTTCTCCCGCTGTTTTACTATAAATGCGCACAAGTCCACCTGCTCCTAGTTTTATACCTCCAAAATAACGAACAATAAATATAGCACTGTTTTTTAAATCTTTTTTTTGCAAAACATTTAAAATTGGTCTTCCAGCAGTTCCTGACGGTTCGCCATCATCAACAGCTTTCTCTGCAAATGGATATGAAAGTCTATATGCATAACAAATATGGGTTGCTTTTTTATGAGAAATTTGCAAACTTGTCAATGCTTCTTTAATGGTTTCTTCTTTGTCACAAGAAAGCAAATAACCATAAAATTTAGACTTTTTTTCTATTATTTCAACTTCTTTATCAAATTTTATCATACAAGAACAACCTTGACAAAATTTTTCTTACCTTTTTTTAACAAAATAGAGTTTTCAACAAAATCATTTTCTTTTATAATCAAACTATAATCTGACACTTTCTCGCCTTTCATAGAAATTCCGCCACCTTCAATCATACGGCGAGCTTCACTTTTTGAGTTGCATAGTTTAGTCACAAGAAGCAAATCGCAAATGCCTATACCATTTTGAATATCTTTTTTTGGCAACTGAAATTCTGGAGCATCATCGCCACCATTTACAAAAAGGCTATCGCTCATTCTTTGAGCTTCTATTGCATCTTCTTCTCCTCTAACAAATTTGGTAATCTTGTAAGAGAGTTCTTTCTTTGCCTTAACTATATCATTTTTTATAAGCTGTCTAATTTTGTCCATTGGTTCGTCTGTAAAAAGGGCAAACATCATTTCAACGCAAGCGTCTGGAGTTTGATAAATCCCTTGATAAAAATCATAGGCAGATATTTTATCCTTATCAATCCAAATCGCTCCTTTTTCAGTTTTACCCATTTTTTTACCTTCTGGAGTAAGTAATAATGGATTGGTAGCCCCTATCATTTTTCGAGTTTTGTTATCTTTTAAACTAAGCTTTCTTCCAAGTTCAGTTCCTGCAACAATATTTGCCCATTGATCAGCTCCGCCCCACTCAAGCAAGCAGTTGTATTTTTCATTTAAATGTACAAAATCATACGCTTGCATAGGCATGTATCCCATTTCAAAAAAAGTAAGACCTCCTTGATTTAAGCGATTGTCATATATCTCACTCGAAAGCATTTTGTTAACATTAAAATGCACACCAATTTCTCTCATAAAATCAATATAATTCATTTTATCAAACCAATCAGCATTGTTCACTATTTCTGCTTTATTTTCTCCTTCAAAATCTAGGAAAATTGAAAGTGATTTTTTTATTTTTTCGATGTTGTTTTTAAGCTGTTCTTTATTTAATAAAGATCGCATTTCAGTTCTACCAGATGGATCTCCAACTGATGCGGTCGCCCCTCCCATTAAAAGCAAAACCTTATGCCCTGCTTGTTGAAACCTTCTTAAAATACAAAATGGAACACAATGTCCTATGTGTATGCTGTCCATTGTTGGGTCAGTACCTTCATACAATGTTATAGGCATTCCACTCTCAAGCATATTTTTTAACGCTTCTTCGTCAGTGCTTTGGTATAACAATCCTCTTTCTTTTAAAACTTTAAATAAATTTTTATCTGTCATAATTATCTCCTTAAAAAAGCACGCAATCCTATAGCATAGGACGAAGCGTGCGTTTCGTGGTACCACCTAAATTCAAACACCTAAACATTAAGTTTAAAAATGTTCCTTATTTGTCTTTTCGCAAGACTAGCGCAAAACTTGAAATGGTTGTATTTCATTTAAACCTTACAAAAGACTTTCACCAAACCGTCTTCTCTCTAAATGTCAAAATTTAAACTACTAAGTCCACTCCACCATCTTGATGTGATCAAATTATATTGTTTTTTTTAAATTTTGTCAACTATTTTTTTAATTAGCTCCAATCAATTTGTGTTTGCCCTGTTTGAGCAAGAAAATTGTTACATTTTGAAAAATGTTTACAACCAAAAAATCCTCTGTATGCAGATAGCGGACTTGGATGAGGCGCTTTTAAAATCAAATGTTGTTTTTCAATTAAAGGCTCAAAACTTTGAGCATAGCTTCCCCATAGCATAAAAACAACAGGCTCTTTTTTCTTGGCGACAAGTTCTATGATTTTTGATGTTAATTTTTCCCAACCTTTATCTTTATGTGAGTTGGCTTCGCCTTTTCTTACAGTTAACACTGTGTTTAATAAAAGCACACCTTGTTTTGCCCACCTAGTTAAATCGCCAGATTTCTGACATTTTATATGTAAATCATCTTCAATCTCTTTAAAAATATTTACAAGAGATGGCGGATATGGGAAATTTTCAGGCACAGAAAAGGAAAGTCCTTGAGCTTGCCCTATTTCATGGTATGGGTCTTGCCCAATAATAACCACTTTAACCTTCTCCAAAGGAACTAAATTTAATGCTTTAAAAATATTTTCTTCTTTTGGAAAAATTGTTTTATTGCCATATTCACTTTTCAAAAAAGTTTGCAAAGATTTAAAATAATCTTTTGCAAATTCTTCACGCAAAAGCGCATACCAGCTTTTAATAATCTTAATCATATAACCATTATACCACAAAAAAATATCACTACAAACTAATCTGAAATAAGTTCTTCAAAAGTGCAATCCAAAATTTTTAAAAGTTTTGCTATATAAATAAGTCCTGGTTCTATTTTGCCGTTAAGCCATTTGGAAACCGTGCCTTTATTACAGCCCAAAGCTTCTGCAATTTGAACTTGTTTTAAATTGCGTTCTTTCATCAATATTTTTAAGTTTTTGCTAAAATTTGACAAGTATTTCACAAATTCCCCTTTTTTCGACAACGCTTAAAAACATTGTATCCTATAAGCAACTTAAAAATTTAAAATCTTCCTATAAGAAGAATTTGCAAATACAAAAAAGATATACAAAAAAAGTAAATAGATTTACTATTTACTTTTCATCGTTTGTTGATTGATAGTTATAATATTCGCTATCACAATAAATATTTTTAAAAAATTCTAAATCAAGTTTAAATATGTCTTCAATTCGCCCTTTATATATTATTCCTGCGCTTTGCAAATTTTCTTTAAGCTGTTCTTCCGATAAATGACCTTTTTTGGCCATTACAACAATAAAACCTGCATAATGCATAAAGTAAGATGGATCTATTGCTTGACATACACCATTTAGAATTGAAGTTAAATTTTTATCATGTGTGTAATTTATTGCTTTCCTTTTTACATTAAATGCATTTATTACATATTCTTTATAAGGAAAATTTTTCTGGTCTTTTACATTTTCATTTATTTTTAATACATAACAATTTTGTTTAGCCTGACCCTTGGCATCAATGACTTCATTTAAAGAAACTGAATCTTTAGAATTAGCAATTTTAAAAAGTTTTTGACTATTTGTTAAATACTGTAAAATTTTATACTTAACCTCATCAATACACTTAGATAAATCAAATTTTGAAAAATCTAACTTAATTTCACCATAACTATCTAAAAAATAAGTTCTAAATATTTTTTCTATTTCTTGATCAGAAAGTGGCTTGAAAAATTGTAACTGATTCTTATTTTCTATAGAAGTTTTGGTTATAATTTTTAGCGATTGACTTTTCGAATCATAATTTGATATTTCTGTTTGTTCTTGTACAATCTTATCTTTTTCAGATTTGACAATTGATTCAGTTTCTTCAACAAAATTTTTTATTCCCTCTTTTAATTTTGCTGAAACATATTTGTAAATTTTTAAGGCATAGTCAGAAAACTCTTCTTTAGATTTAACTTCTCCAACTTTATCTATTATTCTGTCAATGCTAATCTCTGAATATGTTGAGCATTTTATATAGCTATCTTTTTCTGTTTTCTTTGCAAACTCTGGGTAAAAATTCTCTTTATTTAAAGCAATTAAAGAACTTTTATCTTTAACTGAATCGCTTTCAGATGTTGTAAGAAAACAAATTAAAACTTTTTTATTATCTAAGTCAACATTTAAGATTAAATCGGGCCTGTTTTTTGCAAATGAAAATTCACCTAATACGACATCATTTTGAATTGTACATAAATCCCCTGGCTTTATGCTTGCATAATCAATAAGTTTATTTTTGGGTATTATTTTTATCGTTTTGCCAAATAAGTTTTTAAGCATTTCATGTGCGACAGGTACGATGCACGCATTTTCGCTATCTATTAAGTCGTGATAACTTAAAAAAGAAATATAACTTTCCAAAGGTTCTACTTTTTTACGAGCTTCTTCTTTTATTTTTTTTGCTTCTTCAGGCGCTACTTTCTCCAAATATTTTTGATAAAGTAAAGTTTGCTGAGATTGTGTTAACTGAGGTGCTATCAAATAATTATTTTTAAAAGCGAAAGTTAAAATCTGACCTGTCTTAGAATTTTTGATTTCAATTTGCATATTTTCAACAGAATGAAGTTTTTCTCTTTTTGCTAAAGATGTAAACCATTCAGTTTTTGACAAATTTAATGTTTCATAAATCATTTGCTCTATGTCTTCAAGTTCTATTTTAGGGTCAATTTTTTTCATTTTTCCTCCAATTTTATATAAATAAAAACACAACTGTTTAATTTATATAAACAAAAGCATAACTGCTTAATGTAATTATATCTTATAATTATTTTTTCGTCAATAGCAAATAAAAAAAAGACTGAAAGATTTTTCTTTCAGTCTTAAAGCCGCTATATTTTTATATTTAAGTTTATATTATTCTTGTCCTTCACCTGTTTGATCTTTTAGTTTTGCAAGCATGTCTTCATGATTTGCGATACTATTTTTAAGTTCTGCATTTTTAGAAGAAAGCAAGTCAAAAATCTTTTCAAGAAGTGGATATCTTTCTGCATTCTTGCTCATAACTTCTTGGCAATGTTGAACAGAGAGTTTAAGTCCATCAAGAAGGTCAAGATCTTCAGAAAGTTTTTTAGCTTTTTCTTCGTCTATATCTTGAATATTGTTTACTCCATAAAGTTCGACTTGCTGTTTAGCAACAAGAGCTTCTCTTCTATGAAGTTTTTTCTCATCGCTTTCAAGAGTTCTTTTTACTCTTCTAAGAGGAATAAATTCTTTTTTGCATTTTCTAAATTCTTTTTCATTAGCTTTAAGCTCTTCTTTCTCTTTAGCGATAATTTCTTCAAGTTCCTCTACAGAATAACCTACAACAGAAACATCGTCTGTATTTTCTTCTTGAGCATTTTCTTCTACAGTTTCTTCTACAGTTTCTTCTGCAGTTTCTTCATTTGAATCTTCTGCGGTTGTTTCTTCTGTTGTTTCTTCTACTTCTTGAGCATTTTCTTCTTTATTTTCATCTTCGTTTTCAACATTTTCTTCAGATTTTTCATTTTCTTCAGTCATGTCTACTTCTTCTTCGGATTCTTCATCATCATTTTCTTCCATATTTTGAGCAATTCTATTGATTCTATCAAGAATTTCTTGTCTGCGTTTAGCTATTCTCTCTGCTTCACTATCTTCAGAAGATTCCTCTGATTGTATAGTTTCTTCAGCATTACTTTCTTCTTCAACAGGTTCTTCTTTTTCTTCGAAAATTTCTTCTGTTTCAGGTTCTTTTGCTTCTTCAGCTTTTACTTGCTCATCTGGATCGTATGACTCAACTTTACCACCAGAAAGAACTACTGTGGCATATTCAGGATCATTTTTGATTTTGTCTGCATCTTCTGGATATTTTTCTTCCAAAGCTTTTTGAATCAATTTCTGATCTCTTTTTGATTTGTTTTTAATAATTTCATCATCTTTCTTTCCGTGACTTGCGATGCTCATAAACAAATCACCAAGGAAATAAATAAGAAATCCTCCTGCGATGATGATTCCGAGAGTAACAACAACAGTTACAATAACAGTTCCCATAATATAAACTCCTTTTACTTTGCTTTTGGTGGAGACGGCGGGATTTGAACCCGCTTCCAAGAAACTTGCGAAAAGTTTTTCTACGCGTTTAGTTTATGTTTAAATCTCATCAAAATTTCGTCCACAAACAAACAACTTTGACCAGCCTTTTGATTTTTCTATAACTAAAAAGACAAACTCATTATAGAATTTTGGCTTTAAATGAGACCCTAAGTTTTAAATAGCCAGTTTAAAACCGAGCCGGTCAAATTTTTTGACCTAAGATAGTTACTTAAGCAGCCATTAAAGCAGTGTTGTAACTTTTTTCATTGTTTGCGTTTATTTACGCTGTCCATTTTTAGGTAGGCCTGGACGCTACCACGCGCTTTACGCTTTAAGCCGAGCTCCCTGTCGAAACCAATAACGCCCCCAAAGGGTGTTAAAGATTTTTAAGTTCGCGTTCGATGTCCCGTTTAGTTTGTTTATTTTTTAAGACATCTCTTTTATCATAAAGTTTTTTCCCTTTTGCAAGTGCAATTTCAACTTTAACAAGTCCTTTATTGTAGTATACTTTAGTTGGAACAATTGCATACCCTTTTTCTTGGACCAAGCGTTCAAGTTTTCGGATTTCTGCTTTATGTAAAAGTAATTTTCGATCAGGCTTTGTTTCCACCAAATTGGAAGTGATTTGCCAAGGTGATATGTGGCAGTTTTTTAAAATCGCTTCACCATTTTTTACAACGACATAGGCGTCAGACAAATTGATTTTCCCTGCCAAAACAGACTTGATTTCATTTCCTTTTAAAACAATGCCCGCTTCGAATGTATCTGAAACGAAGAAATTGTAAAAAGCCTTTTTGTTATTGTTTATTATCTTCATTTCGCCTCCATTATACCATGTTTATTTCATAATTTCAATACCCTTTTTTAAAAAAAGAGCAAAAATATGAAAATTTTTCGACTTTTTTGCTACTATTATATGAAAAATGCCATAGTTTGGCAAAAATTTAATCTATTTTTAACTATGCAAGCACAAAATCTATTCTGCGTGAGTAAATATTTGCGTTAACAAGTTTAACTTTAAGACTGTCTCCTATTGAAAAACAATGGCTTTGTCCTTTCAATTTTAGTTGTTTTTCAAAAAACAAATAACTATCTTGAGGCAAATCTTCAATTTTTATTAAGCCTTCTACAGTGTTGTCAAGTTCAACAAAAATTCCAAAATTTGTAACAGAAGATACGGTGGCATCAAACTCTTGACCAATCTTATCTTTCATAAGATATGCTTTCCAAAGATCGTCCACCTCTCTTTCGCATTTTTCAGCATTTCGTTCCGTTACACTTGATTGCTCTGAGCTTTTATAGGTTAATTCTTCAAGCTCAACTTTTCTTTGCCCTGTAAGGTTCTTTTTGTGCAAGAATTCTTTTATTATCCTATGAATCGTCAAATCAGGATATCGTCTTATAGGCGAAGTAAAATGGCAATAATATTCTAAGCCGAGACCAAAATGGCCTAAGCATTGATTTGTGTATTTAGCTTTTTGCATAGAACGCAAAATTATCTTGTTGGCTGTTTTTTGAAAACTTGCATTTTCAATACGCGCAAGCAATTCTTGATAAAATTTTGAGTTAATATTCTCTGGCAGAGACGGGATTTTGACACCAACGCCTTTTAAAAATTCTAAAACAGATACAACTTTTTCTTTTTTAGGAGGTTCATGCACCCTATAGACAAAAGGAATTTTTTTGTCGCAAAAATCTTTAGCAACGGTTTCATTTGCCACAACCATAAAATCTTCAATCAGTCTGTGAGCAGAATTTCGTTCGCGTTGTTTTAAGTCTATTGCCATACCATTTTTATCAAAAACAAATTCAACTTCTGGCAATTCAAAATCAAGACTTCCGTTTCGTTCTCGTTTGTCTTGCAATATTTTCGACAATTCTTGCATTAAAAGAAGTTGCTCTTTAACCTTTTCTGCCTTTTCTTCAGCCTTTTCACCACACAATATTTTATAAGCCTGTGTATATGTAAGCCTTGCGACGCTTTTTATAACCCCTTCACAAATCTGATGAGACACAACATCTCCATTTTTGTTTATTTCCATAATGCAAGAAAGAGTTAATCTTTCCACCCCTTCATTTAATGAGCAGATACCATTTGAGAGTTTAACAGGAAGCATAGGCAAAACAGAAGTTGGAAAATAGACACTTGTCCCACGATTATAAGCTTCCTCATCTAAAGCAGAATCGTACTTCACATACTCCCCAACATCTGCAATATGAACAGACAAAATGTAGTTTCCTTTTTCATTTAATGCAATTCCAACTGCATCATCAAAATCTTTTGCGTCTTCGCCGTCAATAGTAAACACAGTATC
Source organism: uncultured Clostridia bacterium (assembly GCA_944349925.1). Classification (GTDB taxonomy): domain Bacteria; phylum Bacillota; class Clostridia; order Christensenellales; family UBA1242; genus Caccovivens. Next base: position 18,671 of record CALVNT010000002.1, read on the forward strand.
TTTTGTAAAATCAACACGACCTTGTTTTTGAGTGGTCGTTACTTTATCTGGAATTTTTTTACATTCTTCTAGAACTTTATCTGGAAAGGTTTCGTAAAGATTAAACTCTCTTATTATTGAAAGTTCACAAGCCTTTACATTATCAATTCTCCCAAGGTTTTCAATTACTTTAGCCTTTAATTGTTTGCCGTCACGCAAAAGAAGAGCAACAACTTTATCGTCAACTGAATAATTGTTGTTTAGAATAAGTCTTACTTTGAAAGGTATATGATTGTTGTCAGGTTCTAAAAATAAATTTTTCCCTTCTTTTACAACAACTCCAACAATTTTCTCAATAGGCTTAAAAATGTTTACAATTTTGCCTTCGCTTCCGTCATCAGTTTGACCCAAAATTTTAACGATGACCTCATCGCCATCAATTGCATTCATTGTCATATTAGCAGGTATAAAAATGTCATCTTTTTCACCTAAACTGTCAATCTGAACAAAGCCAAAACCTTTTGCATTCCCAATAAACTTGCCCTTGTCATATCCGCGTGAAGGAATAGGAATAAATTTGTTTTTTCTGATTTCAAAAATACTGCCTTCTTTTATGAGATTATAAAATTCTTGTTGAACTTTTGCTTCAGACAAAGAATAAGTTTTTGCAATAAAAGAAAAAAGATTGTTCAGCTTTGAATAAGCCAAACCCTCTTTATCTAAAAACTGTAAAATTTTTTGTCTTATAGTCATACCGCTCCTTATGCTGCAGGTGTTGCGTTAATAAGCAATGAGCAGAAGAATAAAATTGTGCAGATTAAAATAATGCAAGCCATTGAAATGGTGATTTTCTTTAAAATTCCATCTCGTGAAGCACCTTTGTTTTGAGAATAATAACTTTCTTGACTAACTCCGGTAAAAGCGTCCATACCATTATTTGAATCATTTGATTGCATTAAAGTTGTGATTATTAGGACAATTGCGCTGGCTATAATAAGACCAAAAAGAACATATCTAAAGATAGGCAAAAAAGTAGTCCAAAAATCACTTTGAATTTCATCTGCTAAAAGTAAAGAAAAATTTTTCATAAATACTCCTTTAAACTAACGAAAAGAACCAAGCAAGGAACAAAATGATAATAATTAATATAAAGATTTGTCCCCACAAAATTTTTATTTTTGTTTTTCCTAAAGATGCCTTTAAAATGTTCCAAGAAATCATTAGAGCAAGACAACCAAGAACGACAAGCATAACAATAAGTCCTGTTTGACCTAATCCATTTTTTATAGCCAAGCCCCAATCTTGAAACCAACCACAAAGCAAACTGATATTCATTATAACCTCTTATGCTAATGATTATAGCATTAAAAGATAAAAATTTCAACTATAAATATACGAAAACTTTGTGTTAAGACAAAATAATTATACTTTTTAGTAAAAAATAGTCAAATTATTTTTAATAAATTTTAACTTTTTGATTAAAATTTATGCTTTAAAAATAAATAAAAGCAAGAAATTTGTAAAAAAATAATTTATTATTGAAGTATCAAATACTTTGTTTAAATATTTCATTATGTTATAATTTAAGAAAGGAGCAAGCTATGTCATATCAAAGTAAAGAATATTTTTCACTTTTAAATCGTTATTTTAATTCTGCAAATTATCTATCAGTAGCACAGTTATATCTCAAAAATAACCCACTATTAAAAGCACCTTTAAAAATGGAAGACATAAAAAGTAAAGTTGTTGGACATTGGGGAACTGTCCCTGGTCAGAATTTTGTTTATGCTCATTTAAATCGAGTAATTACAAAATATGATTTAAATATGATGTTAATTTCTGGTCCTGGACATGGCGGGAATTTTTTTGTGGCAAATTCTTACCTAGAAGGAAGATATAGCGAAATTTATCCTGATATTTCTCAAGATGAAAAAGGTCTTACAAAACTATGTAAACAATTTTCTTTTCCTTGCGGGATTTCAAGTCATGTAGCCCCTGAAACACCTGGCTCTATTCATGAAGGCGGCGAACTGGGTTACAGTTTAGCGCATGGCTTTGGTGCAGTCTTTGACAACAAAAATTTAATTTGTGCAGTTATTGTTGGCGACGGCGAAGCAGAAACAGGGCCGCTTGCTACTTCTTGGCACTCAAACAAATTTTTAAATCCTAAAACTGACGGAGCAGTATTACCTATCTTGCATCTAAATGGTTATAAAATTAGCAATCCTACAATACTGTCTCGAATACCGAAAAACGACTTAAAAAAAATGTTAGAAGGTTATGGTTGGAAGCCATATTTTGTGGAAGGTGACAACCCAATGTTGATGCATAAAAAGATGGCAAAGGCAATGGACGAATGCATAAAACAAATAAAAAATATATGGCAAAAAGCAAGGAAAGAAAATGCACATATAAAAAATGAAAGAATTGTTTACCCAATGATTGTTCTTAGAACACCAAAAGGTTGGACTGGTCCAAAATATGTTAACGATAAGAAGATAGAAGGAACTTTCCGCGCCCATCAAATACCTATAGAAATAAAAAATGAAGAAGATTTAAAACTTCTAGAAAAATGGCTAAAAAGCTATAAAATTGAAGAAAATTTTGACGAAAATTACAAATTAAAAGATGAAATTCGAAAAATTTTGCCTACAGGAAGCCACCGAATAAGTGCTTGCCCTTACGCAAACGGCGGAAACCTTCTTAAAGAGATTATAATGCCTGATTGGCAAAAATTTGCTGTTGATGTTTACTCACCTGGTCAAACAAAAGCGCAAGATATGTTGATTTTAGGCAAATTTATAGGACAAATTTTTAAACTAAACAATAAAAATAAAAATTACAGAGTTTTTAGCCCTGATGAAGCCATGAGCAATCGTTTATATGGAATATTTGAGTGTGAAAATAGAGATTTTAATGCTAAAATATATAAAAATGACGAATCTCTTGCACCAAATGGAAGAATTATGGATTCATATTTAAGTGAACATATGTGCGAAGGTTGGCTTGAAGGATATTTGCTTACAGGCAGGCATGGAATGTTTCATAGCTATGAAGCTTTTGCTAGAATTATAGATTCCATGGTTTCACAACACGCAAAGTGGCTTAAAGTTTGCAATCAACTCCCATGGAGAGCACCGATATCTTCGTTAAACTTAATCTTAACTTCTAATGTTTGGCAACAAGACCATAACGGTTATACTCATCAAGAACCCGGATTTTTAGATCATATAGCAAACAAAAAATCAGAGATAGTAAGAATTTATCTGCCACCTGATGCAAATTGTTTATTATCGTGTTACGACCACTGTCAGAAAAGTAAAAACTATATAAATGTAATTGTTGCATCAAAACACCCTTCTTTTCAATGGCTAAATTATAACCAAGCAAAAGAGCACTGCACGAAAGGTATAGGAGTTTGGGAATGGGCTAGCGTAAATCCTAAAAATCCAGATATCGTCATTGCTTGCGCAGGTGATACACCTACACTAGAAGCACTTGCAGCAACCACAATATTAAAAAAACAATTTCCAAATCTAAGCATAAGATTTGTAAATGTTGTTGATATTATGAAATTAGAAGAAAACAAACTTCACCCTCATGGACTAACTCAAAAAGAATTTGAAAAAATCTTCACTAAGGATAAACCTGTTTTATTTAATTTCCATGGTTACCCAAAATTTATTTATGATATGCTAGCAGTACGAAAAGTCTATAATTTTGATGTTCACGGATATATGGAAGAAGGAACAATAACCACCGCATTTGATATGCGTGTCCAAAACAAAATAGATAGATATAATTTAGTTCTTTCTGCACTTAAATTGTTAAATATTAAAGATAACGCTTTTGAGAAAAAAATAAAAGATATTCTTAAAAAACACAAAAAATATATTGCAGAAAACGGAAAAGATATTGAGGAAGTTTCATCTTGGCATTGGTCATAAAAAATTGTCTAATTTTAATGATAAATCCAAAATATAAAAAACATGTATAAAAAAATTATGCTTATTTACAAAGCATAATTTTTTTATATTCAACTATTTAAAAAACCTTTTATAATTATTTTTTCTGCTTCTTCTTGAGTTAATCCTAAGGTCATAAGTTTAACAAGTTGTTCCCCTGCAATTTTTCCAATTGCCGCTTCATGAACGAGGGATGCATCTTTACAAACCGCATCAATTTTAGGTACTGAGATTATTCTTGCATTATCAAGCAATATTCCATCACATTCAACATGACCAAAACATTTATTTTTGCCTATTATCTGCGAAATAAATTCCTGTTTGGAATTATCTTGAGCAACACTATGGCTGACTACTTCACATTTTGAATTCTCACCTATAAGGTCCACTTTAAAACATGTTTTAGCATACTGATTTTCTGTAGTTAAAATATTTTCTTTGACATTCAAAACGCAATCTTTTCCAAGTTTTGCAAAAGTTTTTCGAACAGAATAAGAAACCCCTCCAATTTGCAATGACTCAAAATCAAATTTTGCCCCATTTTTCATTACAATTTTTGTGATAGGATTTAAAATTTTTTTACCTTCTCCGTTACCCTCAGCATAATGTTTCTCTATATATTTAACAGTAGAATTTTCACCTATATGAAAACTGTGAATCCCATCGTGCTGAGAATCTTTACAAGTTGCGTTATGAATACCACAACCGGCGATAATTGTTACATCACAATCCTTGCCGATATAAAAATCGTTATAAACTAAATCGGAAAAGCCTCCCAAAGTTAAAATAACAGGAATATGAACACTTTTATTTTTTACGCCATCTTTAACTATAATATCAATACCACTTTTATTTTTTTTAGAAATAATTTCGATGTCTTTATTTGAATTTCTATCAATTGAATCTCCGTTTTTGCGAATATTAAATGAGCCACTAGGAATTTTATGCAAGTCTGCAATTTTAATTAGAAGTTCTTTATCAATTTTATCCATTTTGCCCCTCCCTTAAACGCCCACAAGTTTTAATAGAAAGCATAGGCAAAACTTTTTGACGCTCACCTTGCAACACAATTTCTCCATTATTTAACACGATAATTTCATCAGCAATTTCTAAAATTCTCTTTTGATGACTTACTATAATATTTGTCTTGCCTTTCAAATTTTCAAAAAGTGATGTTAAATTTTCAAAACTCCAAAGGTCAATCCCTGCTTCAGGTTCATCAAATAAGTTTACTTTTGATTTTCTTGCTAAAACTGAAGCAAGTTCTATTCTTTTTAACTCTCCTCCAGATAATTTTTCGTCAACATTTCTATCAATATAATCTTTTGCACATAGTCCAACTTTTGATAATACATCACACATAGCAGCTAAATTTTGTTGCTCGCCTGATGCGATATTTAACAAATCTCTAACTTTTAACCCTTTATATGTTACAGGTTGTTGAAAAGCATAACTAAAACCAAGTTTTGCCCTTTCTGTAATAGATAAAGTTGAAATTTCCTTATTTTCATAAACAATTGAGCCATTATTAGGCAAAACTATTCCCATAATTATTTTCAATAAAGTAGATTTTCCACTACCATTATGTCCAGTTATAGCATAAATTTTATTATCTTCAAAAGACAAATTTATATTTTTCAAAATTTTTTTTTCTTGTCCGTTTTCTACTACGGAATAACATAAATCATTTATTTTTAACATGCAATTATTATAATTTCTTTGAATAAATAAGTCAATAAAATAAAAGATAATAAATAAAACACTTGACAAGATACAATTACTTTTGTTAATATTAACTAAGTTAAAATTGAGTAAAAATGAAACTTGGTAAGGAAAAACCAAATAAAAAACACCGCTAATTAAAAGGAGGAAATTATGCAATTTTAATTAGGACGGGAGCAATGTTCCCAAAGAAAATATAAACCCAATAGTGCAAATGATATTGGGTTAAAAAATATAAAACTACATAGCAAAATTTTTAAAATATCCACATTAAAGTAACACACTTAAATTTAACAAAATCGCATATGATGCAACAGCATAACAAGCGAAGCAATGTATTGGTAAGATAAAAAATGGCGCTTTAATACAACTGAATATACTTAATAATCGTCGAACATTTGGTTCGTGCTAATGTAGCACAGTCGGTAGTGCACCGCCTTGGTAAGATAAAAAATGGCAAATTTTACCGCTTAAAAAACAACAAAGTTTTACTCAAAAACTGAATATGCTAATGTAGCACAGTCGGTAGTGCACCGCCTTGGTAAGGCGGAGGTCACGGGTTCAAGTCCCGTC
>CALVNT010000003.1 GCA_944349925.1 uncultured Clostridia bacterium
CTGGAGTGAAGACTTGTGTCATACCCAATTTTTTGCCAATAATTGCTTTTTTCATAAAAATGTCTTCCTCCTATTATAATTTGATTTTGATATCAACGCCAGCAGGCAAATCAATCTTCATAAGAGCGTCAACAGCTTTAGAAGATGGAGAGTAGATATCAATAAGTCTTTTGTGAGTTCTAGACTCGAATTGTTCACGACTATCTTTGTCTTTGTGAGGTGAACGAATAACAGTTACCACTTCTTTGTCTGTAGGAAGTGGGATAGGGCCAGCGACTTTAGCGCCGAACTTTTCTGCAGTATCAATGATTCTTTTGCAAGCTTCGTCGATAAGAGCGTGTTCAAAGGCCTTTAATTTGATTCTGATAACTTGTGTTGCCATTAAATAAATACCTCCTGTAATAGCATAGCCAATCATGTCACTTTTTGCGGAAACAGTGTTACACTATCCCGCGTGTGTCTCGCTGTGAGAGATTAAAAAATGTGATTTAGATTGGTCGCCCAAGGTCAGAGCCTCGGACTTGTCCACATGAATTCTCTTTGATTGCCGGTAACCAAAGTAACCTCATGTATCAACCCATAATTTCACAGCATAGGCATTTTAACAAATATATAAAGATTTGTCAAGCATTTTTTAAAACTTTTTATGAAATGAAATTTGGCAAAAATTTTCTAAAAAAAATAAAAAATTTTTGCATGGTGCAAAAATCATTAAAATAGTAAAATCTTGAATTATTCTAGGCAAACAACAAGCATTATTATAATGATTATATTTACGTAAATATAATATATAGTAATATATATGAAAAACTGGAAGAAATTTTAAATTTGTGGAAAACAACAAACAGTAATGTTTTATCGCTAAATTTCTATAAAATAATTTCCATCTGGATATAAATCAGAAGTTTCAAACCCCTCAAAATATTCTTCATATTCACATTCTTCATGACAAGGGTCTTGCGCTTCCTTTTCGTAAACCGCCTGACAATCAACCCCTCTTTCTTTAAAATATGCGCACAAAGTTTTCCATGCATTATCAGACATAATTTGCCTAGCACAATAGAGCTCAATCTCACTAAATCCTTCGCCCAACTTTTCGGCTTCTAGATAACACTTCCAATAACATTCACAGTCATCTTCATATAACTGCTCTATTAAATCATCATCTTTTGCATTCATAACCCTCTCCTAATCAAATTATAACTCATAAGATAAAAACAGTCAATTTGAAATTAAAAAAATTGAGTGCATATATACACTCAATCCAATTATTTTATTTTTAAAACTTTTATACCCTCTCTCCACTCTAAATTTATAGCCAAAAGCTTAAGCATTTCCTTTTCACTGCCTAAAGCTAAATTTATCGAATCCAACTTATCATAATCAATATTACGCAAAATTTCTAATCCTTTAAAAGCATCTTTGCTCACCTTAAAAGAATTTTCAGTTTTACAATTTGGACAAACAAAACACCCTTTATTTAAATCAAAATATACAATTCCAAGTAATGCATCACAACAGCCACATCTATCTTTCACAAACGAAAAACCAAGAATTTCTGTAATTTTCATTAAAAATTTATTAAAAACATAATATTTTTTTATATTTTCGTAACACAGAGCTTTTAAAGCCTTTAAAGTTTCAATAAAGATTTGCGGGTCTTTTTGATCAGTAATTTGTTTTACCATATCCAAAATAGCAAAGCCCTCATAATATTTGTCTAAGTCTTTTGTCAGGTCATAAAAGCTGTCTATAATTTCGACTTGGGTTACAATTGCAGATTTTCCTTTTTCAATAACGAATTCACCAAAACAAAAAGGCTCCTTTGCCATTTTGAGTTTTGCTTTTTCGCCTCGTACTCCTTTCATAGAAACGGTTATTCTGCCCTCTTCTAATGTAAAAAGGTCAATAAGCCGATCTTTTTCTTTTATATCTACTCCGCCAAGCACAATCGCCTTAGTTTTTAATGTCATTTATAACTCTTTATCTTCTCCTTTGCTTAAGTCTTCTAATTTTTCTGCTTGTTTAAGGCTGTCAACGGAATGACGCAACAAGTTTAAGTCTTTTCCGTCACCAAGTTCATATGCAAGCAAAAACAAATTTGCTTCATCTTTTAACTTTCGCACTTTATCCATTTCAGCCTCCTTATAACTTTAGTATGTTCAAAACAAATAAAAAAAGCAAATAATTTTGATATGTTTGCAAAAAAATATTTTTAAAAATTTTGATTGAAAATAATGATTTCATATAAAATATTTAAAAATTTGTTATAATTTTAAGCATTTTGTTTTAATTTTGCTTAATTATCAAACTTTCAAAATATTTTTTGTTGTTTTTAAGTCGCTCTTCGGGGCTTTTCTCTATTGCTTTATCAACATTTTCAATTGCCTTTTGCAAATTTCCAAGTTTATAATAACAAATTGATAAATAGTCGTAAGGCAAAGATCCCCAACACTTTGGCGCCGACATATAATTCAAATATCTCGAATCAATTTTAAGCATCTGCTCAAATGCCACTGCACTTTTTAAATATAATTCGTTTTCAAAGTAAAATTCTCCTATATCATAAAATCCTTCACGCACATAAGGGGCCTCAAGTAAAGCTCTCAAATAATTTTCTTCCGCATTTTCAAAATTTCCTAGCTTTTTGTAAGAAAAACCGATAAAGCGATAACTTGCCGCTCGTTCGTCTGCCCAAGTCGCATTAGTTAGACTTAAATGCCTTTTTAACGTCTCAATAGCTTTTTCATATTTACCATAAAACATATATTCTCGACCAAGATAGTGCATATTTCTATCATTGGTAGGGTCTTCTTCTACTGAGAGCTCCAAAAGTGGTAAATAACTACCTCTTGATTTTGTATTGTCCGCTTTATGATAAAGCCTAATATTTGGCAAATCAATTGTTTTCAAGCCTCTTTCATCAATAGGTGATAAAATTTCATGCACTGGGTTAACCCATTTGTAAGCATGATTTTTGTGTATTTTATCAGCCATAAAAACCACCCCTTCACTGCCATCAGGATTAAAATTCCAAGTGTACCTATATCTTGCTCTTCCTGTATCATCCTGCCATGCTGATTTTAAAATCTCCGCCCAGCCTTTTTCAAAGAATTCGTCCATATCTACGGACACACAAATTTCGGCATCATCTGGAATAAGAGCCAAGCTATCATTTCGGGCAACATCAAAACGGAACTTCTCATATGTTTTTTGTTCTACTTTTACTCCGAGCTCTTTCAAACGCTCAACAGTACCGTCCGCACTTCCTGTATCTAAAACACACATATAGTCTGCTTCTTTTGCGCTTTCTACCCATCGGTCAACAAATTTTATCTCATTTTTTGCAATAGTATAAATACAAATTTTCGTTTCCATATTATCAAAATATGAAACACTAATGTTTTTGGTTAAAAAATTTGATATGTTTTTACTAAATTAAGATTTATTGTGTACAATTTCAATTTTATATGATAAAATAATACAAAATTGTAAATTAGAGGAAAAATGAAAAGACTTTTTAGTATAGGTGCGGGATTATTTATATTTTCAATTGTACCAATAGCATCTTGGTTAGTTTTAGCGATAA
>CALVNT010000004.1 GCA_944349925.1 uncultured Clostridia bacterium
CAAAGAACAGCCCAGCCTAGAAAGAGAATTAGTGCACAACGAATCAATTATAATAACAAGTTTTATACCAAGCGATTTTACTAATGACTCAACTATATCAAAAGTTTTTATGTTTGTTTGAAGATAAACATTTGGGCATATTTTACAAACATTGGAAAGATTATCTATCGCAATTTTATTGCAAACTTCATTTCCTAATCTATCAGCCCAAATTTCAGGATTGCCCAGCCCGACAATTAAAGTTTTAAGATTTTTCAATTTCTTTTCTTTTAACAAATATCTGAACCGTTTTAAAAGCAAATTTGAAACATAATCAAAACACTCTTTATCTAAATAATTTAAAACAGGCGCATTTATTATGTAATAATCCCCTATATCAAAACCAAGATCTTTAGCTTGTTTTTTATTTTTGACATGCAAAGATAAAAGGTCGATATTATATTTTTTCGCCTTTTTTTTGCTGTAACCAAGCTTTAAAAAATCATATGAACATTCATCAATAAGGTCAATCATAAAAATATTTTGTTAGAAATTTAAAAAAATATTTATTTTTGCTTGATTTTCAAAAAAGTTTATGATATATTTATATAGAAATTTTAAAGGAGAAAATCATGCCAAACATTAAATCAGCTGAAAAAAGAGTAAAAATAATTGAAAAGAAAACACTTGAAAATAAATCTGTAAAAACAAAAATTTCAACATATGCAAAGAAATTTAAACTTGCGGTTGAAAACAAAGATATCGCTGTTGCTGAAGTGGCTTTTAAAGATGTTGTATCTTTACTTGATAAGGCCGCTAGTGATAATGTTATCCATAAAAACTGCGCTGATAGAAAAAAAGCTCATTATGCAAAAATGCTTGAAGATCTTAAAAAATAAAAAACTGGCAAATTGCGACTGGCAAATTGTCAGTTTTTTTATTCACTTGTTTTTTCAACAAATAATATAAAAAAAGCAGTTTGAAACTAAATCGTTCTAACTGCTTTTTTTATTATTCTATTTCGTCTTCATCTTCTTCATCTTCAAACAATTCTTTTTGCCTTGATTCGTATCGTGAAAGTTCTCTAAGATTTTCAACATTCGCAAAATCAGCAGCTTTATCAAAAAGTTTTTCCCTTTTTCTTAACTGTATAATTTCTTCATCGTTCAATTTTGTTGGCCTGATTTCTACGAATTCTTTGTGATCAAAAACATTAAATCCTTTTTTCAAATATTTTGCCGCGCTTTGAGCTTCCTCTTTGCTCGCTAAATATCCTAAATTTTTCTCTTCAAATCTCTCTTTCCCATATCTTTTTTGTCTCGTTGTTTTAACTATTACATAATAGTCGTAAAATTCTTGTTTTTCCATATTTTTCTCCTCTTTGGTATGTTTTTATAATAAAATAAAATGCATATTTTGTCAATACCGTATTTAAAATTTTTTTAAATTTATTTTCTCAAAACATTTTTCTTTTGCATAAAAAATATTATGCTTTTTAACATTTTTCATATTTTTCAAAAATGTAATTTAAAAAAAAGGAGATTTCATGGGAATATATTTTGGAACTGACGGAATACGGGGTATTTACGGTGAGGAACTTTCACCATCTTTAGCGTACAAGACAGGCAACAGTTTATCTCGCTTTTGTAAAAACAAAAAAGTTTTAATAGGAAAAGATAGTCGCTCTACAGGAGATATTTTAACCCTATCTTTGTCTTCTGGACTTTTAAACAACGGAGTTGATGTAATTGATGTTGGGTTATGCCCCACACCATGTATAGCATACCTTACGAAAAAACTAGGTTTTGACTTTGGGGTTATGATAAGTGCGTCTCACAATCCACCAGAATATAATGGAATTAAAATATTTGACAAAGATGGATATAAAATAAATGAAGAATTTGAAAATCAAATAGAAAGAAAAATTATGTTTGAGTTATCAACTGATTATAAAAACATAGGAAAATATAAATATAGTCCTAGGTTGATTAACAAATATATTGAAAGCATTGTAGATATTTCTTCTTCTCTTGAAAACTTAAAAATTGTTGTAGATTGTGCAAATGGCGCTTCTACTAAAGTCGCAAAAAAAGTTTTTAAAAATTTAAACTCGAATTGTTTTTATAGTGGAATGCAAAAAAACGGATTAAAAATAAATGAAAAATGTGGAGCATTGCATATAGAAAATTTAAAAAAATTGGTAAAAAAGCATAATGCCGATATAGGTTTTGCCTTTGACGGCGATGCTGATCGAATTATGGTATGCGACGAAAATGGGAAGACTGTCGACGGAGATGAAATTTTATATTTACTTTCAAAATATTTGCCTGAAAAATGCCCAAATTTGGTTGGCACAACTTTAACCAATAAAGCTCTTGAAGACGCACTTGCAAAAAATCATATAAAACTTATTCGTGCAGATGTTGGCGATAAATATGTTATTGAAATTATGAAAAACAAAAATATTTTGCTTGGTGGTGAGCCTTCAGGACATATCATAGTAAAATCGCACTCAACAACAGGCGACGGCGTTTTGACGGCGGTAATGCTTGCTAATATATTAAATAAATCTGAGAAAAAATTATCAAAACTTATTGACTACACGCCATACCCTCAAGAAAATAAAAATGTAGCTGTGGTTGATAAATTTAGGATATTAAACTCTTCAAAATTAACAAAAGAGATATTAAAATTGCAACAAAAATTTAAAGATGAAGGCAGAGTTTTAGTTCGTGCTAGTGGAACAGAACAAAAAATACGAATTATGTGTGAGCATAAAGATAAAGAAATTGCAAAAAATTCAGCCATTAAACTTGAAAAAATTGTTGAAGAAATAAATAATCAAATGTAAACAGGTTTTTAACAACATTTAAATTAAGTACAAGTTTTTTATAAAAAAAAGTACCAAATTTCCCTTTTAGTGGGATATTTGGTACTTCTTTATATATTGATTTTAGTATTTTAAATCAATTAAACCAAATTTGCCATCTCTTCTTCTGTAGATTATATTTACTCTTCCACTTTCAGCATTTAAAAATGCAAAGAAATCATGTCCAAGTCTTTCTATAGCAAATCTAGCATCATCTATGAGCATAGGATCAAGGTCAAATGTTTTTGTTTTATAAATAGCAGGAAGTTCTTCTGGAGTTTCTTCCAAAAATTCAAAAGGAAACTCAATAACATTTTTGCCCTTTTTCTTATCCTTTTTCTTTTCGTTGTATCTTACAATTTGTTTTTCAAGTTTTGGAAGAGCATAGTCAATATTATTATACATATTGTCACTTGCTACTTCACATCTAAAAAGCAAACCTTTGCTTGAAATTGTTATTTCAAGTTTATCTTGTTTTGCAACTTTTATAAAAACAACCTTTGCCGTTGCTTCATCATCAAAATATTTATCAAGTTTTGCAAGTTTGTCTTCGATAACAGTTTTCATTCTTTTTGCAGCTTTATAACCGCCTCTTTCTAAAATTTCAATTTTCATAATTCCTCCTACACTTATATTAGCAAATTATAAGTTTTTTTCCAAACAATTTATGCAAATTATTCATTTTCAAAAGATAAAGCATTATCTTTTACATCAATAATAATTTCGCCTTCATTTTTAAGTTTGCCCATTAAAATCATTTCTGCTATATTATCCTCAATTTCTTGTTGTATAAATCGTTTTAATGGTCTTGCTCCATACTCAGTATTTGAACCTTTGTCAACCACATAATCGAGTGCGTCTTCGGTTATTTTAAGAGATAAATTTTTTTCTTTGAGACGCTTATTTATGTTTGATATTAAAATTTTTGCAATTTTAACAAGGTCGTCATGAGTTAATGGTTGGAAGATACAAATTACATCAATACGATTGATAAACTCTGGTTTAAATTTGTGTTTTAAAGCATCCATATAAATTTTGTTTGTATCAATGTCTTCCTTATCTTCAGAACCAAAACCTAAACTTCTGCGATGCTCTCGAACTTCATTAGCACCAAGGTTGCTGGTCATAATTATAATTGTATTTTTAAATGATACAGTTCTTCCCTGCCCATCTGTCAATCTTCCATCATCAAGAATTTGTAAAAGCGCATTAAATATATCTGGATGTGCTTTTTCTATTTCATCAAAAAGTACAACAGAATATGGATGACGCCTTACTTGTTCAGTCAGTTGTCCTCCTTCTTCAAAACCAACATATCCTGGAGGCGAGCCGATAAGTTTTGACACTGAATGAGATTCCATATATTCACTCATATCTATTCTGACGATATTGTTTTCATCATCAAACATGGCCTCAGCAATAGCTTTGCAAAGTTCTGTTTTTCCAACACCTGTTTGTCCCATAAATAAGAATGACCCAATTGGGCGTTTTGAATCTTGAAGACCGACTCTTGCACGCCTGATTGCTTTGGCAACCGCGCTAACAGCTTCGTTTTGACCAACCACGCGCTTGTGTAAAATATCCTCTAAATGTAAAAGCCTATCTTTTTCACTTTCTGTTATTTTTGTGACAGGTATGCCAGTCCATTTAGCTACTACAGCTGCTATTTCGTTTGCACCTATAGATTTAGTACCAGATTTTTCACTAGAACCAAAAAACTTTTCATTTTTCTTTTTAAGGTCATTTTCAAGATTGATAATTTCAGATTGCAATTTTGCCGCTTTTTCATAGTTTCTTTGCAAACTTGCTTCATCTCTACTTGCAGAAAGAGACTTGATTTTTTCTTCAATTTTTCTGATTTCTTGAGGTTTTACTGTATAATTAACCTTTGCTTTACTGCTTGCTTCATCTATAAGGTCGATGGCCTTATCAGGCAAACTTCTATCTGAAATATATCTGTCTGATAAAACAGCAGCAGCTTCAATAGCTTCATCAGTAATCGTTATCTTATGAAAAGCCTCGTAACTATCTTTAAGTCCTTTAAGAATTTGAATAGTTTGTTCCACAGTTGGTGGGTTTACCATAATAGGTTGAAATCTACGCTCAAGAGCTTTATCTTTTTCAATAAATTTTCTATATTCATCAGTAGTCGTCGCACCTATAGTTTGCATTTCACCTCTAGCAAGATAAGGTTTCAACATATCAGCTGGAGATGTTTCACCTTTTTCACTTCCTGCTTGTGCTAAAGTATGAATTTCATCTATAAAAACAATAATGTTTTTACTAGAAATAATAGTTTCAATAGCATCTTTAAGTTTTTCTTCCATGCTTCCACGATATTTTGTTCCCGCCATCAAACCGCCAATTTCTAGCGAATAGATGACCTTGTCTTTTAAAATTTCTGGCACATCACCTGAAACAATGGTTTGTGCAAGCCCTTCAACAACAGCAGTTTTACCTACCCCTGCTTCACCAATTAGAACAGGGTTGTTTTTTGTTTTTCGGCACAGAATTTCAACAACTCTTTGAATTTCTTCTTCCCTGCCAATAACCGGGTCAAGCTTGTGTTCTTTTGCTTTTAAAGTAATATCTGTACCCATATCAAGCAGTTTTTCAGGAAGAGTACTTCCTGCTTGTTTGTTTGCTTTAGTTGTTTCTTTTTCTTCGTTAGAAGATGGAGAATTTGATTGCAATGCTCGTATAACCTTTCCTCTTAAAGCTTCAATGTCAATGTTAAAAGGTCCTTGCAAAATTCTATAAGCAACAGAGCCACTGCTTGAAAGCAGAGCAAGTAAAAGATGTTCAGTGCCTAAAAATGAATGATTCATTTGCAGTGCGATTTCCTGTGCGATACGGAATAAATCTTTAGTTCGTGGCGTAAGTTCAACTTCATCACTAAAAAGGATATCCCCGTCTGAATTTTCTTCAAAAAAGTTGAACATAGCACTTTCAGTCACTCCTTCCTCAGCCAAAATTTCACTTGCAAGTGAATCTTCAACCGCAGTAAGACCATAGAGAATGTGCTCGCTTCCTATAAGATTTGAACCAAATCGCAAAGCTATTTTGCTTGCGTTTTTTATAACTTTTTCAATGTTGTCTGAAAATGAAGATGATTGATAATTCATTTTTCCCTCCTTTGAACGAGATGTTTTATCTCTTTAGATATATACTCACTCCTAATTATGTTTTCCTTTTCAATTTGAAAAAAATCAAAAATTTCTTGCAAATTTGCTTTAGTGCCCTCATAGAAAAGTTTCATAAATTTTTCATCATCTAAAATTTGTAAAAAGCCTAGCGCATCACCAAACTTTATTAAGGCTAAAAGAGAAATCATTTCGTCTTCTTCAAGATAATAACAGTTAGTTAAAATTCCATATGCGCGCATTATTTTGTCTTTAACAGTTTCATACTTTTCAGTTAAAATTTCTTCTCTGGAAGATTTTTCTTCACTTATAACATCATAAATGAATTGACTAACTTTATCAATTATTTCATCTTCGCTATACCCAAGCGAACCTTGATTTGATATTTGATAAAGGCTGCCTTTAGCGTTGCTACCTTCTCCATAAATACCACGAATAGTAAGTTGATTTTCTTTCGCCGATTTAAAAAGTTGTTCTATCTTGTTTTGCATTTCAAGTGCTGGCAAAAACAGCATGACAGATGCACGCATACCAGTTCCCAAATTCGATGGCGAAGCTGTAATAAACCCCAACTCTTTGTCAAAAGCAATAGGCAATGAAGACAAAATTTCGTCATCGATTTTTGTAAGTCTTCTATAAGGTTTATATAAATTAAATCCATTTTCAATACACTGCTCACGAATATGGTCTTCTTCATTTACCATAACAATAACTTTTCCATCTTCGCTAATAGCTAAACTTGATATGTCTTTATTCTCTATGAGTTCTTTGCTTATAAGATGTCTTTCAAACATGGCATTACACTCATTAAGGGAACAATTTGAAAGTTTTATAAGCGAGAAATAATCAAATTTTTCCAAAGTTTTTGTAACGGCGTTTGTAATATAACTTGCATCTATTTCACTGTCAAGTTTGGTATAGAACTTTAAACCATCGACATTTCGTGCAAGTCTAATACGAGAAGAGATGGCAATTTTATCAAATTCTTCCATTGTCACCACCTAAAGTTTTGCCCCTGTGCTTTTTGTCACCATAAAGTTTATGAACTAAATCTTTAAGCTCATCAATTTCTTGATAACATCGAGCACAACCTACAAAACCTGTTTGCTTTATTTCGTTTATACTTGTATTACAATATGGACATTTGTTCAATTTTTCACCTACAAATCAATCTTTGTCAATACCCTTCATCGTAAGAGCGATTCTTTTCTTTTGTAAATCTACAGAAAGAACTTTTACATCAACCCTTTGCCCTACTTTTAACACTTCAGATGGGTGCTTAATATAAACATCAGAAATTTGACTGATATGTACAAGACCGTCTTGATGAACACCTATATCAACAAAAGCACCGAAATCAATAACATTTCTTACCACTCCAGAAAGAACCATTCCTTCTTTAAGATCCTCCATAGATAAAACATCACTTCTAAGCACTGGTTTAGGCATAGACTCACGGATATCTCTGCCAGGTTTTAAGAGTTCTTTCACAATATCATTTAAAGTTGGGACGCCAATTTCACATTCTTTTGCGACATTTTCTTCACCTTTGAGTTTAATCAAGTTTGGCAATGATGATATGTTTCCATTTTTAACATCGTCTTCTGTTAAATCAAAAATTTTAAGAAGTTTTCTAGTAGAAGAATAACTTTCTGGGTGCACCGCAGTATTGTCTAAAATTTCTTCCCCACCAACCACTCTTAAGAAGCCGGCACATTGTTCATACGCCTTTGGACCAAGTTTAGGAACGCTCAAAAGTTGCTCTCTGCTTGTGATTCCCTTAACTTTTGCTCGATATGCAACTATATTTTTTGCTATAGACATATTCAGTCCTGAAACATAAGACAAAAGAGAAGGGCTTGCTGTGTTTAGGTCAACCCCGACACTATTTACACAATCTTCAACAACACCTGTTAAAACTTCAGTCAAACGATTTTGAGGCATATCGTGTTGATATTGCCCAACTCCTATAGATTTTACATCTATTTTTATAAGTTCAGCAAGAGGGTCCTGAAGTCTTCTAGCAATAGACACAGCAGAACGCAATGAAACATCATAATCTGGGAATTCTTCCGCTCCCAACTTACTAGCAGAATATACTGATGCCCCCGCTTCACTAACAACTGCATAACTGACTGGTCTTGAG
This sequence comes from uncultured Clostridia bacterium, assembly GCA_944349925.1. Taxonomy (GTDB): domain Bacteria; phylum Bacillota; class Clostridia; order Christensenellales; family UBA1242; genus Caccovivens. The sequence goes on from CALVNT010000004.1 coordinate 8,138, forward strand.
ACATGTTTTATAAGTTCTGCAACAAAAATCTCTGCCTCTTTTGATGCAGTTCCATTACCAATAGAGATAATATCAACCTTATATTTTTCAATAAGTCCTTTTAATTTTTCTATTGACTCTTCTGTTTTTGATTGTGGTGGTGTAGGATAAATCACGGTTGTAGCTAAAACATTGCCGTTTTTATCAATAACAGCAATTTTACACCCCGTTCTATATGCTGGGTCAAGACCTAAAATAATGTTGTTTTTAAGTGGGGCTTCCATTAAAAGAGGTTTTAAATTTACTTCAAACATTTTGATTGCTTGCTCGTTTGCCCTATCAGTCAAGTTTGCTCTCGCCTCTCGTTCTAGTGAAGGGAAAAGCAATCTTTCATAACTATCCTCTATAACTTCTTCCATAATCTTATCAGTGTCAGGATTATTTTTCTTATAATAACTGTTAATTAAAGGTATTGTTAATTCGGGATTAATTTCAATATCAACTTTCAAGCACTTTTCTTTTTCTCCACGATTGATAGCGAGAATTCTGTGACTTGGAATAGTTTTCACTTCTTGTTTAAAATTTGCATATGTTTCATAAGTCAAACTGTTTTCATTTTCCAAAAGCTCACATTTTATAAAAGCTTTATTTTCTATTAAAGAGCGAAGTTCTTTTCTAAGAAGTGCATCGTCAGAAATTTTTTCTGCAACAATATCTTTCGCACCAGCAATAGCATCATCGGCCGTTGCAACTTCATCAGTAATAAATTTTTCAGCTTCTTTTCTAATTTCGTAGCTCTCTGATTGTTTCAACAAAATCTCAGCAAGAGGCTCTAGCCCTTTTGCGATAGCAACCGAAGCTCTTGTCTTTCTCTTTGGTTTGTATGGACGATAAATGTCTTCGACTTCAGTCAAAGTTTTTGCGTTTTGCAAAGCGGTCGCAATTTCATCAGTCCACTTGCCCTGCTCGGTTATAGCCTTTTCAACCTTTGCTTTTTCATCATTAAGATTTCGCAGGTATTTAAGTCTATCTGCAAACGCACGAATTGTTTGATCATCACAAGTTCCATGCATTTCTTTTCTGTATCTTGCAATAAATGGTATTGTGCACCCCTCATCTAGCAAATTTATGAGGTTTTGGGCATACTCCTCTTTTATTCCAAATTCTTGTGCTAAAACTAAAGTTAAATTCATTTTATTTCTCCTTAACAATATTTTAATTTTTTTTACATTTTACGGCAAGCAAATTATCAAATTTTGTTTTTAAATCTATAAAATCTTCACAATTTTTGTCTATTTTCGCGCTTAAAATTTTAGTTAGATTTTGCTGTTTTTCACATTTCCCACAAAGCAACTTGATATAATTATCACAGTCAATCAAGTTGTTTGAACAAAGAAGGTTGTTATTTTCAAGACGCAACAGATTTGCCTCTTTTATCATATCAATATTTGTAATTTTTTCGCTTGCAAGATAACAATCCTTTCCATCAAAAAGCTTAAAATTCAAAAATCCTCTTCCCATTTCTCCATCGCAAAAAAAAAAAAAAATATATTTAACATTAAAATTATCCAAAAATGATATAGCGTCTTTATCTAGATAATTGCAACCTAGCAAAAAGCATTCTCTATCCAAAAAACCGAAATCTTCAAGAACTTTTTCTGGCGGTTTTTTATATTTTTGTTCAAGTCTTCCAAGAGTTTTTAAGTCCCTTGCAAAATGGATAAGAAGAGGAAGTTTCAATTTGGCAGTCAAATCATTTATCTGCATCAAAAAATTTTCATTATACTCGTCAATTTTGTCAATTTCAATAATTATATTATCTCCAACAAGCATTGAAGATGGAATAGTTAAAAGATTTTCTGCGTTTATTACACTTTTTATAGTCATATCATATTTTTTTGCAAAATCGTTTAATTCTATGGCAAAATCATTAACTAAAAATAGGTCCTTTACCCCCGCTTTAAAGTTTAAAGCAATCATATATTCATATAGAAGCCCAATTTCTTCTTTATTCCACTGTCTAAGAAGATTCTTATCATCTTGTGGAAGCAAAGCATATGGATTGCAATAATAATTTTTTATTTCTAGCATTTTGTCATAAATTCCTTTTATTAAGGCAATTATACAATAAAAAGGAAACAAAAATCAAATGAAAGAGCGAGTTATTTTGCATTCTGATGTAAACAATTTTTTTGCCTCAGTTGAATGCGCAACAAAACCAGAATTAAGAGACAAACCTGTTGCTGTAACTGGAAATCCAGAAAAAAGAACAGGAATAATCTTAGCAAAAAATGAAATTGCAAAAAAATATGGCGTAAGCACCGGTCAAGTTATTGGCGAAGCAAAAGCCATATGTCCCGATCTTGTTTGCCTTCCACCGCATTATTCTTTGTACGAAGAAATTTCTCAAAAACTGCATGAGCTTTATCTTACCTATACAAATTTTGTAGAGCCACTAGGACTAGATGAGTGCTGGTTAGATGTGACAGAAAGTTTGAATTATTTAAAACAATCCGGAAAAGAAATTGCTGATGAAATTCGGAAAAAAATCAGACAAGAATTTGGATTTACAGTCTCTGTTGGCGTTTCTTTTTCTAAAATATTTGCTAAACTAGGCTCTGACCTTAAAAAACCTGATTTTACTACAGTTATAGCAAAAAATGATTATAAAAAAATAACTTATAATTTGCCATTAAACACAATAGTAGGTATTGGGAAAAGACTTGAAAAAAAATTTTCTTCAATCTCTGTCAATACTATTGGCGATTTTATTAGACTTGAAGATGATTATCTTAAGCATCTTATGGGAATAAATGGTATAAAATTAAAACAAGCACTTTTAGGAAATGAAGACAATCCTGTAAGAGATTATTACACCTTGCCCCCTCCAAAAAGTATAGGAAATGGAACAACAACAATTCAAGATATTATAAAAAGAAAGGATATAGAAAAGGTTGTTTATTTTTTAGCCGAAAAGGTCTCTTCAAGAATGATAAAGCATAATGTTTTAGCAAGTACCCTTTCTGTTAGTATCAAAACAAACAAACTTGCTCGTGTGCATAAAAGTTCAAAGATAAGCCCAACAAACCAAGTGAAAGATATAGCCAAAAATGCAATGCAAATTGCAGATAAAATATGGAATTATGATTATCCTGTTAGAGCAATTAGATTACGAGCCTCATCACTGACATGCGCAAATGCTTTCCAACTTTCAATGTTTGACACAAAAAATGATTTCTCATCAGCGGTGGAGCTTATAAATAGAAAATACGGCAAAATCGAACTTGCTTCCAATATGAGCAAATTTATAAACACAAGCAATCACATTCAAGAATGAAAATTGTCGAAAGATTGCTAATTTTCAAAAAGTATTTTATTTTAATTGTAATTTAGTTTGAATTTTTTTCATATTGTATTATACTAAATTAAAGATATGATGTCTTAAACTGATAATAAAAGGGCAAAAAATTGACTGCCTCTAAGGAGATAAAATGAAATTTCAAATAATAGTGGATAGCTGTTCCGAACTTTCCAGCAACTATATAAAAGATGAAAATATTGGCTTTAATGTTGTGCCACTGACAATAAATGTCGGCGAAACAGAATTTGTAGATAATGACAAACTTGATTGTAAAGTCATGCTTGAAGAAATGAAAAAAACAAAAAAAACATCTAGTGCATGCCCTGCACCACAAAGTTTTTTGGAACTTTTTGATAAAGCTAAATACACTTTTGTTGTAACCATAACATCAAAACTTTCCGGCTGTTACAACTCTGCAATTGTTGCAAAAAATTCATATCATAATCCTGAGAATATTCATGTAATAGACTCAAAAGCAGTTTCGGGAACTGAAATTTTGATTGTAGACAAACTTGTTGAGCTAATTCAAGAAAAAAAATCTTTTGAAGAAATTAAAACAGAAATTGATAAGTATAGAGATGAGCGTGATTTGTATTTTATATTACAAAAGTTTGACAATTTAGTAAACAATGGACGCATGAGCAAATTTGCAGGTCTTATAGCGAGCACTCTTGTAATTCGACCTATATGCGTTGCAGACAATGGAGAAATCAAAATTGCTAAAAAGACAATTGGAATAAAAAATGCAATTTCAAAAATGGTTCAAATGATTTGTGAAAAGACAAAAGATATAGAAAACAAAACTCTTATTATTTCACATTGCTACGCTGACGAAGAAGTTAAACTTATTACTGATGAGCTTAAAAAACATTGCAATTTTAAAGAAATAAGAGTTGTCCCTACAAGAGGTCTTTGCTCTTATTATGCCCTTGAAAAAGGTGTTATCGTTTGTGTTTAATCGTGTTATTAAAAGCACATTGTTATTATTATTCTATTAAAAAGCATAATAGAATTTAAGAAAGCAAAACATTTTGTGAAAAAATTGAAACCGAATTACAAAACATAAAAATTATACACACAAAAAAACATACTATGACAGTATGTTTTTTATTTTTAATTATTTTTTTTGATATTGAATTTTTAATGCATATTTACTAGCATTTGTGCCTGCTATTGCCCCGTCACCTACGGCTGTTGCAATCTGCCTTAAACTGCCCTCTCTCACATCTCCGCATACAAAAACGCCTTCTTTAGAAGTTTGCATATTTTCGTCTGCGATTACATATCCACTTTTTGTTAAATTTACAAACCCTTCTAAAAACTTTGTTTCGGGCACTCTTCCTATAGCAACAAAAACGCCATCTACATCGATTTTTTGTTGTTTACCATTTTGGTCATACACAAGCGCCGTAACAAAATCTTCACCCAAAATTTTGTTTGAAAGTGCACCTTTTAAAATTTCTACATTTTGTTTGTCATCTAGTTCGTCTTCTGCATAATTATGCAATTTTAAAATGCCTTTTGTAAGAACAAAAACCTTTTTGCAAATGCTAGAAAGATAAATCGCATCTGAAAAAGCAGAATCTCCAGAACCAACAACTGCAACCGTTTTGTTTTTATAAAAATTCCCGTCACAAAGGGCACAATAGCTTACACCTTTGCCTTTAAACTTTTCCTCACCTTCAACATTTAATGGCCTAGAATGGCAACCTAAAGCAATTACAAGAGCTTTTGCGCTATACTCATTTTGCATGCATTTTACTAAAATCTCGCTATCGATTTTTTCGACTTTCACCGCCTCATCAAAAATAAATTCAACACCATAAAAGCGAGCATGCTGTTCAAATTTTTCAGCAAGTTCAAAACCATTTATGCTTTTAAATCCAGCATAATTTTCAATTTGACCAATTAAGCCTAATTGACCACCAGGAGCAAATTTTTCAATTATTGCAACCTTTCTTCCTGCTCGAGCAGAATAAATACCTGCACTTATTCCCGCAGGACCACCACCAATAATTATTACATCATATTCATTTTTCATGTATATATTATATTCAATAAAATAGTATTTACAAAACAAAAACTTAAAATATTTTAAATGCCATCAAAAAAAATCTCTTTTAACTCAAAAATCTTAAAACCATAATTTTAAACAAGGAAAAATATAAAAACAAATTTAGCTTAAAACAGTTTTAATTATTAAATTTATAATAATTAAAATTTTGAAGCACTAAATTAAGTTTTTAAATCTAAGCAAATCAAATTCGATTTTAAAATAAAAGATATGAACAAAAAAAGAAAAGGCATAAGCCTTTTCTTTTTGGTAATTTTGACAATTGAAAATTATCTCTTTGAGAATTGAGAAGCTTTTCTTGCTTTTTTGAGTCCGTATTTTTTTCTTTCTTTCATTCTTGGATCACGAGTAAGAAGACCAGCGTCTTTTAATTCTTTTTTAAAAGTTTCATTTGCTTTAACAAGAGCTCTAGCAAGACCATGACAAATAGCTCCCGCTTGTCCAGAAACACCACCACCAACAACTCTTACAATGATATCATATTTATCACCTGTGTTTGTAAGTTCAAATGGTTGTCTAGCAACTAAAAGAAGAGTATCCCTTTGAAGGTATTCCCCCATTTCTCTACCATTAACAGTACATTTTCCAGTACCAGGTAAAAGTCTTACTCTTGCAATAGATTTTTTTCTTCTGCCAGTAGCAATTATCTGGCTTGTTTTGTTTGATTTCTTTTCTGCCATTAGTTTCTAGCTCCTTTTAATTCAACAGTTTCTGGTTTTTGAGCTTGATGATCATGTTGAGCGTCTTTATAAACATGAAGTCTTGTGATTTGTTTTCTTCCAAGAGAAGTTTTAGGAAGCATTCCTTTAACAGCTTTTTCAACTGCTTTAGGTGAATTTTTTTGCATTAAAGTTCCATAATCAATCTCTTTAAGTCCACCGATATAACCAGTATGCCATCTCATCTTTTTGTCCACAGCCTTTTTGCCAGTGAGCACAATTTTGTCTGAGTTTAAAACAATAACAAAATCGCCATTATCAACATGTGGAGTATAAGAAGGTTTATTTTTTCCAGTTAAAATATCTGCAACTTGTGAAGCCACTCTACCTAGAGGGATATTAGTTGCATCAACAACGAACCACTTTCTTTCAATGTCCGTTGGTTTTGCCATAAAAGTTTTCATTTGATTTCCTCCGAAAAATTAGTCTTTAAAGGGTATTTATGGCTGTGGGGCTAATACAGACAAAAAACGCCTTATTCTTAAGACGATTATATTTTATATAGAATAATACTATTTGTCAAGCAAAATTTGTAATTTTTTTAAATTATTTTTCTAACAAAGCAAATGAATATATACTATGTATATGTTGCAAAGCTCTTATATAATAGTTTAATTTATCATTCAAAAAAACTTCAAGTTTTGGTTGTAAAAGAGACTTGATTTTTGATTCACCGATTCCGCTCATTTGTGCTGTAGTTTTTATCAAATTTTCGTCAAACATTGCGCTGTCTGATTTTAAATTTTGTTTATAATCAGAATAACTTGCTCCGTTTTTTTCTTCAACATCTGTTTCACAAAAATTTTCAAAAAGCTTTTCAAGTTCAAAATCTATGTCAGTTTTATTTGACAAAGTTTTATCTTGTAGCAAATTAAAATAATCATTATAAAATCTCGCCTTTATTTCTTCTAAAGATTTCTCTTTGTCAATATTTTGATTAGTAAGAAGCTTAAAGGCTAAACACAAAAAATATTTATCTTCACTAGACAACTCTTCCCGTCCGTCCTCAATACCATAAGTTTTTAAAAATTCATTTGCAAAATCTTGATAGTTTGACATATTTCCCCTTTTGTAATGCTGAGTTTATTATACTACATTTTCTTGCATAAATCAAACATATTTTGCATATTTATACATAAATTTTAAATTTTTTACTTTTTTTTCGCTAAAATTATTGACACTATCTATTAAATATATTATACTATAATCAGCATAGAAAAGATTTAGCTATGCATTGAAGTAAATTTAAACATCTTCTAGATGTAGTATATAAAAAATAACTTAAAAATATCAAACCTCACTTTGAGGTTTTTTGAGAGTGGTGATAATGATAAATAAAACAAACAACACTAATGTTGTGAATGATAATTCTAGCGACGTTCAAGATTGTGAAATGACTGATGTTGACTATTCGCTATTTAATAAAAAATTTTTAAAAAATAAAAAATGCAATATTGTTGAAGCAAATAAACAAGCTCCATGCTTTTGTTTAACAACAAAAGAAGTTTACAAGAGAAGGAAAAAAGCTTTAAAACTAAAACAAGAAAAGAAAAAGAGGTCTTTAAAAAGAAGAATTTTAAATAAATGCATATTTGCTTTGTGCGCCATAGTAACGGGCGTTGGTCTTGGCAGTTGGTATTACAAAAATGTTTTGACTTCAAGTTTAAACTGGAACACATACCTGGGTCAGCTCAGCGAGTATGAAAGTAAACAGCAATCTACACTTGACCTAGGCTTTCAAAAAATTTTAGGAAACAATTTTACAACTGAAGAGAAAACAAATTTTGTTTCTATAGCTCATGAAAATAATATAACCCCTTGCGATTTATCTTTAGCAGAAAACTATCAGCTTGCAAATTATAACTTTGAAAATGCTGACAAATATATCATTCAAGGCACAGGCAAAATCAAGACAATAGCGACACAAAGCATATATAGCGAAAAAAAATTTGATGGAAACACATATCAATCTATAAGTATAAGCAATGGACTGATGCAGATTGCAGAGATTGCTCAAATGAATAAAGCAAAAACATCTGTTATGACAGTGAAAGGGAAGATAAATTCAAACGAAAATGCTACATGGAATGGAGAAAGAAAGACATATCTTCCTAGCGAATATAAAAATACAACAGGCGGTCTTCCAAATACAAGTCAAAATTTTATAGTAGCAAATGAAACCGTCTCTAACAATTCTACAGGTCAAATTGAAGTTATAGAAAATGAAGATGGAAGCAAATATTATCAATTTACAATAGTGCTTGACCCTATTTACAGCGTGCTAAATTACATAAGACAAATCAAATATACAAGCAATCTAAGTTCATATCCAGAGTTTAGCTCTATAGAACAAGTGATAACTATCGACGAAAATTGGAATTTTGTTTCTATATGTTCAACTGAAGTTTACACAATTGTGGCTTTTGGTATGAAAAATTCATGTGTGGGCACACTCGACAACTATTTTTACTTTGACAAAGATGTCGCAGTCGAAGTTTTATAAGGAGGTAAATATGAAAAGAATTTTAAAATACATATCATATACTTTAATGTATTTAGTTATCTCTATAGCTTCAGCCTACGGCGTAATTTTAATTTCATGGAATGGAGCATCAAATACCGAAGATAGTGTAAGTACTGCTCAAATGCCTGAACAATTATCAAACATTGTATATAATGTTATGCAAAAAGATGCAATTGATTTTGACTTAAGCGTTTCGTGCATATCCCCTACTTCTTCAATACAAATTAACGCTGATTGTTATCTAGATATTTCAAATGGTTTTGAAAATCTTACACTTTTAAGCCAAATAGAAGCACAAGTAAACGAAGAAATACTAAATTTTGATGTGTCATACTTTGACAACGGATTATATGTTGACGCCTTCAACAATAAATTTTATATAGACACTAATAATATGTTAAAATCGATCACTCAAATTTTACAAAATGTTGGAGCAGATATTCCAACTTTCGATATAGATTTAAATTCATTAGATATAAATCAAATTTTAAATTTATTTTCAAATTTAAAAGAAACAATTTTGGAAGAGAGCAGAATTATAGAAATTGAACTGCCCGTAATTAAAAAGATAACCATTGAAACTGATCATGATTACAACTTAATTTCATTTAAAGTTCCTACCCTTTCGTTAGAAAATTATTCAATTTCAGTTGAAGGAAAATTCAACATGGCAAGCCAAGGGCAAACGGTAAATAAAAATCCAGAACAATACAAAGATCTCACTATTTTGCTAGATGTTGCAAACAAATTTATAACTTATGCAAATGAAAATGATGTAATTTCTTTAAATGGCAATTTGACAATAAAAGGCAATGACGAAGAATCTAAATTAAATAATTTTAACTTATTTATTGATAAAAATCTAAATTCAATATCATTGTGCGTAGATGATTATTTAAATGTTACACTAAAAAACAATAAAATTTTCTTCAATTTCTTTAATGTATATTTACAATTTGATTTATCTAAACTTCCAAATTTAATTGAAATGCTAAAAGAAAACTTTAATATAAATTTACCATTAGATTTTCTTAACAACATTGATTATAACAATATAGACAATATTATAAATCAATTGCCTATAAACAGTTTTAAATTGTCAGATTTAGATTTATCTATAATAGAACAAATGAAAAAAGTAGAGAATGACTATTACATTTCTATCAGAGATTTAGGAATATTTACTATTGCCTCTACAGATAACGCAATTACATCAGTTGATTTTGACAGCGATTTAGCAAGCGTAAATTTTAAACTTCAAGAAAACCAAGTAATGCCAGAAATTAACGAAGAAAAATATAAATATTGCGAGCTTTCAAGCCTTTTGCCATATATTGAAAAGTTTGCAAATTTGTTTAAATCAAATGCTATTTGCGGAACAATGAGTTTAACAGTTTCAACAAGCAAGTTGATTGGACAATACCAAATTATTTTAAACAATAACTCCCCTGAGTTTTATGTTACATTGAATGATGGTCAAATCAAACTTGCTTTCTATGGCACAAAAATATATGTACAACTTGACACAATCTCTTTCCTTTTAGATATCAACGATGAGGACACAAAAACCACGCTTGAAGCATTACAAGTTATGATGAATGAGTATTTTGATATCAATATTTCACTACCAAATATTTTAAATTTAATTCTTTCACAACTCCATTATGAAGTCAATGAAAGTTTAATTACAAATATTACAGCAAAAAGCAATTCTTTAGATATTGAAACAGGTAGTAATATGCTTATTAAATTGAGCGAAAATGAAAATGGCTTAAATATATTTGCTACTGATTATAACGATGCTTCACTATCACTTAAACTTGAAATGCAATCAAGCATAGACACAACACTATTATTTGAAATAGAAGAAAACAAAGCACTTAATTCGTCTAGTTTAAACCTAGGAATAGCCATTCTTGCAATAGTCATTTCAGCAAATAGTTCTTCAACAATAGATCAATCAATGCAATTATTCGGTTTTGATGCCCATATCCATTTCGAATTTAACAATGACAAAACTATAAAAACATCTGAGCTTTCACTTAAACAAGGCGATATAAACATTGTTATAGCAAAAACAGAGACTGAATCTTCAATTTCCTTTATGGGCTTAAAAATTTCCACAAATCAAACTAGCGAATTGAAACAAAAAGGAGAAGAAATATATAATAAACTTCCATTTAAAATATAAAAGTTGCATTTAAATGCAACTTTTTTTAATTATCTATAAACAAAAATTTATAGATTAGTAAGGTATATACCCTATAGGTTTTATTCTGTCTGCAGTAAATTCTATAAAAAAAACATTTTCAAAATTTTCTTTTTTATATCTAACCTTTAAAGGTTCTTTTAAAACCAAAAAATTTTCAATTATTGGCAAGAGTTCTTTTTCTAAAACTTGACAAATATACTGCGGTGCAAACATTTTATCATTATCTAAAATGCAAGATAGCCTATTTGAAATTCTATTATCCATACCCATCTCCCTAAACCCTCTTTTTGATAGAACGCTTAAAATAACCTAAAAGCCCCTTGTACTTATAAGTGCAATCAAATATTTTTTTGGAGCCATTGTGAATGTTTTCGCTAAGTAAAGTAAAAGCCCTTGCGCTTTCAGCTAAATTACATCTACCGCCCAAAGAACATGATGAACCTATTGCATCGTCTTCTGGAATAACACCAAGAAGCGGAATATTTAAAGCTCGAACAATGCTTTCTATATCCATAAGCTCACCATTTAACAACATATCTCCACGCATTCTATTTATAACCAAACCTTTAAAACCTATGTTATAATCATTTAAAAGAGCAATCACTTTATCAGCATCTCTGATTGAAGATAAATGAGGTGTTACCACAATAATAGCTTCATTAGCAGGAAAAACGGCTCTATGAAAACCAGCTTCAACCCCAGCAGGACAATCAATCAAAATATAATCAAAATTTGCATCGAGTTGATCCACAACATTTTTAATATGCTCGCCTAAAATTTTGACTTTATTATAAGCATGCGCCGATGGCATAATATATAAAGATGATATTTTTTTATCTTGAACAAGCGCTTGCCGAGCGCGACATTTGCCCATGATAACATCTGTAACATCAAACACAACTTGATCTTCTATGCCCATAACGACATCAAGGTTGTTTAAGCCTATATCAACATCTAACAAAACAACTCGAAATCCAAGTTTTGCCAAGTTTTTGCCAAGATTTGCACAAATAGTTGTTTTTCCAACACCACCTTTACCACTTGTTAAAACAATTTTTCTTGCCATAATAAACTCCTGAGTTTATTTTATCTATTATTTACTGCTAAACAAAGAAAATAATTTGATAATTTTATTACTTTTTGTCAAATTTTAGATATTATAAAAATTCTTTATTTTATAAAATATTTTAAAATAAAAAATCTGCGAAAACATAATTAAAAATTAAAAAATTTATTTAAGTAAGATTGTCCTTATAAAATTTTTAATATTTGTAAACAAAAAAACGCGTTTTGTCCGTCATAACAGCAAAACGCGATTTATATTTTTATAAATGCTAAAAATTAGAAATAATTTTTTCTAGCAATTCTGGATCATCAAGTAGTTTGCCTGCACCTAAAATAGAAACATTTTCCGCATCTGGCAAAATTTTAAATGGGTAACCAAAATTATGTTTTAGATAGTTATCAAGACCGATAATATTACTCATTCCTCCCACAAATAATACCCCATTATTTATTATGTCTGTTGATATTTCAGGAGGGAGCGAAGTTATGGTAACATCAGCAGCCCTGATAATTTCATCGTAGAAAGGTTCCAAAATAGGCAACAAATCATTTGAAGTAATTATGTACGAGCGTGGCATCTTATTTTCTACATCAATACCTGTAACTTCCATATTTAAAGTATCATTTGAGTACAAAGAGCCTATTTCTATTTTTAGATTTTCGCTTATCCCTACACCTAGAACAATGCCATGATTATAAGCTATTGAATTTGTCAAAGCAACATCTACCGCTTTACCCCCAAGTCCAAGAGTTGCACCTTTTACAATAGAGTTCATATTGATAACTGCTATATCAGTGTTCGCACCTCCAATATTTATAACCATATTTGTTTTTGATGAGCTAATATTTTTTCCTGCCCCAATACATGAGCAAAGAACTGTAGGAACAAGGGCTACTTCCCTAAAACCAATTTCATTTAGCAAATTTTTTAGCACAACCTTATCTTTATCTTCGATTGCACAATTTACAAGTGCAATTATATTTTCTTTTTTTGTTTTTGTTTCAAGTTTTTGAAAAAAATAAATTAAAAGCTCTTTAAGATATGTATAATTGTTCACTTGTCCATTTACAATGGGGCTAAAAATTTCAACATTTTCACTTGTTTTTCCAACAAGTTTTTTTGCTTCCTGCCCTAGAGCGACTATTTCATAACCGTTTGCATTTGCTTCTACCGCCACCATAGTAGGCTCGCAAAGAACTATGCCAAAATCTTTTACGAAAATTTTAGTATATGCCCCACCGATTTCAATAGCAAATTTATATTTTTTCATAATCTCTCCAAATTATGCTTTATATGATTTGTAAACTCTTTTTAAATACTTTTTTGTAGTCATCAGCAATTTTCATTCCTTCCATAATTTCAAATTCTGCATTGCCTTCAACGACCGTTTTAACAATTATAGAATCTCCTAAAATATCACAAACTATATCTGTAATTATAGGTTTTCTAGAAGCATTTAAAGCTCTTGACAATTTTACGATTACACCCAATTTTCTTACTGCATCAAGGTCTTCATCTGTCAAAATATCTTTGTATTTTAGCCAAGTTCCCAAAGATAAATTATCTAGATTTTGACATAAGCAGATAAAACTAGCAACAAGCAATTCTCTGTGCGTTGCCCCGCAAATACCTGCGTTTAAAATCACATCAAAGCCGTGTTTTTCCATATTTTCATAGTTGATAACTTTGCCACAATCATATAAATAAGATGCAATTCTTAAAGGCTTAACATAAAATCTAGGCAGTTTATGCATAACTTTTAACTGTTTAAAAAGAATTAACGCCATTTGATAAACATATTCATTTATTGAATTTTCATCTTTATTGAATTCAAGAAAATTATCTAAAGAACTAGATAAAAGGTCACTGAATTGAGCTTGAGTCATTGCAGATGTCTGAGTAACAATAAGTCCATGTCTTAAAGATGCTGTGGATACGGTGATTGAATTTGCTTTGCAAACTGTGTAAAGTGCCCTAATCAAAGCAAAAGCAACCATAACTTTGTCTGCTTCAATAAAATCTATCCCTTTAATCTTTCCTATTTTTTCAAGGTCGATATTTTTGATAAAATCGTAAGCTTTTTGCATGATTTCATTGCTTACTTCATATCCATTGTCTATATCAAGAGAATATTTTGCTATTTTTTTTGCAATTTTGCCAAAAGCTAAAAACGCATTTCCACAACCAACAATATTGCTATCTTGCTCTATTTCTTTCAAAATATCTAAAGAAGAAAATTCTTTCTTCATAAACTCTTCCATTTCTGCAAGAGATTTATTTTGCCCTTTTAAGTCAACACACAAATTGTCGACCCCATACGGTAAAATTTGGCTTGCAAGCATAGTTCTTCTATTATATTTAACCACCCCTGTGAAATCAGAACCAACATAAACGAAAAAGCCTTTTGAATTATCGATAGAATTTACAACTGAGTTATAAATAATCTTTAAAAATTCATCATCTGATAAAATTTGAAGTGTCATAGCTGTGTTGTTGTAAATTTCGTCAATAAAGCCTTTATAATTTCTAGCAGATAATAAAATTTTTGAAGCTACCGCAATAATTTTGGTCGCTTTATAACTTTCAATAAGTTTTCGATAAATTTTAATTACTTCTAGAAGGTCATTTTTAGTTTTTGGTTTTATAAGCTCTTCTGTTGTGATTTCTTTGCCAAGTGCAAAAGGTTGGCTTTTATCCAAAACCAATTGACTTCTTCCATTGCTTACTTTATAAATAGAAACTCTTAACGCACTTTCATTTAATTCTAAAATAGCTAATTTTTCCACATTTTCCTCACTTAATCAAGTTTTATTGCATCAACAGGACAGCTGGCTTGGCATGCTCCACAATGAATGCATTTGTTTTTGTCAATTTGGGCTTTCCCATTTTGGTCAAAGCTTATCGCCCCGACAGGACAAATTGCCACACAAGTCCCACAACCAATACATTTATCTTTATTAACCATAAGTCCTCCGTTCGCTAGTATTTTAACATATTTAATAAAGTTTGTAAACTAAAATTATAATAAATCACCTTTCTTTTTTCTTGTTTTTAAAAATTTTAACTAATTCAACAAGAGCTAAAATGCATAAAAATACACCAAAAAGAGTTCTGAGTATTTTAGATGGTAAATACCCCACAATTAAGGCTCCCAAAATAGAAAAAATTATTCCACTACAAATGACAAAAAATATACCTTTCGGTTTTATAAAACCATTTTTATAGTGAATTATGAGCGAAAATAAAGCCATAACCAAAAAAGATATTAAATTGATACCTTGACACATTTTTTGGTCTAAATCTAAAAAAATAGTCAATAAAGGAATAAGAATGGTTCCTCCACCCATTCCCAAGCCCCCGAAAATGCCTGCAATCACCCCAAATAAAATATACAATAAAACAATCATATTATCAGCTTAATTCCCCCTATCAACATAACAATAGCAAAGATCAATTTTACCATTTTAGGTGGCATAAATTTGAGAGCATAAGAACCTAAAACCCCTCCGACAACCACTCCAAGTCCAATGGTTAATAAAGGCATTGAATCAATAGAACCATTAAAGACATATATTGAAGCCGAAACAAAACTCAAAGGAAAAATAACCGCTATAGCCGTGGCATGAGATTCTTTGCTCGACAAATTTAATACTTTTTGAAGCAATGGAACGCAAACAATTCCACCGCCACCGCCGAAAAAACCATTTAGAAAACCAATTATGGCCCCACAAAGCAAAAGCAATAATATTTGTTTTTTTGAAAAAAAAGACGTTTTATTATCAAAAATAGCATCTCTTGACGACAAACTATTGATTTTTTTTGTTTTTTCTATCGTTTTCATATGTTTATTATTTATAATTTCGCTAAAATTATTTGATTTAGATTGCTAAATATATTATAATAGTCTAGTAAATTTATACTCTACAAAAAAAGGTGTATTATGACAAAGAAAAAAAATAAAAAAACTAAATTAACTCCATATATTGCGGCAGCACTACTGCCCCTTTCTATGTCTTTTGGATTAGGAGTTTTTAATCTTGCTAAAGCAGAAGATGAAACTTCTTATTCCTATATTACCGGCAAAATTGCTGATGTAATAGACGCAAATATAGAAAATCCATCTTTCGAAGAAGGTAGCTCTCCATATGATAGCGACGAAGACGGAAGTGTTGGAAGCTGGAGTGCGATAGAAACCGAAAGTGGTGCAAATGGCATGATTATCAATGTCGGAACAGGTTCTTCAAGCAGTGAAGAAACCACTAATACCACTTTTTCAAAATATCAAAACACAACATATTTCTTGGACAAAAATCCGGGTGCAGAAATGGGCGATGACAGCAGAATTTTAATGATAAATTCAAAAACTGAAAAAGATGCATCTTCTCAACAAGCAAACAAAGGTTTCCGTTCTAACGAAATTACATTAAGTCCAAACTCTTACTACTCTTTTTCTTTTGCAGTTAAAACAGCAACAAATGGAGATAGTTCTGTTTTTGCATCTGCATATTTAAGCGGTGTCAAAAACGAAAAAGGTGAAGCGCTAGAAATTGGATATGAATATTTATCAAATTCAGGTTGGCAATCTTATCAAATTTTTATAGCCACAGGCGATGAGGAACAAAGTGTAACTTTAGATTTTTATTTAGGTACAAATAAAAATGGATATAGCACAGGTGCTGTTTTCTTCGATGAAGTAAAAATGTTTCAATATTCTGCCAACGAATTTATTTCAACCGCATTTTCTAATGGCTACAGCGTAGACAACTATTCAGATCTTAACAACAAAGAAACAAAATTCTTAATCACTTCTTTATTAAACTCTGAAGAAAATATAGTAGACGAAAGTTACAATTTTGATTTTGAAAATGATTTTTCTCAGTCATCAAATACATTGTCACCTTCATGGACACAGACAACATCTAAAAACGCTCACGCTCGCGTTATGAATTTACAAAGTTATAGTGCAAATTTTGAAAAAATAACTGGATATGATTATGTTGGAATGGATTTATCTTATGATATATCTAATTCGAAAGAAAATAAAAATGCTTTAGTTTTATATTCAAAAGATTCAGGATATATTACCGTTCAATCAAAACCTATTGATATCAATCCTCATCAAATTTATAAAATCACTGCATCTGTCAAAGTTTCTTCAATTGAAAGTGGAAGTTTTACTCTTGGAGTAAGTGAAAACGACGGAATTTATGATTACTACCCTAGCCTAAACAATACCTCAAACAAATATACCCTACAAAGCGGTGCAACTTCTGGTATTACAACCAACGAAACTAATGAATTTACAAACAACTATCAAACTGTCGAGCTTTATGTTAAAGGACATTCTTTATATAAATCTTCTTTTAATATAACTTTGTCACTAGGCTCAGAAAGTTCCCCTGCTCAAGGCTGTGTCGTTGTAGATAACATGACAATTTCTAATGCTAGTTATGAAGAATATAGCAATGCAACAAATAAAGTTGAATTTACCTCATTCTCTGGCACAAACGACAATAACTCATATTTCAATGCAACAGAAGCTGAAGATAATTCATTCCCTGTAAAGGCAAGTGGATATACAACTGAGATTGAAAATGAAAAATATAATGAAACAGGCGTCATATATTTAAATGGCAAAGAAAATTATGATGCAATGTATTCATCTTATGAATGGGCTGGCATTTATCCTGGCAATCCATCTTCTAGTGCTCAACAAAATAATGTTTACATGATGTACAATAATGTAAAATCATATCAATCCCTATCTTCAAGCGAATTTACATTAGCAAAAAATTCTTATCAAAAAATTTCATTTGATTTTTATACTCAATCAAAATTGTCAAATAATACTGCATCTATAACCGTTCAAATTGTTGACAAAAACGGTATCACACTTTTTGAGCAGACTAGTATAACTAGCGAAGGCAAATGGTCAAAATTTGAAGCAATTTTTAAAACAGCTGAAACAGTTTCAAATACAGTTACGATAAATATATTATTTGGAACGGAAAAAGAAAAAGTTGCTGGCACGGTTTATCTAGACAATATCTTAACAGAAGAAACTACCGAAGAAAGTTTTAATAGTGCCTTATATAAAAATGATTTTTCAGACTATTACCTTTCTTTTGAAAGCGACAAACTTACTTCAAGTGCGCTCTCTCAAAATGCTTCCACAACTTCAGCTTATACATTCACAATAGATGAAGCATTAAATGGAGAAGAAATTTCAGACAGCCATGCAAAAGGTGCTTTAGTAACTGGCAAAAACAATGTTTATGGAATTGAAAACGATTTAAACCTATTGGTTATCAGCACACTAAAGCCTAGCACTGCAACAATAAAATCTGCATTTACCATAGACCTTGAAAGCGAAAGCTACTACAAACTTTCTTTTGATCTTAAAACTATATTCCCAAATGCTTACAATGTAGAGAACGAAAGCAATGAACACGATTACGGTGTTAGCGTGAGCATTGACGGATTTGATGTTATCAAAAATTTAAAAACTGAAGAAGATGGATTAACCACATACACAATTTATTTAAATAGTTCTACTGCTTCATCTGCAAATTTTGTGTTCACTCTTAAGTCAGATTGTACGCAAACAATTGGAACTGCAATATTGACAAACATTTCTCTAACATCAACAACACAAGCTCAATACAACAGTGCAAAAAATGATGCTGATTTTGAAAAAACAGTTTTCCAAAGTGCTTATTTGAAATCTGAAGATGATACTACAAATGATGAGACTACAGATGATACAACCCAAACCCCTACTAACACAAGTACTCCATGGCTTATGATCGGATCAATAGTTATGGTTGTCGCAATGCTTATTGCAATCGTTGCCTTTTTGCTTAGAAAAGTCAAATTCAAAAAGAAAGATAAAATCGTAAAATCAAAATATGATAGAAAAATTTCTATTGACATTGACTTGATTGCTAACGAAGCAAAAGCTAGACGCGATGCTGAGCTTGATGAACTATTTAAAGCTAAACAAAGTTTGCAAGCAGAAAAACTTGATTTAGAAGAAAAGCACAAAAATTATGTTCAAGAAGCGAGATTAAACAATAGAGGTAAGATCACAAGAGATACTGAAAAAGAGTTTAAATCATACGCAAATAAATTGGGAAAAATTGAAGAAAAACTTTCTATTTTAGAGGAACAAATTACAATGGTTTCATCACCTGAGCATTTGATTGAAATAGAAAATGATGTTAAGCAAGAAGAAGAATACCGCATAAAAGAAGAAAGAAAACAGCAAAAAGATAATAGCATCAATAAATAAAGTTATTAAAAAGACTTATCGGCATAACGGCTTATAAGTCTTTTTTATTATTCTTGATTTGGTAATTAACCTAAATTAAAAAATTACCTTATAATAAATTTACTTTAATTGAAAATATTTTAGTCAAAAATTAATTTGTTTTAGAAATTTACTTTATTAAAAATAAGAAAAATAGCAACAAAAAATGACTTATTTATGTGCTTATAAGTCATTTTTGTTTTAGATAATTTTTTTGTTTTACAGCCAATGATTTTCCTTTTATTCATCGTCGTCATCTAAAGGTTCATCGTCATCGTCATCATAATCGTCATCATCGTCAAGCTCGTCTTCGTTGTCTTCGTTGTCTTCGTCATCATCTTCAAAGTCATCATCTTCATCAAAATCTTCACCAAAAGGCATATCATCAGGGAAATCTAAATCTGGAGCAATTTCATCATCTAAAAGAGAAGACTTTGTTATGTCAGTCACAGAAGCCATTTCTCCTGTTTCATCTTCAGCCGTTACTATATCTTCTTCATCGTCGCGAACCATATAGTCGTCCCAATCTGAAGAAAGTTCACCGTCTTCATTTGGGTGTTCTTTTAAACAACTTGCGCACATAATCTCGTCAGGTTGTATATAGTTAGTTTTACAAATTGGGCATAATTCTAGATCTAAATCATCGACATAATCTTTTTTTGCTTCCATCTCTGCCTTGCAAACAGAGCAATATTTATCTTTTTTTTGAATAAAGTTTATTTCACATCTTGGGCATCTAATATATACGGGTTTTTTCATAATTTTTCTCCTTATATTGTTCTCCAACATTATACTAATATACAAGCAAAAAGTCTATTATTTTTACATCTTTTTTTCAATTTTTTTTAAGTTTTTTTGTTTCTTTTCAAGTTCATCTTCGGCTTGGCTTTTCCTTAAATATAATGGAGAAAGATTTTCAATATTTATTGGAACAAGTTGCTTGCTTTTTAATTTTGCACATTCAAGTAAATCCTGAGCAGTTATATCTATTAAGTTCTCACATAACATTTCTTCTTTTAAACCAACATAAGTTTCATTGCTACAAGAAGAAGGCATCATAGTAAGTTCCGCTTGAGATATTGCCTCACCTTTAATATTAAACTTACATCTAAATACTTTACCACTTAGTGCATTTAATATACATACAAAATCTTTTTGCGGATTAAAATGTTTAATATATGTATATGCCATTAAATCAAAGCTTGTTATCTGATAAATTTTAGGCATTTCTATCAGTCCAGCACACAAACCTTTTACTATGGCAACACCTATTCTTGTTCCTGTAAAAGAGCCGGGACCAATAACAATTACAAAAGACTTATTATCTAATATAGACAAATTGTTCTTATCAAGTAAAAGGTCAATAGATGGAAGCATTTTTTCACTATGTCCCACATTTGCATCAACTTCTATAAAGTCTTTCTTCCCATTTATATCAATAGCAATAAGCCCTTTTTTAAAGGCTGAACAAATTGCAATCATTTTCCGCCTCCAACAATAATTTCACGGCATTCTTCATCAAGTTTTTTTATTTCAACATTTATATGCGGGCAATTTATCAATCCTTCTACATTTTCAGGCCATTCAACTATAACAATTCCATTTGAATTTTTTGTGTCAAAATATTCATTAAATCCCAACTCTTCTGCTTCTTCTTTTGAAGATAGCCTATACATATCGAAATGATAAATAGGCATTTTTCCATCATCGTAAATATTTAAAAGCGTAAAAGTAGGACTTGTAACAGTAATCGTTGAGCCAATACCTTTAGCTAAGCCTTTTACGAAACGAGTTTTTCCTGCCCCTAAATCTCCGTGCAACAATAAAACGGCACCCTTGTCTAAAATAGGAGCTAGTTTTTCAGCAAATTGCATAGTTTGCTCTGGCGAATTAGTTTTGACCATTATTTTATTCATTTTTATCCCCTTCGTGTATTTTCTTTATTTTCTCAAGTTTCTTTTGCAACTTAGATAGATAGATATTATATATTAAAAGCACAACAATCGAAATTATAGTTCCTTCAAGAAGCCCAATGATGACATCAGTAAGATAATGGACTCCGAGCACCATGCGAGATAGCACTACAAGAAAAGTAAATAGAAAAATGAAAATAGTACCAAGAGCCTTAACAGTTTTGCTCTTGTTTGTTTGAAACAAAAAGGCAAGCAAAAATACAGCCAAAACTGCTACACATACACTATGCCCAGACGGCATACTATATCCCATTTCCCCGCCATAATTTACAATAAAATCATAGGTCTCAAAGGGTCTAGGACGACACACCAAATTTTTTATTACAAAGTTTAGTAAAATAGAAAAACCAAAAGTTAAAATCATAACAATAGCCATAAGTTTCTTTTTTCTAAATATTATTATAAAGGCAATCAAAATACCAAGCCAGCTTCCAAAAAGTGTTATTGTTTGAAAAAAGGAAAGCCAGCCTGTAGAAAGACCCGATTGTAAAAATTTTATAATATCGACTTCAAAACTCATGGTTTTATTGTAACAAATTATTAAAAAAAATACAACTGTTTTCTATTTTAATAATATTAAATAGAAAAATAAATATATAAAAATTCTATAAAACAAAATATTTGTATTATATAGAAATTTAATCAAAAAAAGATATGCAAAAAAGATTTATCATTTAATGCACATCTCCATTAAAAGTAGCCACCGCAATACCGTCTTCAATATTTACGATTTCAACATTAAAATTTTTATCATTTTTGAGGACATCTAAAAATTTTCTCATATTTACAACCATAGACCTGTGTTTGTGCGGAATTGGTTGTTGACTCAAAACAAGCCCATTTAAAAAAATGTTATCTACAAACAGTAT
Source organism: uncultured Clostridia bacterium (assembly GCA_944349925.1). Taxonomy (GTDB): domain Bacteria; phylum Bacillota; class Clostridia; order Christensenellales; family UBA1242; genus Caccovivens. Next base: position 30,224 of record CALVNT010000004.1, read on the forward strand.
TCCATTTGGTTTTAATAATTTTTTTATAAAAAAGAAGTAATTATAATATTGTCCTTTTGGCCCATCTAAAAAAACGAAATCAAACTTTTCATTTTTTTCACATAAAGTATTTAAAACCGTTTTTGCGTCTTCGCATATTATTCGAACTCTATCTTCTACATGAAATTTAGAAAAATTTTTTTTAGCTATTTCAAGCCTCTTTTCATCTTTGTCAATAGTTGTAATTTTACCACTACAACTACTAAGCATTAAAATAGCAGAATATCCTATAGCCGTGCCAATTTCTAGGATATTTTGCGCATTGTATTTTTTTACATATTCTTGCAATAGAATACCAGATTCTTTTCTTATAATAGGAACATAATATTCTTTTGCATATTTTTCAATTTCTTCAAACATTTTAATCTAAAGTCACTATTGTCAAAATCATAGGACGGCGTTTTGTTCGTTTGAAAATAAAATTAGAGATATTTCTACGCAAAGATTGTTTTATAACTGATGGCTCAACTCCTCTCAAATCGGCTTCTTTAAGCGAAGCAATAATGCAAGCTTTAGCATCTTGCACAAAACTTTCTTGTTCATCAGCATAAACAACTCCCCTAGTGATAATAAAAGGTTCGCTTGTAATTTCACCGGCAACATTATTTATATTTACACAAACCACACAAATTCCATCTTCTGAAAGTTGTTTTCTCTCTCTCAAAACATTGCTATCCATGTCACCAATACCCATACCGTCAACCAATCTTTGACCTGCAGTGACAAAGCCACATTGCTTGATTGAGTTAGGACCTAACTCAACTTGCATTCCTATGCTTGGCAAAATGATATTGCGCTCCTCTTGTCCCAAAGCCATTGCCAATTCTTTATGTGTTTTTAAGTGTCTATATTCGCCATGAATAGGTATAAAGTGTTTAGGTTTTACAAGGCTATGAATAATTTTTAATTCTTCTTGGCAAGCATGCCCTGAAGTATGAACATCTGCAAGTTCATCATAAATTACATCTGCGCCTTGCTTATATATTGCATTTATAACATTGTAAACATTTTTTTCATTACCCGGAATTGGAGATGCTGATAAAATAACTAAATCATTAGATTTAAGTTTTAAATTTTTAAATTCACCAGCAGCCATTCTTGTCAATGCACTCATTGGCTCGCCTTGACTGCCCGTCGTCATTATTAAGACTTCTTTATCATCCATTTTATCGACCTTTTCAATATCGATAATGTTTTCTCGATTGAAAGAGAGTTCTCCGATTTTCATGGCAGTTTCGCTTACATTTACCATACTTCTACCGGTGAATGCAACTTTTCTTTTATATTTTTCAGCCAAATCTAATATTTGTTGCATTCTGTGAATGTTTGAAGCAAATGTCGCGACAATAATTCTTTGCTCTGTATGGTCTTTGATAATTTCTTCTAAAACTCTTCCAACAGATTTTTCACTCATTGAATAACCTTTTCTACAAACATTCGTGCTTTCACAAAGAAGCAAGTTAACTCCTTTTCTTCCAATTTCTGCAAATCGTGGCAAATCTGTCATAGTTCCATCTATAGGTTCGTAATCAATTTTGAAATCTCCAGTATGAACTACAGTACCAGCAGGAGTAGTTATACTCATGGCAAGAGCACCTGCTATAGAGTGGCTGACTTTAATAAATTCAATCACAAAAGAGCCGATTTTCAAAACATTTTTTGGCTTAACAGCAATTGCCTTCATTTTGATATTTGGATATTCTTTCAATTTATTTTCAACAAGTGCCAAAGTAAGTCTTGAGCCATATACAGGAACATTTAGGTGTTTTAAAACAAAAGGCATTGCTCCTATATGGTCCTCATGTCCATGAGTCAGTAAAATTGCTTTAACTTTTTCTTTGTTTGCGAGAAGATAAGTAATATCTGGTATAACAATATCTACTCCCGGCAAATCATCACTAGGGAAAGTTAAGCCTGCATCTACAACGATAATTTCGTCATTATATTCAAAAGCGGTCATATTTTTTCCTATTTCACCTACACCGCCTAAAAAGGTGATTTTCATTTTATTATTGTTCAATTTTTTCTCCTTTTAATAATTTTTATAATCACAGAAATTGTTCAAACAAAAGTTGAACATTTTCTAAAAATCAAATTATTTTTATTTTTTTTGTTTTTATTAAAGTATAAATTTTGCGTTTTCAATTTTGTCAACTTCTTCAAGTTTTTTTGGCGACAAAATGGTATCATAATCAGCATAAAAGCGCATACCTTGACTTGAAAAGAATGCTGTCATTTCAAAGATATCACTAAAAGGAAACGCAATAGGCAAAATTATTATGATTGCATAAACACCTAAAATTAACGATAGAACTATAGCTAAAAGATAGAAAACAAATGATGTTGAGAAAACTCTAGCACCCCTTCTAAGCATAGCCCTGTTTCCGATTGAAAAAGCTTTGAAAACATTTACATCAAACACAATCATAGCAGGTGCCCAGCCAGCATTAAAAGTTTGTTTAAAAGCAAAAAGAATAGATGGAACAATGGCTACTGCTAATGGCAAAAAATAATTAAAAATATCATTTTGAACTTTTGCTAACCCAAAAATAGACAAAACAATCAACGCATTGAAAGGAATTGAATAAATGGTTTTTACAATAGAAAACTGTGTTGATTTTTTCAATGTGCGAAGATATGTGCCAGAAAAAGATTGCTTTTGAGCATAAGACATAAACCCATACATCATCTCATCTATGACATATTTGCCAATATTCATTAAAAAAGGTAAAAGGAAAAAAGTAACGAGGCAAAAGTAAACTCCAATTCCAACATTGCTTAAAAAAATCATTGAAAAGAAATCAAAAATAGCATTAGTAAAGCCAAACAAAACATCAGCTATGCTATAACCATAAAATGTCCCGTTTGAAAATATTTCTGCTAAATTTGCTTCGTTCCAAGCAGTAACTAAGCAATTAACAAAAAAATCATAAAAAATAGATAACAGTCCAAAACAAAAAGCAAAAGACAAAATGTGATAAACAAGAAGTTTCCACACTTTGTCAAAATTTGCGCATAAAAGTTTTGTTGAATTTTTAAACATCATATAAGCATCTCAATCTTTTCTTTATTATACAATAAAGGCTTGAGTTATGCAAACATTTTTTTAAATTAAAGTTATTTTATTGCAAGAATTTTGTAGTTTACAACTCCTGTAGGAAGTTTTATTGAAATTTTATCCCCTATTTTGCGTCCAATAAGTGCACTACCCACTGGGGAATGATTGCTTATAATTCCTTTTGCTGGATTGCTTTCAGTTGTTCCTAAAATTTTATACTCAAGTTCTTCATCAAATTCTTCGTCATAAAGCTTAACTGTAGAACCAACCGACACTTCATCATTCTTAACATCTTTCTTATTTATTATTTGGCAAGATAAAAGAATGTCTTCCATTTCAGCAATTTCTGCTTCAATTTGAGCCTGCAATTCTTTCGCACTATCATATTCACTATTTTCAGACAAGTCACCAAACTCTCTCGCTCTAACGATTTTTTCAGTAACTTCTTTTCTTTTTTCTGTTTTGTAATATTGTAATTTCTCTTCTAGTTCTTTTTTCTCTTTTGGTGTTAAGTAATGTTTTTCCATGTCCCATCTCCTTTTAGTTTTTAAGCATGTAATGAGTATTATACTCAAATAAAAAAAATAGTCAACTTTTTTAAGAATTTTTAAAGCATGAATTTTTTCTCTTTAAGTGTAGATAATATATGCAAAGGAGCAAAAAATGTTTACAATTATTGCATTTTTATTATGTATAGCAGGGCAAGTAAACTGGTTGATGATAGGTTTGTTTCAATATGATTACATTGCTGGGATTTTTGGATTTCAAGCCAGCATTTTTTCTAGAATCTTTTATGTTTTATTTGGATTATCTGCAATTATCTTAATTTTTAAATTGATTAAAGGTAAAGGTGTGATTGCGGTTTTTTCAAGAAAAAACAAGAAAGATTTGGAAAAAAATTTTAATAAACTTCAGGACGCTCAAAATGTTGAATCAAGTAACGAAGTTTATCATAACTATCAAAATAACAGAATTGAAGATCAGCACAACATAGATAGCAACTCAAGAGCAAATTCAAATTCTTCATATCCACAAGATTCATATTACAACGAAAGAAGATATGACAGAGATTCAGAAGATTTTGATAGACATTATAGGAGGTAAAAATGTTGCGTCATTTGCCACTTTTTGCGATTTTTACAATACTTTTTGCCACAATATTTTCATTACTGTTTTTTAATACTTTATAAAATGTGCAATTTTTTCATATAAAAATCGTCAAACATCATTTGTGATATTTAGACCCAGTATTTATCATAAATGCTCTATAAATTTGCTCTAACAGTATCACTCTTGCCAAATTATGAGGATAAGTTACTTTGCCAAATGAAATTTTATTTGGCAAATTTTTTTGTACTTCTTGGCTTACCCCATTAGAACTTCCAATTACAAAAGTTAACTGACTGCTCTCTAGCTTAGAGTTTTCAATTTCTTTTGCAAAATCTTCACTGCTAAGTTCCTTTCCCTTGATAGCTAGTAAATAAGTTTTTCCTTTAATTTGACTTAAAATGTCTTTTCCTTCAATCTCAAGTGCTTTTTCTATTTGAATTTGATTAGATTCTTCAATTTCGATAATCTTCAAGTTGCAAAATCTAGAAAGTCTTTTTAAATACTCCTGCTCTGCTTCTTTCCAAAAATTTTCTTTTAGCTTGCCTACACACACAATATTTATATTTATCATTAAAGCACTCCCCAAATAAAAGTAAAAATTGTAACTCCTATTGTAATGATATAAATACCTGTCAGCAAAATTTTGTTTGTTAAACTTAATTTTGTTTTTCCAGAAGAAAGAAGGTCTTTGTCAAGTTTTGACATAAGTCCTAACTTTTGATTGTTTTCTTTGTAAAGTTTATCAAATTCATCAAATGAAATTGTAATTTCTTTTCCACTTGGCTGATCGTTTTTTATATTTTCAAGTTCATTTATATATGCCTGCTTTTGAAGCTGATTCATTATTTGTTGTTGAACAGCACGCATATTTTTTAGCGTTGTTTCTTTAAATAGCAGTTTTATCAGATATTTTAATAAAAAGGCAAGGCCAACAACAAATATTATGATAAGCAAAAATCCCAAGAAAAAGTTTATTTGTAAAGCCACATTAAAAGCTTGAACTATCTTTTCAAAACCTAAATGGTTAAAAGATGAATAGGTCGCAAATACTGAAATAGCATTATTCATAAAATGTATTATCATTGCAGGATATATTGAATCGCAGACAAGGGCAAGATAACCTACTAAAAAGCCAATAAGTGTTGCATAGAAAAATTGTTCAATATTCATATGCATAAGTCCAAAAAGCAAAGAAGATATAACAAGCGCCCTAGTTTGCCCAATGCCCGAAAGCCCTTTTAAAAGCATTCCCCTATGAACAGTCTCTTCGCAAATACCCGGTAAAACAGCACTAACAACCAAGTTTACTAAAAAGAGCCAAAATGGATAAGAACTAAGATAAATAGTTGTAGACGAAGAAGAATATCCAAACAAAGATAACAACGCATTAAAAAAAGTAGCAACAAAAATATTTAAAAAATATACTATAATTCCAATTGCTATTGAAATTAGAACTGCTTTAAAACTAATTTTTTTATATCCATAAAATTTGAATGTATCTCGAATATTATTTTTTTGAAATGCTGAAAACAACAAAATCGACATCGCAAAAAGAATAATAATCTGTATAATAACATTAAAGATATAATCTGCACTTGGGCCTAATGCATTAAAAATACCAAAAGCCGACAACATTCGAACAAGAGCGAAAACAACAACAATCAAGAAATAACAAATAAGTGAACTGTTAGCAATTTTATTTTTGATAAACATAAATCTCCTAAAATTTTATCTATAGTTATAATATTTTATTTTTTCCATTTAAATTACAAAAATTATATTAAATGAATGCGGAAATAAGATTGATCAAGAAAATCAGTACTGCAAGAGCGATTGATACCCAAAGAAATAAAGAAATTTTTCCTTCTTGTCTTTTAACTTCGCTAACGCTTTTGTGCTTATATAAAAATTTGTCAATAATATAAATTATTGCAAACACAACTATTGCCAAAGCTATAGCAACAATAACACTCCACCAAGAAAAAGGAATAATCATCGAAAATCCTGTCACATTTACCAAATAAGTAAACAAAATAACTAAAAAGTTATTCAAAAAGTGGGCTATCATAGTTGAAATAACAGAACCTGTTCTTAAGTATAGCCACCCAAAAACCAATCCAAGTAAAAACGGATAAATAAATTGTTGTAGATTGCCATGAATTAACGCGAACATAAAAGCAGACAAAGCAATGCTTGACAAATCACTAAACTTTGTTCTTAATCCATTTAAAATCATTCCCCTAAAAATAATTTCCTCACAAATAGCCGGAGTTATTGCGCTCACAAAAACCATTAGTGCAAAAAGGCCAAAATTTGTAGGATTGATTGAAGTTGAGGTTAGATTGTAGCCAATATTTTCCCAAAGAATATCAAATAGACTTATCAGTTGCTGTAAACCTAATAAAGCAACAATACCTACCAAAATTGCTATTAAATAGTTTTTATAGCCTATTTTGAAATTAAAAGAAACAGTTTTATTGTCAATTTTTGCGACTTTATTATAAATTAAATAAACCGCTACAAAAGTCAAAGATGAAATAACTGAAGATAGAGCAGTAAACCAAACCGAGTTTAACTCTGTTTCCACATTAAGTCCACTAGCTGACACAACAGCCCCACAGACCAAAAACACAAGCAACGAAACAAGCAAAGGCGCGAGCAAACTTATAATAAAAACCTTTCCGCTGTCATCATCTGTATAAAAATTTCTTTTGTCAAATAATTGTCTTTCTTTTTCCATCTCCCAATTATACAACACAAAAAATAAAAAAAGCAAACAATCTGCTTTACTTTAACAATATTTTTCATTAAAATAAAAACATGAAAGATTTTATGAAATTTGCCCACCTTCAAGCAAAAAGAGCATTAAAAAATGAAGAAGTGCCAATCGGAGCTGTAGTTGTCAAAGACGGAAATATTATCGCAAGAGGATATAATTGCCGAGAAAAAAGCCAAAACGCAATTAAACACGCAGAAATTATTGCTATCGAAAAAGCTTGTAGAAAATTAAACTCATGGAGACTTGATGATTGCGAAATTTATGTAACACTTGAGCCTTGCCCCATGTGTGCAGGCGCAATTGTCAATTCTAGAATAAAAAAACTTATTTATGCTTGTAAAGAAACTACATCTAATGACAATCTTTGCGAAAAAATCCTAACTAGCAATAGACTTAATCATCATGTACAAATACAGCACGATGAAAAATATCAAAAAGAAATAAGTCAAATGTTATCTCAATTTTTCCAAACAAAAAGGAAGAAAAAGTAAATTTTCTTCCTTTTTAAATTTCTGTATTATTGTTGGCAAACCAAAATTGTTTAGAAACCATATTATCAAAATTTAACAACATTTTTTATTACAGCAATTTCATTAGCTCTTGCTGAAACTGTTCTTCTGTTATTTTACCTTCCTCTCTCATCTTTCTTAATTGTTGTATTTTTTGCTCTTTTTCTGAGTAATTATTTTCTGGAGTAATATCTACAACATTTTTATCTTCTTTATTGAAAATAAAAATTGAATCATTAAAATAGATAGATATTATCATCAAAATAGTTGAAACTGAAAACAAATTTAAACATATAGAAATTATCAAAGATGTAACAAAATATCGATATCGTTCTTTAAAGTACTTTCCGTTACCCCATAATACATAAATCATCATTACAAGAACGCTTATCATAAACGCAAGTGATATAAACTCCCACACGATGTAAAAAACTGCGGGTCTATATGCTGAAGGAGTTTGAAAATAAGTAACGATATAAAAAATATCGTAAGCAATTCCTAGCAAAAGAAATATTGTAGCAAATATCAAAAGCCATTTTTTTGTTTTGTTCATTTTTCCACCTTTTATTAAGTATAACTAAACCAATGATTATAGTCAAATCATTTTACAAGATTACAATTTTATTATATACTAAAATGTAATAAAAGATAAGGAGAATTTTGATGAATATTGTTATCACAGGAGCATCAAGCGGAATTGGAAAAGGGCTAAAAGAATTTTATAAAAAGCAGGGTCATCATGTTGTTGGAATAAGTCGAACTAATGATGACTATCTTTGTGATGTAAGCGACAAAAAAAGTCTAAAAGAAATTTTTGTGAAAATAAAAGAAGAAATCGGCGAGATTGATATTTTTATAAACAATGCAGGCTTTGGGTTGTCTGGAGCAATTGAACTTGCTACAGAAGAAGAAATTCGAAAGGAATATGAAGTCAATGTTTTAGGTGCAATATTTGCATTGCAAAAAGCAATTCCTTTGATGTCTAAAAATGGGAAAATAATAAATATTTCATCAGCTTGCGCCCTATTTCCTTTACCGTTTAGAGCATTTTACTGTTCAAGCAAGTCTGCGATAAGCATGTTGAGTGACTGTTTGAGAATGGAGTTAAGTAAGACAGACATACAAGTTTGTGCAATTTGTCCATGCGATATAAAAACACCTTTTACAAAAAATAGGGTTAAAAATTTTACAACTAATGAGCGCTACAAGGATTCTATAAGACTTTCAGCAGAAAAAATTGACAATGCTCAAGATAAAAGAATGGACCTTGATAAAGCCGTAAAAATAATCGCAAAAATAACCTTAAAAAGTAAACTTAAACCTCAATATGTGATGGGAAATAGAAACAAATTTTTATATCATGTACAAAAACTTTTACCTAAATCTATAATTTTAAAATTTTTAACTAAAATATTTTATAAATAAAAAAACTTGGGCTTAAAACATTCTTTGCCCAAGTTTTTTAACTCAAAACAAATTTTAGTATAAATCTTCCTGTGGTGGTGAAGGTGGAGTTTTATCTTCAATTTCTGCTACAAGAGCTTCTGTTGTAAGCATTGTCGCGGAAACAGAGCATGCATTTTGCAGAGCAGAACGAGTTACTTTTGTAGGGTCAACAATTCCGCTTTCAAGCATGTCAACATACTGACCATTTAAAGCATCAAAGCCATAGGCTTTTTTGTTTATATTTTGCATGATGTTATTGACAACAACACCGCCATCAATGCCAGCATTAACAGCAATTTGTCTGATAGGTTCTTCTATTGCTCTTAAAACAATACTAGCCCCTGTTTTTTCATCTCCGTGAAGACTTTCTATTACCTCTTTAATAGCGTTTGCAGTTTTTAAAAGCGCGACGCCACCACCGGGCACAATACCTTCTTCAGTCGCTGCTTTAGTTGCTGCCAAAGCATCTTCAATTCGAAGTTTCTTTTCTTTCATTTCAACTTCAGTTGCCGCACCAACTTTAATAACAGCAACACCCCCAGCAAGTTTAGCAAGTCTTTCATTGAGTTTTTCAAGTTCATATTCGCTTGTCTGCTCTTTAATTTGTGCTTTGATTTGTGCAACTCTAGCTTTGATCTTTTCGCTATCACCATTGCCTTCAACTATAGTGGTACTATCTTTATCTACTCTGACCATTTTAGCTTTTCCAAGCATATCTAAAGAAAGGTTTGAAAAATCATAACCTAGTTCTGAAGATATAACAGTTCCGCCTGTAATGATTGCAATATCTTCAAGCATAGCTTTTCTCTTATCACCGAAAGAAGGAGCTTTTACAGCAACTGAAGTAAAAGTGCCTCGCAATTTATTTAAAACTAAAGTTGTCAAAGCCTCACCTTCAACATCATCTGCAATTATCAAAAGCTTTGCTCCTTGTTTAACTATCTGTTCAAGCAACGGTAAAAGTTCTTGTATATTTGAAATTTTTCGATCTGTGATTAAAATGTATGCATTGTCAAGTTCACAAAGCATTTTTTCAGTATTTGTACACATATATGCTGAAAGATATCCCCTATCAAACTGCATACCTTCAACAACGGAAAGTTCAGTTTTCATAGTTTGACTTTCTTCAACGGTTATAACTCCATCACTTCCTACTTTTTCCATAGCGTCTGCAATGAGTTTGCCAATTTGTTCATCACCGGCGGAGATAGAAGCCACTTGCCTGATTGCTGTTGAATTTTCAACAGGTTTTGATATTTCTTTTAATTTCTCAACTGCTTTGTCGCAAGCTTTAAAAATTCCCTTTTTTAAAATTATAGGATTTGCACCTGCTGCAAAGTTTTTCATTCCTTCGTGAATTATTGCCTGAGCAAGTACACAAGCGGTTGTAGTTCCGTCACCTGCAACATCATTTGTTTTTATTGAAACCTCTTTAATAAGCTCAGCTCCCATATTTTCGAATGGGTCATCAAGCATAATTTCTTTCGCAATAGTGACACCATCATTTGTAATTAGTGGAGAGCCATATTTTTTACCTAAAACGACATTTCTTCCTTTAGGTCCAAGAGTAATTTTTACAATATTTGCGAGTTTGTCGACACCTCTTTCGAGAGATTTTCTAGCTTGCGCACCTTCCAAAATCTTTTTTGCCATAATTCCTCCTATTCAATAACAGCCAAAATATCATTTTGGCGAACAACAACATATTTTTTATCATCAACTGTAATTTCTGTGCCACTGTACTTCGCGTACAATACTTTATCACCGACGCTAACTACTATATTGACTTTTTTGCCATCAATTTCACCACCTTGCCCTACTGCAACAACAGTTGCCATCTGTGATTTTTCTTGTGCAGCAGTCGGCAATATTATCCCCCCTTTAGTTTCAGTTTCGTTTTCTTTTGGCAGAAGAACAACTCTGTCAAATAAAGGTTTAATTTTCATAATCTTTCCTCCAATACTCTATATATTATACGACACAAAATAAAATAAGCAAAATGATTTCGAATTAAAATCTTCTCATAGATTGATTTATTTTGTCATACATTAAAGTGATAAATCGAATAAGGGAATAAAGTCAACAATATATGCCAAAAATTGCAAAACTTACAAAAAAAAGTTTAATTATAATATCCATCTGTCTTTTAATCGTGGTTATGCTTTTTTGCGCAAATTATCTATCTTTTTTATTTTTATCCCAAACAAGTAAAAGTTTTATTCAACTTTCTTCAAACACTCTTTCATGCTATGCAATAAGTTTTGAAAAAGGCTTGACTCAAAGCAGTGCAGAAAGTTTAGCAAATGATTATAGAAAAATTGGCGCTGGTGGTTATGTTTGGCAAACTGACCAATACTACTATGTGCTAAGCTCGGTTTATTTAAATAAAAGCGATGCCCTTCTTGTTCAAAACAGTATACAACAAAATCATAACTTAACTTCTTCTATTATTGAATTTCAAATACCGCAAATTTCAGTTTCTTTAAATTTAGACAGTGAAGAGAAAAAAGTTTTACAAAAAGCCTTAAATGCTCATGAAAATGCATACAAACAACTTTTTGACATTGCACTCAGCCTTGACACTAATGTTTATAACGAAATTTCAGCAAGACTTGCAATAAACACTACATTTTCATCTATCAATACAATAAATGCAGACTATAGAGTGCTTTTCGAGCAAATTGACGAGCTACAGACGCTAACTCAATCTCTTCAAAATTTGATAGAGACTTTACAAAAATTATGCAGTGGCATAACAATTTCGTCTGATCAGACAATGTCTTCAACAATAAAATATCGATACACACAAATTCTAGATCAAGCAAGAGAGTTGTCTCAAACTTGGAATGGAAATTAGAAAATAAAATAAACAAAAAATAAAAAAAATAACCAACAAATCAAATCTAAAAAAAATGCTATTTAAAAATTTAAATAGCGTTTTTTGTTATGCTTCTTCACTTAATTCGTCTGGCGAAGAAAAAACTTTTAAATTGTTGACAGAAATTTCATAAGCAGTTTTTTGCACTACTTTATCCCCTTCTTGTTTGTTATAATTGCGAGATTGAATTCTTCCCGATAAATTCAATTTTGTACCAACAGGCAAGCTTTTAACAAACACAGCATTTCTACCCCAAATAATGCACGGAATATAATCTGATTTTTTATTATGAGCACGATTAACAGCTAAAAGAATATCACAAATTTGTCTTCCAAATGGAGTGTCCCTATAAACAGGTGATTTGCAAAGAAAACCTGTAAGCGAGATTGTATTTGATTGACACTCGTTTGATTGACACTCGTTTTCTTGTTGTAAAATTTCTCGAGCAAAGAAAAATAAAATTAAATGACTTTTTCCACTGTCTTGTATATTTCTACTTCTAAATTCTCCGCTTAATGCAAGTTTTAACCCTTGTTTTAAAGTCAAAGATTTACTATCTGCCAAATTTTTGGGCATAGTTACAGGTATTTTATCAATGACTCCAGAAAGACGAGGAACATCTAAAATAAAATCGTAAAAATTTTCACCATTATTTTCGAAAATCTTTATTTCTTCTTCTCCTACACTGCCAATTAACTGTGCTTTATTGTTTGTCAAATCTAAAACCGTTGTGTTTTCCATTTATTTTCTCCTTTTAATTTGAGTGTTGCACTCCATTTCTATCAATAGAGTAATTTGAGTGATAAACTAAATCTCCTATTGAAGTAACTTTGTATCCTTCATTTATCAATCTTTCAAGCACCATTCTAGTTGATTGAACGACATTATCAGCATTGTTATGCATCAAAATGATTGAACCATTTTGAACATTATTCATCACCCTTGTAGTAACATCAGAAGCAGACAATCCTTTCCAGTCAAGCGAATCTACGTCCCATTGAATAGGGATAAGTCCTCTTTGCGAGCAAGCATTGATAAGCTCATTATTATATGAGCCATAAGGTGGTCTAAATAATGTGACCTCTTTTCCTGTAATCGCTTCTATTTTTTCAGTTGAAATATCAAGTTCTTTAGCAAGAGTTTCTCCGCTTATCTTAGCCATATCAGGATGAGTATTTGAATGAGAACCTATTTCAATACCCTTTTCATCAATAGCTTTTACCATATCAGGATATTTATCAACCCAAAAGCCTACAAGGAAGAATGTTGCGCCCGCGTCATATTCATCAAGCACAGCCAAAATTTCTTCTGTTTTGTCAGCACCCCAAGCAGCATCAAAAGAAATTGCAACTTGTTTTTCTGTGGTATCCACACGGTAAACAGGGACAAGACGAGTGCTATAACCAAACCAAACTTGAGCACAAGCTCCACCTTCAAAAGACAAAGTAAGCAAAACAGCGACTACAACCATAGCAAGAAAGATTTTAATTGTTCTCGATTTGATAACACAAAATGGCATACAAACCTCACTTTTAATATTAAATATTTTCAAGATTTTAACAAATGAGAAAATTGCTTAAAATTGTGGAAAAAAGCAAGAATTTGTCGAAAATCTATACGATATTATATTTGCAAGATTTTTTAATATTCCTATTTTAAAAATTTTTTAGAATATAAATATGTTTTAAACAAATGATATAAATTTAAAATAAAAATTAACAAGCCGAAATTATAAAATTTTTATCTTTATTTGTTAAAATAATTTGATTTTTTTTCTTAATAATATTTACAATAAATCTTTTTCTTTTCCTTTTTATTTTAACAAAAAAAATAATTTTAGGCAAAGAAATTAAAAAAAGTTTCCAAAAAGCAACAATAAAAACAAAAAAATGTCGACATTGAGAAAACATTATAAAAATGGTTTCAAAAAATCGACATTTAAGCATTGCAAAAAAAACAAATATTTGTTTTGTTAAATGTAATTTACAAAGTTTATAAAAAATATATTTTATAATTTATACTTTATATATTATAACTTAAATTCTCATTATAAGAAAAAGTTGATACTAAATTTTTTTTAAAGCAATGTATATTTGTTTATAGAGAAAAATTTCTTTTTTATAATTTCATTTCCATTCGTTAATCTTTCCGAATATGGCAATTTCTTTGTTTCAAGAGGCAAAATTTTAAGACCAAAATCCACTGCAAGAGTACTATTGCCTTCATCTGCACAAGCAAAGAACACTTTAGAGCCTTGATTTGTAAAATTGATATATTTAAGTCCTTTTCTATATCTAGATGCAAGTGGAAATAATGACGTTTTGATTTTTTTAATATATCCATTGTCACTCACAACAACCACTGAATCAAAGTCATTTTGTCCTGCGAAAACCACATAATCATTTTCGTCAAGATTGATACCTTTAACCCCAGCCGAAATACGACCTTGCATTGGAATCTCATCACAAGAAAATGCAAGCGAATATCCTAAAGCCGACAGCATTAAAATAGGTTTATCTTTTTTTACAATTTCTGCATTTAATAATTTATCATTTTGATTTACTTTCACAACCTGGTAATATGATTTTGAAACTATCAAATCTTGAGAAATAGATTTCTTTACCATACCCTCTTTTGTCATAAACAAAACTTCTTGGTCATTTGTTAAAGTCAAAATTTTTATTGGCACTTCGCTAGGATCTACATTTTTGTCAATTTGGCTAAGGCTTACACCTTTATCACGCCATTTACATTCCTTTATCGCTCCTGCTAAAGTTTTGATACAATTACCCTTATCGGTAACAATAAAGATTGTTTCATTTGAAGAGACTTTTAGGATTTGGCTGTGGACATCTGTAATTGTTGAATTATCACTTAAAGATTTTTGACTCATTGAATAATTTTTAGGGTTTAATCTTTTGATGGTGTTTCCACAGCTTAAGGCAATAATAACATCACTACCCTCATCACTTTCGCTTTTAGAAGACTCTTCAACTAAAATTTGTCCATCTTTCATGATCTTCGAACGACGCTTGTTTCCATAAGAGCGCTTGATTTCAAGAATTTCTTTTTTTACAACATCAAATTGAGCTTTTTTTGAAGCAAGAATTCTTTCATACTCAGCAATTTTAGCTTTCAATTCTTTTAACTCTTCTTCTAGTTTTGTCACTTCCAAATTAACAAGCCTTGCAAGCCTCATATCTAGTATTGCCTGTGCTTGTTTGTCAGACAAATTAAATCGTTCCTTCAATTTTTGTTTTGCTTCACTAACTGAAATTGATTTTTTGATAATTTTTATCACTTCATCAATATTTTTTATAGCAATCAGCAACCCCTCTACAATGTGGGCTCTTTCTTTTGCCATGTTGAGATCATATTTAGTTCGTCTAACAATAATTTCTCGTTGATATTGAGCATAATAAGAAATAATTTCATTAAGCCCCATAAGTTTTGGTTTACCGCCAGCAATAGCGACCATATTTATTGCATACGAAGTTTGCAAGTTGGTGGATTTATAAAGATACTCTAAAATCTTTTTTACATTCGCATCTTTTTTCAATTTTATAACTGCTCTCATACCACTTCGGTCAGATTCGTCGCGAATTTCACTGATAGCAGAAAGTTTTTCTTTGTTTTCTTCTTTTAGCTGTGCAATTTTCTGAAGAAGAAGAGCTTTATTGACTTGATATGGAAGTTCGGTAATAACAATGTTTGTCTTGTCACCTTGTTTTTCAATTTCAACTTTTGCCCTAATTAAGATTTTCCCTTTCCCTGTTCTATAGGCTTGTTCAAGCCCTTCATCAACTATGAGTTGCCCACCTGTTGGAAAATCTGGAGCTTTTATAATCTTCATCATTTCGTTTATTTTGATATTTGGGTTATCAATATAGGCAACGACACCATCAATTACCTCTGCTAAATTGTGAGGTGGAATATTTGTTGCCACACCAACAGCAATACCAGATGCGCCATTTACTAAAAGGTTTGGAAATCTCCCCGGCATCATGTCCGGTTCTTTTAAAGTGTCATCGAAGTTTAAACTCCATCTAACCGTATCTTTTTCAAGGTCCTTCATAAGTTCCATTGCAAGAGGTGTAAGTCTTGCTTCGGTATAACGCATAGCGGCAGGACTATCGCCGTCAATTGAGCCAAAGTTTCCATGACCGTCAACCAACGGAGCTCGCAAAACATAATCTTGTGCCATACGACACATTGCATCATAAACAGAACTATCTCCATGTGGGTGATATTTACCTAAGCAGTCACCAACGATTCTGGCACTTTTTCTATATGGCTTGTCGGGAGTTATGCCAAGTTCGAGCATAGAATACAAAATACGCCGCTGAACAGGTTTAAGACCATCTTCTACGCGTGGTAATGCTCGATCCATAACAACACATTCAGTATAAGGAATCATCGAATCATGCAAAACTTCGTCTATAGTTTTATAAATGATACCCTTTTCTCCACTACCACCGCCAGAGCTATTCGACAGCCCCCATTGGTCAGTGTTTTGTTCTGGCTGAATATTCATTTTTTCTTGTTCGTAGTTTTCCTGCATTTTAACCTCTTTTAAAGTTTAATAATTTTTCTATTTGTTTTTTCAATATTTTACAATTAGTTTAATTTACTATAATTTTTAAAAAATTCATCTTCTCTATCAAAATTTGCATGTTGATTTATATAATTCTTTCTAGCTTCTATATCATCACCCATAAGTGTTGTTACCATTTTCTCTGCTTCCGCTGCATCATCAATGCTGACTTGAATTAAGTTACGTTTTTCTGGGTCCATTGTAGTTTCCCAAAGTTGGTCAGGGTTCATTTCACCAAGACCTTTATATCTTTGTAAACTATAATTTCTCCCTGCTCTAGCTATCGCATCTGGAAGTTCTGCATCAGAATAAACATATTCTGTGTAGTCTTTTTTGTAAACTTTATAAAGCGGAGGAAGTCCAATATAAACATGTCCATCATTTATAAGTTCACGCATATATCTGTAGAAAAAAGTAAGCAAAATTGCCCTGATGTGTGCTCCATCTTGATCAGCATCTGAAAGAATGATGACTTTGTTGTATCTAAGACTTGACAAATCAAAATCTTCGCCTATACCAGTATTTAAAGCTGAAATAATAGTTCGAATTTCTTCATTGGCTAAAACTTGGTCAATTCTCTTTTTCTCAGCGTTTAAAGGTTTCCCACGCAAAGGTAAAATAGCTTGAAACTTTCTATCCCTTCCCTGCTTAGCACTACCACCAGCAGAATCCCCCTCAACAATAAAGAGTTCCGCTTTTTCTCGGTCTTTAGATGTAGATGCGGCAAGCTTGCCAACAAGATTAAAATTTTCTGCAGAGTTTTTCGCCCTTGTAAGTTCTTTTGCTTTTTTAGCAGCCTCTCTTACTTTGGCTGCACCCTTTGCTTTTCCTACAATGGTTTCAGCTACAGTAGCATTTTTTTTGTCAGCAAAATAAGAAGATAATTCTTTGATAGTTAAGCTTTCCACTAAAGTTTTTGCTTCTGGATTTCCAAGTTTAGTTTTGGTTTGCCCTTCAAATTGAACATTTGTCATTTTAACATTTAAAACGACAGTTATACCTTCTCTAAAATCTTCTCCAAGGAAGTTGGGCTCTTTTTCTTTCAATAAATTATTAGCCCTTGCCCAATCATTCATCACTTTCGTAAAAGCACTTTTAAACCCTGTTTCATGAGTTCCACCTTCAATAGTTGGAATGTTGTTTACGAAAGAAAAGCTATTTTCAGTGTACGAATCAGTATAAGTAAATGCGACTTCTAAATCAAAGTTTTTATCTTCTGCGTGAAAAAACACAGGTTTGCTAATCAATTTATTTTTACCTTCAACTAGATAATTTACAAAATCAGCAATCCCACCTTCGTAGTGATAAATTTCACCTTCTCCGGTTATTTCGTTGACTAGTACAATCTTTAAACCTTTATTTAGAAAAGCAAGTTCACGCGCACGATTGCAAACATTTTCAAAATTGAATGTGATATTTCCAAACATTTCCTTATCTGGAAGAAATGTAACTTTTGTCCCTTTTTTGTCAGTGCTTCCAATGCATTTTAATGGTTCTTTTGCCACCCCACCATGCATTTTGCCATTTTCATCGCGATAAGAATGAAAAGAAACAAAATATTCTTTTTTGTCTTTGTAAACAGTTACATTACACCATGACGAAAGCGCGTTAGTAACAGACGCACCTACCCCATGCAAACCACCTGAAAATTTATAATTAGAATTGTTAAACTTTCCACCAGCATGCAAAGTCGTATAGACAACTTCTACGCCAGATTTATGCAAAGTTGGATGCATATCGACAGGAATACCCCTGCCATTGTCTTCAACTGTTGCAGAACCATCTTTGTTTAAAGTAATTCTTATCGTATCACCATAACCGTTAGAAATTTCATCTATAGAATTATCAACAATTTCCCAGAGCAGATGATGAAGTCCCTTTGAACCAGTTGTGCCTATATACATACCCGGTCTTAGCCTAACTGCATCAAGTCCTTCAAGCACAACAATATCTTTTGAATCATAATTGCTTCCAGCCATTTTTTCTCCTTAAAAGCCATAAAATCTAAGATTATTATAACACAAGCAGAGATTTTAAACAAATTTTTTGTACTTGCAGTAAAATTTTTTTAATTAAAAATTTATAAATTTAACAATTTATGCATATTTATACATTTTTTAAAATATTTATTCATTTAACATTTGTATTATTTTATTATTATTGACATATTTAGACAAATTTTGCAAACAATTTTTATTGAGAGATAATATATAAAATAAGGAGTAAAAATGGAAACAATCGTTTTAACAGGTGGAGGCACTGCAGGACATATTTATCCACTACTTGCAGTTAAGGAGAGACTTAATGGCAAATACAATTTTGCATACATCGGAAGCTATGGAATGGAAAGTCAAATCATTCCAAAAGAAAAGGATATAGATTTTTATCAAATATCAGCGGTCAAGCTTGCAAGAACATTAACTTTAAAAAATCTTTTGATACCTTTCAAACTTTTACAAGCAATAAAGCAAGCCGAAAAAATTTTACGAAAACTTAAGCCTTGCATAATTTTTTCTAAAGGCGGTTTTGTTGCCATGCCTGTAGTTATTGCAGCATCAAAACTTGGTTTTCCTGTCATAAGTCATGAAAGTGATTTATCTTTTGGACTTGCAAATAAAATAATTCTTAGAAAATGCAACATTATGTGTACAGCTTTTAAGCAAACAGCAGAGGGAAATGAAAAATGTGTTTATACTGGGCAACCTATAAGAAAGAAAGTTCTTCAAGGCGATAAAAGAAAAATTTTATCTTTAGCTAAATTTGACAAAGATAAACCCAATTTGCTTGTTATTGGAGGTTCTCTTGGAGCTAATTTTATAAATGAAAAAGTTTGGAAAAATTTAGACAATTTAACAGAAAGATTTAATGTTGTTCATATTGCAGGAAAGCAGGCAAAAGATAATAAGCACACCGCAAAAAATTATATACAAGTTGATTATGCTGAAAATATAGGAGATTATTTAGCATTTGCTGACATAGTGCTTTCTCGTGCAGGATCTGGTGCTATAAATGAATTGCTAACTCTTAGAAAGCCTATGCTTTTAATTCCCCTTTCAAAAAGATGTTCAAGAGGCGACCAAATTGAAAACGCGAAACTATTTAAATCTCAAAATCTTTGTGATATGGTCGAAGAAGAAGACTGTGATGATAAGCTTTTTTTAATAAAACTTGATAATTTATTTAAAAATAAAGAAAAATACAAAAAGAATATGCAAAAAATGCAATCATTTGACGCTTGCGACAAAATAATAGAATTGATTGAAAAAACTAAAAAATAAATAATTGAACCAAATCGACATTTTTATTGCTAACAATAGGAAAAAATCATAAAAAAAACTAAACATTGTCCTAATTTTTCAATCCACTTTGAAAAATATTCATATAAAACGCATCTTCTTCGAAGTTAATTACATCTTTTATTAAATCTTCTGGGTAAATTTGGAAGGCTTTTTCAATAGTTGGCTTAATGGTGAAGAAAAGATAATGTGATAGAAACTATATATGTTTATGGAATAAATTTTCTTGACACACTTGTATTTTTTATTGTACAATAAATGCAGAGGAGGTATTTATGAAAA
>CALVNT010000005.1 GCA_944349925.1 uncultured Clostridia bacterium
TATAAGACTTATAGCGATTTAAACTATGGTGGGCAGGGATGGATTCGAACCATCGAAGACGAAGTCGACGGATTTACAGTCCGTTGCATTTGGCCGCTCTGCAACCTACCCATAAAATTTAAGCACCTTATCGGTGCTTTATGGAGCTGGTGAAAGGAATCGAACCTTCAACCTGCTGATTACAAGTCAGCTGCTCTACCATTGAGCCACACCAGCATAATTTATTTACTTTGTAACCAAAGTGGACAAATTCCACTTTGGCACAAATTGGTGCCCTAAGGTGGAATCGAACCACCGACACAAGGATTTTCAGTCCTTTGCTCTGCCGACTGAGCTATCAGGGCAAATTTGTTTTTAAAAAACAAATCTAATTCCAAATGGAATTGGCGACTCGAATGGGGCTCGAACCCACGACCTCCAGCGTGACAGGCTGGCGTTCTAACCAACTGAACTACCGAGCCACATAATGTGGACAAAACTACACTTTCTTTCAAAGGCTTGTCTTGGTGGGCCTTCAGGGACTCGAACCCCGGACCGACCGGTTATGAGCCGGTTGCTCTAACCAACTGAGCTAAAGGCCCACAGTCAGCAAACAGATTGAAAGATTGGTCGGGGTGGAGAGGCTCGAACTCCCGCCCCCATGGTCCCAAACCACGTGCGCTACCAACTGCGCTACACCCCGAGATGTAGTTTGCGAAGATATTTTAATATAAAAAGTAAATTATGTCAAGAAAAAAAACAATATTTTTTTAAAAACTTAAAATTTCTTTTTTAATTTCCCCTAAAAATCAAAATATTACAAACTACAAAACATTTTATGCATAGAATAATAAAATGTTTAAGAAAGAGCATCTCCATCACATTCAGTATCTGTGACAAAATCAATAAAATACATCATATCATTTTTACTTATTGGAGTGCTTTTATGATAGTTTGAAGCGACATTTACTCCCATCTTTTTCAATGGTTTAAGACTGTGAACATGTCCAAAGAAATTAACAATGCCCGGCTTGGTTTTTGATGGAAAATGATTCATATAAATATCTCGGCCAAAAACTTTTTTATCTAGCATAACCCCATCTTTGTAAACATCTGCAAAACCTAAAGATTTTAGTTTTTCTCTAAATTCATCAAACGATAATGCGTTTTTATTCATATAGTCAATATCATGATTACCGCAAATTAAATATATTTTTCCGTGCAATTTTTTAACCAAATCATAATCACCAAAATCACCGAGGTGATACACTATATCTTTGCTTGACACTACGCTGTTCCAATTCTTTATAATAGTGTCTGCCATCTCTTCCTTTGTTTTAAAACCAAATTGTCGCAATTTATATTTTCGGCCATCATTTAAATGCGTATCAGAAGTGAAAAAATAATTTACTGGTGCGAAATTATTTGAAAGTTTTTCTATCTTTTTAGAAAAGTCTTTCCAAATACTTTCTATAGATTTTAAGTCATATACATAATTGACTAGTTTATTCATTGAGGTTTTAGGAAAATCTTTAAGCAATATATTAACCGGCAATTTTTTTATATAGCAAAAATCAGGATTTATTAAATATGCGATTGGTGTCAAACTATACAACCTACAAAATTCTTGATTATAGTCAATTTTTTCAGTAAGCCTTCTATATAAATAATTGCCTAAATGGTTAATGCAAATATCTTCTTTCATTTTATTATAAGAGACGCTAAACAACTTCCCAATATAACTTGGAAAAATTGTCAAATTAGCATCAGATTTTGCCACAATCTCAAATGCTTTTTTGTCAGTTGTATAATTTAAATCAGAAAACTCATCATGAAAAACATGTCGCAATCCTAGCCATAAAATATCCAAATTTTTAGATATATTTGGTTTATTTGAAATTGCAACCGCAACATTTGTTAAACTGCCAAGGCAAACAATTGTTATTTTGTTTTTTACAGCAAGCGATATAATTTTGTCTACAGCCGGAGATTTTTCAAAATTAAGTTCATCACAAAAGGCCTTACCACCCCTGTAACAATTATCATAATTTTTAAAACCTATATACCTAAACAATCTATGTATTTCTAATTCATTTTCTAACTGTGCATTTTCTCTATCAACAATTCGATCTTTATATGGTGCAAGAGTGACAGCATCTACGTGCAAAGATTTTTCAGCAAAAGCGTAACATAATGCTAAGTCATCTTCAGTCGTTTTTCCACAATCAACATCAATAATTAACTCTTTAGTAGTTTTATTATTTTTAATCATGTTTAGATTATAACATATAGGAATATTTTATCAAAATATTTTTTTTCTTTTTTAATAAAATAATTTGTTTAAAGCACTTTGTATGCTATAATTTATCAAGGAGAGTTTCATGCTACGAAAAACAGTTTTTATTACGGGTGGCTCTGGCGGAATAGGAAGCGCCACTGCTTTAAAGTTTGCAAGTGAAGGATACAATATTGCAACGACTTTTTTAAATGGAGAAATCAACAATCTTAAAAAGGAATGCGAAAAATATGATGTAAAATTTAAAGCTTATTACATGGACTTAACTCGCGAGCAATCGGTAAGGGAAACTTTTAACAAAGTTTTCTCTGATTTTGAATATATTGATGCTGTAGTTTGTAACGCAGGAAAGGCTGATAAAGAGTCTCTTTTAATAGATGTTTCTATGGAAAGTATAGATACTCTATTAAAAACCAATTTACGAGGAACAATAATTTGCAATCAAGAAGCTTTCAAAAGATTTTTAAAACAAAAACACGGCGCTATAGTAAATATTTCATCTATATTTGGAATTAACGGTGGTCCTTGTGAAGCTGTTTATTCCGCAACAAAAGGAGGGATAATAGGATTAACTAAAGCCCTTGCTGTTGAAGGAGCTCCATTTAAAATAAGAGTTAACGCCATCGCCCCTGGATATATTGATACCAAAATGACCGCCCATTTCACCGATGAAGAAAAAGCTCATGCGGTTTCAATGACTCCCCTTGCAAGAATTGGCCAAGGAAAAGATATTGCTGATGCAGTTTTCTTCTTGTCCACCGAAAATTCTTCTTTTATAACTGGTGAAGTTTTAACTGTATCAGGCGGTGTTTTAAGGTTTTAAAGCGCACAAGCAAGCTTGTCTAAGCTTGCAACGCATAAATGCGTTTAAAAAACTCATAAGACTATTCTTATGAGTTTTTTTGTGCGCTTTTCATTGCCCTTGACTGTCATCATCATTAAAAAAGTCAAAAGCCTTCATAATTTCTTCCAGACTTGCGGTAGGACTGACTGCTTCTTTCAAATCAAATCCGCTTGACTGAATTTTCATGCTTCGGTCGTTTTCTTCAGGTTTTGTACTTAAAAATTTATCTACCAAAGTATCATAATTATCACCGTCCTGCAGTTTCATTTCAGTAACTGGTTTAATTAAATTTTTTCCACTGCGTTCAATGTGAACTTCGCGTACAACATCAGATGAGCCTTTTTTATAATATCTAATTTTGTTTAAAAGAATTCTCATACTATCATTTTCTAAAGAAGAATTTTTTGGAAAATTATTATCTTTACCATTTTGATTCAAGATTTTAGATATGTCTTGCAACAATTCTTGGTAAGAATCATTATGCTCTATTCCCGGATATTTGCTTTTTAGTTCATCAAAAAAGGCTAAAATATGTTGGTAAACAAGTTTAAATTGTGTCCCCCGCAAAGATTCCAAATTTTTATTTCCTTCATCTTGAAATTTTTTATAAGATTCTAAAACAGCAATGATGTTTTTTTGTCTATTTTCTACTTCAGTGCTATATTTTTTTGCATCTAAAAGTTTTCGCTCGGACTCAATAACTTTTAATTTTTCTTCCATAATAACAGCTTCATAGTCAGCTTTTAAATTTGCGATATATTTATCAACTTCCTTTTTATTATAACCGTTTAATTCTGTTGAAAACATAATTCCCCCATATTTTTAGCATAAAGTGCTCAAGATAAATATTAGCACACTAAAACAAATAATTGCAACAAAAAAAGCTAAAGGAAGTATATTTATTTGAAAGAAAAAAGTGAATAATGATGAAAAAAGAAAAAATGTAGAAGATTTTGCATGTAATTTATTATTAAAAAAAGCAAATGAGACAAGTGATGAAAAAGCAAGGCTTAGCAAAATGAAAGAAGGATAAATATATGTTATTTTAATGAAAAATGCATAAAAATAAAATATGCCTAAATTGCACATTACACTGCCAAAATAAAAAGAACTATCTATGTTTAAAAAAGCGCCTCTAAGAAAAACACAAATCCCAGCTTCAATCAAAAAAGCAAAGAACCATAAGTCTTTGAAAGATGAAAAAAATATAAAAAATATAGTAGACAAACAAAACAAAATAACGCTTAAAGCAAAAGCTGTTTTAAGTAGTGATGATTTTTTTAAACCAAATATTCGTCCTTTCACATATATAATTTGCCCATATTAAATAGTTTTTATAAGTTTAAACTAACTTTTATCATCTTTTTTATCCGATTGTTTTTCTTGTCTTTTGTGTAACTTTTCTTTTTTCTCTGCCGTCCGTTTTGCTTTAGCAATTTCCAAGCTTTCAGCCCAAATAGGTTGCAAATCTTTAATTTCTCGTGCTTTACCTTTTTTTACAAATAAATAATTGATAAAAATCAGTATCAGCCCACCGACAATCAATAAAATACTTAAAAGTTGACTAACTTTTATAGCTCCTATATAAAGACTATCTCCTCTCAGCGCTTCAATCCATGCCCTTCCTGTTCCATAAAGGATAAAGTATAGAGCAATAGAAGTTCCTCGATAGCGGTATTTATTTTTTCTAAGTAAAACAAGTAAGATTACGAAAACTGCTAGATCCCAAAGACTTTCATAAAAGAAAGTAGACAAATGCCAAACTCCATTTATTTGAGTGGACAAAGGAAACCACATCAAATTTTCATTGGTAACCTCAATTCCATAACAGCAACCAGCAAAATAACAGCCTATTCTTCCAATAGCCTGCCCTAAGATTAAACTTGGAGCAACAACATCTGCAACATCTAGAAAATTTTTCTTATGTATAAGGCAAAAAAGAGTAACGCCTATAGCTCCGCCTATAACGCCACCATAAATTGCCATACCTCCGTCCCAGATGCGAAATACTTCAGTAAAAGTGTAACTTTGCCCACTAAAAATTACATAATACAGCCTTGCACCAATGATAGCTAGAGGTAAAACATAACATGCTGCAATAACAAAATCATCAGAAGTCAACCCTCTTAGTTTAGCATTTTTACAAGCAAGCAAAACACCTAGCGCCATACCGATGGCGATAATAAAACCATAATATGTTATTTCTAATCCAAAAATGAAAAATGAATGAGAAGTAAAACCGAATAGAATATTTAGTAACATAATTATATTTTATGTACAATCTTTATAAAAGTCAAATATAATCAAAAAAAAATAAAAGACGAAAAATCAAATATATTTCGTTTTTATCGCCTTTTATTATTTGTTATTAAAAAAAGTTTCTTAGTTATCCTCATAAAACAAAAGTTAATTTAAGATAAAGCACTTAGTGATTTATTAAATCAACTTACATATTTTATATAATTGATTTGTAACAAATTCGTCGTTTTTATCAATTTCATCACAACCAACAAGCAAAGTAATGTTTGCTCCCGCTTGATAAACGCGACCCAACGACAAAAGTTTTTGCATTAAAATAATGCTTTGCATACTATGTCCATACATTTTAGATTCATTTATAAAACAATAATCAAGTGCTCTAACTACATTGATTATGTCTGGAACAACTAGCAAAATTTTTTCTCCTCGAGATAGTAAATTTTCACATAAGTTGATACAGTCAATAACTTTATTTAAACTTTGAATGCTCTGATCATCAAACTTAGTGCTTAGCACCTGTCCTTTAATAGAACGCAATTTAATTTGGTCTTCGATAGAAGAATTTAATGATAAATAAACAATTTTATATTTGTTTTTTAGAGCAAAATTGTTTAATGCGTCAAAAGATGTGTTTTCGTAAAAGTTCTCTTTCAAAATTACCAAGTTTCTTCTTCCCACAAAAACTTTCTTATCATCATAAGGCAAAAATTCTGAAGAAATTATTTGCTCACCTAAATCGATCTTGTTATATTTATAATTTTTTGCTTCGATATCATTTATTTTAATTATTTCTGTAGCAAAAAATTGATTACTATTTATTCTTTTAGCCTTGCACTCTATATAATCTCCGTTTTCTACGAGTTCAACAAATTTAAGCTCGTTGGGTATAAAAATTGCTTGCGAAGTTTTGTTATCATAAAACATATATAAATCACTGTTGCAATTTTTTCGGACTACACCATCAAAAAAACCAAATTCGTTGCCAACATTGCTTACCACTGGCATAACTTGTGCAAAAGACAAAATATCTTCATAACTTAAAGGTCTCGATTGATTAACAAATTGATCCTGCAAAGTCATGCTGTTTAAAATGTTATCAACAACAGCAAGTTTTTTATAAGGTCTGCCTTTTTTAGTTACAACGACATCGTCAAGTTGCCCGCTATAAATTCTATCTAAAATATTTTCTATGAGTTCTTCTCGCTTTTTTGTAGTCGGCGAAGACACTCCCACTTCTCGTGCGAGTCCTCTCAATTCAAAAATACCAAGTTTCTTTACTTCTAACTCAATTTTTTTATTTTGATTTAATTCCGTCAACACGAAAACCTCCTATGGCTCAAAGTTAATATATATGAATTTTGTAAATAAGTCAAGTTTTTTTGTAAAATAATACAAAAATCGCGTCTTTTCGACGCGATTTTTGAAAAAACTGTCTAAAAATGACAACTTTTGTAGATTTCAACTAAAAATTAAAAATATAGTCATTATATTTAATTTGTTTTAAAATATTAGTGAAGTTAAAATTCCACCAACGACAGCAAAAGTATACAAAGATAATGTAATTAAAATGTTATTAAAGGTTTTTTTATATTTTGTAGTAAAAAGCACAACTAGCCCAACACCAGCTCCTGCACACAATCCCCCAACTAAAGCAGGGAACAAAAGTACACCTTCCATAAAAAGTTCAACCAAGAAAACAGACGCGGCACAATTAGGCAATAAGCCTATAAGGCAGGCAAGCAAAATTTGAAGATAGACATTATCTGTAAATATTGACTTTAATGGGTCAAGTCCCCCTGCATAACCTTCAATCAAGTTTATAATTAAAGTCGCTACAAATACATAAGCTACAATGATTGCCGTATGTTTTAATGCATCTAGGAAAATATTTGTTGCACAACAATGACAATGATTGTGTTTGTGATCATGTTTTTTTGAATCGTTTTTATCCTCGAGTTTATGTTCGTCATGTCCACAATCACAACTTTCACACTCGCAATGATCTTCTTCAACTTGTGTATCCGCAGGAATTGAATTTTGACAATTTTCATTTTTTATTTTATCAAATTTATCATGATATTCATTTAGTTTTACTTTCTTTTTTGAAAATAGTTTTATAAGTCCATCTACAAAATATCCAATAATTATAGCGTATACAAATTTAATTAGTATAAGCCAAAGCAAATCTGGAATAAATTCAGGGCTTGCTATCATAAGCGGAATTGCTTCATCACTAGTGGCTATAAAAACTGCAAGTAATGTGCCAATAGATATAATTTTTTTTGAATAAAGGTCACTCATAACAGAAGAGAAACCACATTGTGGAATACAACCCAAAAAAGCACCAACAACCGGCCCTGCCTTATTTGTGTGGTGCAAAATTTTTGAATATCTTTGATTGTCATTATGCGAGAAGTAGCTCACCAAAAGATATGCAAGATACAAGATCGGAATAATGATTGCAGTATCTTCTAGGGCATGCAACAAAGAATGCCAAAAAATTTCCATTTAGTTCCTCTTAAATTTAAGTAATATCATCAATTTTCATTTGTTTCGGCTTTGATTTTTTCTTAGGTTTTTCAGATTTTTCTTCTTTAGTTACTTTTTCTTCTTTTTTCTCAGACTCATCTTGAGCAGTAACTTCATCTTCGACTCTTTTCGTTAAGCTTTTATTGTAAGATTTATTATCATCTTCCACTTTCTCTTTGATAGACTCAGAGATAACTGAATTTTGTTCAACTTCTTGTTTTGTCTCTTCTTTAACTTGCTTATATTCAGCCATTCTCTTGGCGCTTTCAGCAGGCGAATACAAGATTATAGTTTGTTTATCTTGATACCCAATCTCGCCATCCATGCTAGCAGAAATTATGCTTTTGCCGAGCATTTGATCTATTTTCCCTTTATTAAATGTAGATATTTCACTATTATCGGCAATAAGTTCAATATTACCATTATTGACAGTGCCAATTTTGCCTTCATTCAAAAGATAAGTTATGCTTCCATTTAGCATACTAACGAGTTTTGCATTATTAAAAATACCGGTAATTTTACCATCAATCATTGTAACAACTCTAGCACGATTTCTGACAAACATAACTTCGCCCTGAGTCATAGTTGCAAGCTCAGCTTTATCATCTACAAAACGAATAAATCCGCCATTCATAGTACCTATTGAAGATTTTCCGCGCACATAGTCTATAACGCAGTTGTTGATAGTGGTGATTGAACTTTTCCCCTCAACAACCGTAATTTTTCCACTTTTAAAAAGTCCAATTTTTGCCTTGCCTGACAACAAAGTGATATCTGCGTTTTCCACCATTTGAACTTTTGCTTTTCCAGTTATTTCATTAAAAGAGCAATCGAAACTTTCAAGAACAATAGCATTTCCACTTAGTGAAACATTATTGCATTTATTCAAAATATGCACACCACTAGAAAGTGAAAAATTAGATTCTTCATCATGAATTATAGGATCAACAACTTTTTCCTTTCTTTTAAACCACATAAATACCCTCCAAATGTTAATATGAACAGTGCTTTATAACGTGTTAAGTATAAGATATAATATAGCACACTTGTCCATGCTATGCAAATAATTTTAAAAATTTTTTTGCAAAAATTCAAGATGTCGGTTGACTTGTCAACCATAGTTGCATATACTATTAACTAATGGAGAAAAAATGGACGCAAAGACTTCAGAACTAAAAAATTATATATTTTCATTAAAAAAATCTTTTGAAACCTTTATGAATGAAAAATTGAAAGGTAATAATGTGACCGCAGGTCAAACTCAATTTTTGCATATTTTGTTTAAAGAGACTAAGTTAAGACAATCATCACTATCAAAGATTGCAAACTGCGACAAGAGTTACACTCATAGAGTTGTCAAAGAGCTTTTAGACAAAAAGCTTATATCATCTACGGAAGAAAATTTCGTTCTAACCGAGCAAGGTAAATTGATTGCAGAGAAGTTTGAAAAATATTCTACAATTTGGCACAATAAACTTATAGAAAATATTCCTAAAAAAGATTTGAATATTGCTAAAAATGTAATAAAATCTATATCGCAAAAAGCACAAATAATCATAAATAATATGGAGAAGAAATAATGATAAGATTACTTAAATATTTAAAAACAAAAGAATGGATTTTGCTTGTTGCTGCATTGGCCTTTGTCGCTCTTCAAGTTTGGTGCAATATAACTATACCAGAATATACAATTAAGATTAGCCAGTATCTTTCAATGCCCGAGATATCGCCATATTGGCAAGATATCGTTTGGACTTGTATGCAAATGCTTTTGCTTGCCGTAGGTGTTGTAGGAAGCGCAATTATAGCTCAGTATCTCGCATCTGTAATAGTCTCATCTCTTATAGCTAGGATAAGAAGCAAAGTTTTTGGAAAAGTTAACGATTTTTCTGAAACTGAAATAAATAAATTTTCAATTCCTTCATTGATCACCCGTTCTACAAATGACCTTACACAGCTCCAACAAGTTTACACGATGATAATTACAATGGGTTTTACCGCTCCACTAACGGCTGTTTTCGCAATTATAAAAATTGTTTCTTTGTCACGAGATTATGGAGCAGGAACATTATCTTGGGTTAATGTTATTTCAGTTCTAGCAATCATTTTAGTTGTTTTTACAATTACTATTCTTGTGCTACCGAAATTTAAAAAAATCCAAACAGGCACAGATAAATTAAATATGGTTACACGAGAAAACTTGACTGGTCTTAAAGTAATAAGAGCTGTTGGAGCTGAAGCAGAACAAGAAGAAAAGTTTGAACAAGTAAACAAAAGATTTACTAAACTTGAATTTTTTGTAGATAAAGTTTTAATGCTTATCGAACCTAGTTTGACTTTTATAATGCAAGGTACCACTCTTGCAATAGTTTGGATAATAGGCTTGCTTGCTGAACAAAATCCTCAACTATTGTTGGTGATAAGCGCCTTTACTCAGTATTCTATTTTTATAATTATGAGCTTTACCTCATTGTCATTTTTATTTATGTTAGTACCTCGTGGAATTGTATGCGCGAAGAGAATAAACGAAATATTACAAACTGAAACAAGTCTAAAAGATGGAGAAATTGAAAAATCAAATGACAATAAAGGGACAATAGAATTTAAAAATGTTTCTTTCCGCTATCCAGATGCCGACGCAGATGTGTTAGAAAACATTTCTTTTACAGTAAAACAAGGGCAAACAGTCGCATTTATTGGTTCGACTGGAAGTGGGAAAAGCACACTAATAAACTTAATCCCAAGATTTTATGATTGCTCTGACGGCGAAATACTTGTAAATGGACAAAATGTCAAAAATTACAAAATGCACGAACTTCATAAAATCATCGGATATGTTCCACAAAAAGGGATTTTGTTTAGTGGTACAGTCAAATCAAATATTAAATATGGAAAAGAAAATGCAACCGACGAAGAAGTAAAAAAGGCTATAGAAATTTCTCAGTCTGACTTTGTGTACGATTTACCAAATGGTCTTGACTATCACATTTCACAGGGCGGAAAAAATGTTTCAGGCGGACAAAAGCAAAGACTTTCTATTGCTAGAGCAATAATCACTAATCCAGATATTTTAATTTTTGATGATAGTTTCTCAGCTCTTGACTATAAAACCGACAAAATAGTAAGAGAAAACTTAAATAGGGAATTTAAAAACACAACAAAAGTTATAGTCGCTCAGCGAATAGGTACAATAATGCATGCTGATCAAATTATTGTGCTAGATAAAGGGAAAATGGTAGGAAAAGGAAAACACAAAGAATTACTTAAAAAATGTAAAGTGTATCGCGAGATTGCCCTATCGCAACTTTCAGAGGAGGAACTACAAAAATGAAAAACAATATAACAACCTCTCGCTCAATGTACAAAGCAAAAGATTTTCGTGGTACAACAAAAATGCTTTTTAAAAATTTAGGAAGATATAAAGCTCTTTTAGTTGTAGCTGTTATTTTTGCAGTCATAGCCACCGTTTTGAATATTTTAGGGCCTCGTATATTAAATCAGTTGATGACGCTAATCTTTGGTCAAAATTATGAAGTTTCACAAATTACAAAAATCGGTTTACTGATTGTCGGCATTTATGTTTTGGCTAGCATACTAAACTATTTTCAAGGTTTTTGTATGTCAAAAGTATCTGTTATGCTTGCTAAAAAAATGCGTAGCGATATAATCAAAAAGATCAACAAACTTCCGCTAAACTATTTTGACAAACATAGTTATGGAGATGTTCTTTCAAGGGTTACAAACGATGTAAGCACGGTTGGCAACACTCTGCAAAGCACAATGTCTTCACTTATTACATCAACTGTAACTATTATTGGAATTCCTGTGATTATGTTTACACTAAATTGGCAACTTACTCTTATTGCACTTTTGCAAATTCCAATAGCTTTAATAACTATTTTCATTGTAGTTAAAAACAATCAAAAATATTTCGTAAGACAGCAAAAATATTTAGGTGATGTAAATGGTTATATAGAAGAAAATTTTTCAGCGCATAATGTTGTCAAAGCTTTCAACGGCGAAGCAAAATCTCAAGCAGAGTTTGAAAAAATCAACAAAAATTTGCAAGTTTCTGCCAGAAAAGCACAGTTTTTTTCAGGAATTATGCACCCTATGGTTGTTTTTTCAAGCAACATTGTTTATGTGCTTATATGCTTAATGGGCGGTTATATTGCATTAAAAAACAATGACATAACCTTTCTTGCAACAATCATCACATTTATGTCATATACAAAATTGTTTAACCAACCAATTTCTCAACTCGCATCTGTTTCAAGCACATTGCAATCTACAGTTGCTGCAGCTGAAAGAGTTTTTGAGTTTATAAGTGAAAAAGATGAACCAGATGAAAGCGAAAAAAATGTGACAATAGAAAAAATTAAAGGAAAAGTCGAATTTAAAAATGTAAGTTTTGGTTATAATCCTGACAAAGAAATAATTCACAATTTCAATTTCACTGCCCTGCCCGGACAAAAAATCGCTATTGTAGGTCAGACCGGTGCAGGAAAGACCACGATTGTCAATCTTTTAATGAGATTTTATGAAGTCAACAGCGGACAAATACTAATCGATGACATTCCAACCAACACAATGAACAGAACTTATGTTCGTTCACTCTTTGGAATGGTTTTGCAAGACACATGGCTTTTTGAAGGAACTATCAAAGAAAACATTGCTTTTGGCAACCCAAATGCAACTGATGAAGAAATTGTTAAAGCCTGCACAATGGCAAATGTGGATCATTTTATAAGAACAGAGCCAAAAGGCTACGATATGGTTTTGAATGAAGAGACAAATATCAGTGCTGGGCAAAAACAACTGCTAACCATCGCTCGTGCAATGGTTCAAAATGCACCAATGTTGATACTTGATGAAGCTACAAGCTCAGTTGACACTAGAACAGAAATTTTAATTCAGACCGCAATGGATAGACTCACAAAGGGCAGAACTAGTTTCGTAATTGCTCATAGACTTTCAACAATTAAAAATGCAGACCAAATAATAGTTATGAAAGATGGCAATATAGTCGAGATTGGAAAACATGATGAGCTTTTAAAGAAAAATGGCACATATAAAGAATTATACACTAGCCAATTTGAAACAGGAGAAAATTTTTAAAATAAGGAGAATAGATGAAAGAGCTGGAAATTAACCATGTTTATAAAGATTATAATTTATCAAACAAAACTAAATTTAATGCTTTAAACGATATCTGTGTATCATTTGACAAAGGAGAGCTAGTATCCATAATTGGAGAAAGTGGAAGTGGAAAAAGCACGCTTATGAATTTGATTGGAGGACTTGACTCTGATTATAGCGGAGAGATAAAAATTGGAGGAATAGATCTTAAAACATTTAAAGAAAAACAACTTGATGATTATCGAAAGAAAAAAATAGGTTTTGTCTTCCAGTCTTTCAATCTTATTCCCCACCTTTCTATACTTGATAATGTTACAATAGCGCTTACACTATCTGATGTAAAAGAAAGCGTAAAACTCGAAAAAGCAAAAGCAATTTTAAAAAAACTTGGTCTTGAAAATCAATTAAAGAAAAAACCGACTCAACTTTCTGGCGGTCAAAAACAAAGAGTCGCAATAGCTAGAGCGCTTATGAATGACCCAGATATCATTTTAGCAGATGAACCAACCGGGTCATTAGATAGCCAAACAACACTGCAGATTTTAAACATAATGAAAGAAATCGCAGATGAAGGCAAACTTGTAATTATGGTAACGCACTCAGAAAAAGTCGCAAGCATTTCTTCTAGAATAGTGGAAATTGCTGATGGAAAAATAGTTGACGACCGACAGAACGAAAACTACAAAAAAGATAATTTAAAACAAGACAAATTAGTTACAACAGATTCAAATGCAAACGTAAAGAAAAAAGAAAAACATTTATCTTTCATCTCTGCCCTTCGGTTATCTTTGCATAATATGTGGGCAAGCAGAACAAAGAACTTTTTAATGGCATTGGGGGTAACAATATCGTTAATCTCAATGATACTAATGCTTGCATTTGGATCAGGTTTAACAAGTTACATAGACTCTCTTGCTAGCTCTTATTCAAGTCCAACCATAGTTACAATAAACAAAAAGACTTCTTCAGCGGACAATCCAATGGGAGCAATTATGGATTTGATTTCGCCACAATCATTTACTGATGAAGAGATAGATGAAGTGGTAAATCAAATAAATACATATTTGTCACAACAACATTCTGAAATTGACTATACAGTAAATAAAGAGCAGCTTGGCAAAGGATATTCAATAATGACAAGTGCATCGGCTGGAAATGCAAACATAGAATTTCAACTCGGAGAAGATACAAAAAAATCAGATATATTTTATCTTTACTCTACTCCACCCTATTATGGTGAGGAACAACTACTGGCTGGAAAACTTAGCAAAGGTGAAAGTTTAGATGAAGAAACCGGAGAAACAGTTGGCGAAGTTATGCTTTCTTCAAAAATTGCAACCGAAATGGGTCTTGAAAGTATAGAAGAAGCATTAGGAAAAATTGTTACAGTAAATGTAAACTATTCTATCAATGATGTTTTAGTAAACATACAGCAAAAATGCAAAATTACTGGTATCGTAAATGTAAATATGTTTAAAGATTCGTTAATTTTATATATTGATTATGATTATTTAGAATCTTTGGTAAATGAGCAAGGTGCAACTTTATCCCCTACTGCATTGTACATAAATACTGACAACGAAAACACAACAAATATCATAAACAATTTCTTGTCAACTACAGACAATTATACAGGTTCAGTTGAAAATCAAATGGCAAATATGTTTAGCGAAATGATGTCAACATTCTCTGTTGCTCTAGCAATAATAGCAGGCATATCTTTGATAGTAGCAATGATAATGATTTTAGTTGTTTTATATATGAGTGTTTCTGAGCGAACTAGGGAAATTGGAGTTCTTAAAAGCATAGGGGCTCGCAAACATGACATAAAAAAAATATTTACAACAGAAAGCTTTTTGATAGGACTATTTAGCGGATTTGTTGGAATTGTTTTCTCTGCTGTCGTTGGCGGGATTTTAATTTTACTCTTTAATTCATTGTTAGGTTTTGCTCCTCTTTCTTTTCGTTGGTATTATTTTGCCTTAGCACTGCTACTAAGCGTTATAATAAGTATCTTAGCAGGATTATATCCAGCGTCTAAAGCAGCTAAACTTGACCCAGTTGAATCTTTAAGACACGAATAAACTAATAAAAATTAAATAACTAAAATAAAAAAAACATTAGCTAAACTATATTTATTATAGCATTTGCTAATGTTTTTTTATTTATTTTTTCTTTTTATATTTTTTTTGCGTCTTAGTTAAATCTGATGTTTTTTCAATTGTTTCCTCTGAAATTTTATCACAATTACAATTTTTAGATACATCTTCCGTTTTCAAATTTACCTCAGCAGAAGAAATTAAATTTTCATCATTTTTAAAAGCTAAATTTTTTTCAATAAATTTCATACCCAAAGAACATTTAGAAAACTTGCCAAGCATATAATGGATAAAAAATATAATTGCTCCAGAAGTATTGCAAACTAAATCTATCATTGTGTCCCAAACTAAAGGTTGATTATAACTTGGCAACTTTTCCCCTTGCATTGTTTGATTAAAAAGGTTGTCTGCTCCCCACTCAAATATTTCCCAAATCACTTCAATAGCAAGCGAAAAACAAACGCAGAATATTGCCACTAAAAATATATTCATCTTATTATAATTGCCAAGCCTTGAAATAACAAATATTCCACAGATTGCGACGATGTAACCCATTAAAATGTGAATTACAATATCATACCAACTTACTAAATAATAAACATTTAATACACTGCCAATTAAACCAGCAAAAATCAAGTAAATTTCTATTGCAATAAAGATAACATTGTTAATTCTACAACGAAATATTACTTCGATTATTGCAGGTATCAAAGCCAAAACAGCAATGCAAATGGAAGGAATAATTCGATTATTTGGGTCATAGACCAAACCATAATATAGCGCAAGTGAAACACATATAGCACAAAGAAGAAACATTATTGCTATATTTACAATTCTAAAAATTTTATTAGACTTAGTTAAATTTTTGTAAGGGATTTTTTTCATTTAACCTTCCATTATTTAAAATATCCTAACTTTCCATAACTTTTCTTAGCAAAGTTTTATTTTTTTCAAGTTTTTCTTTTTCTTTTTCTATCAAATCTTTAGGTGCCTTACTTGTAAATCCCGGGTTTGAAAGCATTTTTAAAGAACGCTCAATTTCAAAATTTAATTTTGCTATTTCCTGTGCTTTTTTCTCTTTTTCTTTTTCGCTATCAACAATTTGTCCCATAGGGATAAAGACTTGACTATCTCCCGTTATCAATTTTACACAATTTTCTTCAGGCTGTTTTTCTATCAGTTGATATTCACTGCCAAATGCAAGTTTACAAATTTCATGCAAATAATTATGAATAATCTTGTCGTTTGGTGAGAGCTTAAATAGTAAAGATGTTTTAACATTGTCAGGTAAGTTATATTTAGCTCTAGCATTTCTTATGTCTCGAACTAAAGATATCACCACTTCAAAATTGTTTTGCAAATTTTTCAAATTGCTTTTAGTAGGATAAGAGCTTATCATAATGCTTTCATCATGCACTGGCAACTCTTGATAAATATATTCGGTCACAAATGGTATAAAAGGGTGGAAAAGTTTTAGGATAGCCGTTAACACATAAAGTAGCACGTTTTGTGTTGTTTGCTTTCTATTTTGGTCTTCTCCGTGTAAAGATATTTTGGCAAGTTCGATATACCAGTCGCAAAATTTCAGCACTGTAAATTCAATCAAATTGCTAGCGCAAACGCCCAAAGCATATCTATCCATATTTTTATCAACTGACTTAATAAGTTTATCAAGTTCAGAAATAATCCATTTATCTTTTTCATCAAGATTTAGTTTATTAAGATCTTGTTTTTGAAAATCTTGCAAATTTGCTAATACAAATTTACTTGCATTGTATAATTTGTTTATAAATATTTTTGCCTCTTTTGCCTTGTCCTCACCATATTTTAAATCGGTACCCATACTCATACCATTTATTAGTGAAAGCCTAAGAGCATCAGCACCATATTTGGCAATCATATCCATAGGGTCAATACCGTTTCCTAAATGCTTAGCCATTTTTACACCCTTGCTATCTCTTACAATACCATTTATAACTACATCTTTAAACGGAACTTGTCCCATAAATTTAAGACCAGAGAAGACCATCTTTGATACCCAAAAAGTAATAATATCATAACCAGTTACAAGTGCAGATGTTGGATAATAATATTTTAAATCTTCAGTTTTTTCTGGATAACCAAGTGTTGAAAAAGGCCAAAGAGCAGATGAGAACCAAGTATCAAGAACATCTTGTTCTTGTTCTAGTTTTTCACTTCCACATTGAGGACATTTGCAAGGTTCAGTTTCACTTGCAAACATATGACCATGTTCACAAGTATAAACTGGAATTCTATGCCCGAGCCAAATTTGACGAGATATGCACCAATCTTGAATATTTTCAAGCCAATTTAAATAAGTTTTTTCATATCTTTTTGGGTGAAACTTTATCTCTCCTTTTTTAACAGCTTCAATGGCAGGCTTTACAAGCTCTTTCATTTTTACAAACCATTGTGTAGAGATTTTTGGTTCAGTAAAATTATGACAACGCTCACAAGTGCCTACCTGATTTTTATATTTTTCTTTTTTTACAAGATATCCCCCTTCTTCAAGAGCTTTTTCAATCATAGGTCTTGCCTTAATTCTGTCAATGCCTTCAAATTGCCCAGCATTTTCATTAAGAAGTCCATCATCATCTATACAAACGATGACATCAAGGTTGTGTCTTAGCCCTACTTCATAATCATTAGGGTCGTGCGCAGGAGTTATTTTAACCGCTCCCGTACCAAAACCCATCTCGCAGTATTCATCTCCAATAAGTTTTATTTTTTTATTAACAAGTGGCAAAATCAAATCTTTTCCTATTTTGTCTTTGTATTTAGGGTCGTTTGGATTGACTGCAACGGCTGTATCGCCAAATAAAGTCTCAGGTCTTGTTGTCGCAACTGTAACATATCCACTTCCATCTGCAAAAGGATATTTGATATACCAAAGATAAGTATTTTGGTCAATATGCACATTTTCGTTATCCGAAATAGTTGTTTTGCAGTTTGGACAGTAATTTACAACTCTTTTCCCTTTATATATCAAACCTTCATTAAAATATTGACAAAAAACATGTTTAACAGCTTTATTCAGATTTTCGTCCATAGTAAAAGCTAGTCTTGACCAATCACAAGATATCCCTAAATTCTTAAGCTGGTCAACAATAATATTTCCATATTCTTTATACCATTGCCAACCCATTTCCAAAAACTTTTCTCTGCCAACATCTTCTTTTTTTAGTCCATCGTGACGCAATTTTCTTGCTAAGACTTCTTCTGTCGCGATGGCTGCATGGTCAGTACCCGGAATCCAAAGAGTATTAAACCCTTTCATTCTTTTTGTTCTAATCAAAATGTCTTGAATAGTATTGTTTAAAGCATGACCCACATGCGCTTTTCCTGTTACATTTGGTGGTGGCATAACTATACTATAATGTTCTCTGCTGTCTGCATTTGAAGTAAAATAATTTTTATTTAACCAATTCTGATAAATTTCTTTTTCAAAAAGTTCAGGTGTATAATTTTTATCCATAGTTAGTTCCTTTTAATCTTTGTCATTATAATTTAATTATAAATATTTTATATTTTTAAATCAAGCAATTTGCATTTTTTAAAAATAAAATGGCTTAAAAAATCTTTTAAACCATTTGAGATATAGATATAAATTATAAAACAAAAAATTTGAAATGTTTTATAAATAGCTTTTCAATTTAAACTACTTTAATTTAAAGTTATTCGATTTAAAGTATTTCAATTCAAAGTATTTCAATTCAAAGTATTTCGATTCAAACTGCGCTTTCTCGCCCGCTAGAATATGCGGGCAAACATTTAGAAAGTATGCATATTTTCTAAATGTTTATTTTCGACTATTCGAAAATTGAAAGCGCAACAAAAACGATTTTGGTTTTTAAGCCTTGTTTACTACATAGCCTTCTTTGCTATCTTTTATCACATAACCTTTATCCAAAATTTCTTGACGCAAACTGTCTGCTTTAGCAAAATCTTTGTTCTGTTTTGCTTGCCATCTTAACATTGCGAGCTGTAAGATTTCATCGGGTATTTTTTCTTCTTTATCAAAATTAAATCCTAAAACTCTGTTAAAATCTAACATAAGTTGATAAATATTGTCACTTTTTTCTTCTTTTAGCATTTTTTGACAAACTGCAAGAGCCTTTGGCATATTCAAATCATCGTTTATAGCTTGTAAAAATTCTTCTTTATATAGTTGAATTTTGTCTTGATTAACCTGTCCGCCTGCATTTTTATGCGACAAAACCAAGTTTTTGAATGCTTTTAAGCCATTCTGTGCGCCTTTTAAAGCTTCAAATGTAAAATTTTGTTGTTTAGAATAGTGCGCATTGAAATAAAAATATCTAAAATCTTCGCTTTCAAAGCCTCTATCTTTTAAATCATTTAAGGTATACATATTATTTAAGCTTTTACCCATTTTTCCGCCGTCGACTTGTAAAAATTCAACATGCATCCAAAATTTCACTACTTGATGAGAACATAAACTATCACTTTGTGCTATTTCGTTTTCATGGTGAATAGTTTTATGGTCAACACCTCCAGTATGAATATCTATATATTCGCCTAAAAATTTATTACCAATAACCGAACATTCAATATGCCAACCGGGATATCCTTTCCCCCATGGACTATCCCACTGCATAATATGTTCTTTTGGTGCTTTTACCCAAAGCACAAAATCATAAGGGTTATGCTTTTCCTCGTCAACTTCAATTCTAGCACCTGCTTTTTTGCTATCTACTGCACCGCCAAGCTTGCCATATCCCGGAAATTTTTCAATATCAAAATACACACCTTTACTTGTGATATAAGCATAACCTTTATCAATCAATCCTTGCACAAATTTGATAATATCTTCAATAACGCTGGTGGCTGGGGCAATATGCTCTGGCATATCTATATTTAATCTTTTTGTTTCATTAAAAAAAATATCAGTATAAAACTTTGCTATTTCCCAAGGTGATTTATGTTCTCTTTGGCTAGCAACAAGCATTTTATCTTCACCTTCGTCAGCATCACTTGTAAGATGCCCCACATCTGTGATATTCATAACGCCATCTATTTCATAACCGTTATACTTTAATACCCTTCTAATATTGTCCATAAAAAGGTAAGCTCTCATGTTTCCAATATGCGGATAAGAATAAACTGTAGGGCCACAACTATACATTTTAACAACCTTTCCGTAAGGTATAAACTCTTCTTTTTGTCTTGTTAACGAATTAAAAAATTTTATCATTTATCTATCCTTTATTTTATAATGTCTCTTTAAAGTTAAATATGTTTCAACGTAAAAAAAATTTAAACAATTTTATTAAAATATTCATTAAGCTTTTTTATGCTTTGGACTGTTTCATCGCTAATAGAGCCGACAAAGTCGTTTATTGAAGAAATATATTTATACAAAGCATTTGTACCTTCAACCGTCAACGTTAAAACATGACATCTCTTATCCATAAGTGATTGATTTATTGTCAGCAATCCTTCATTTTGAAGCTCTTTTGTAATCAAGGCAAAGTTAGTTTTTTTGATACCCAACTTTTCTACAATCATTCCAACTGATAAATTTTCATAAAGATATGCAAAATATAAGATTTTGTGTTTTAAAAAAGACCTTTCAGACTTTTTCTTCAAAATATTTTCAAGCAAGGCTTCAAGTTCTATTAAGCCTCCGATTTTATTCATCATATTTTCAAACCTCATTTAGAGTATAAATCAATTTTTTATTCAAAGCAACTGTTTTTGCTTGTTTTTTTGAAAATTAAATATTAAAATATAACTATGACTATTGAAGGACCAATTGAAGAAATTATATTTCGTAACGATGAAAACGGTTATACTGTTTTTTTGATAGATTTTAAAGGAGCACTGACCACATGTGTTGGAAAACTGGTAAATGCAAACATTGGCGAAAACTTAACACTAGATGGTGAGTTTGTAAACAATAATAAATACGGTCTTCAATTTGCGTTTAATCATTACGAAGTAGTTTTGCCAACTTCGCTTTCTGGCATAGAAAAATATCTCTCGTCTGGACTTATAAAAGGAGTCGGCCCAGTAACTGCAAAAAATATCGTTCAAACTTTTAAAGAGCAGACATTTGATATAATCGAAATGAGTCCGTCATCTTTAGCACAAATTAAAAACATTTCAATGAAAAAAGCTCTTGAAATAGGTGAAAAATTTAAAGAGTTAAAGAAAATGCAAAATTCTATTATGTTTTTGCAAAAATACAATATATCAACAAATATGGCTATGAAAATTTATGAATTTTATGGTTCAAATACTATAAATATCGTACAAGAAAACCCTTATAGACTTATAGAAGATATTGACGGTATTGGTTTTACCAGCGCAGACAAGATAGCTAAAAGTTTAGGCATTCCTTCGGAAAGCGAATTTAGAGTGCGTGCGGGGCTTTTATATTCAATGCTTAGTTCTGTCGAAAAAACAGGCAATACTTATCTGCCAAAAAAAATGCTAGAAAACTTATGCCAAAGTCTATTAGAAATCCATGAAGAAAAATTCGAAGAACTATTTGATAATGCCCTTGATGGTCTTTTGCTCGACAAAACAATGATGAAATTTTGGCAAGACAACACACAAGTTGTTATGCTTAGCAAGTACTATTTTTACGAAAGTTCAGTTGCACAAAAACTTGGCGTTTTATCATCAACGCAAAAAATAGTAAAGCAAGATGTCAATGATTTAATCACACATTTTGAAGAAAAAAATAAAATCAAATTTCATGACGAACAAAAAAATGCCATAATTACAGCATTAAACAATGGCGTTTGCGTGATAACAGGAGGACCGGGAACAGGAAAAACTACTATCATAAAATGTATAATTGAGCTATTAAAACAGCAAAATCAAAAATATATTTTAATGGCTCCGACAGGCAGAGCTAGCAAAAGACTTTCGGATAGCACAAATGAAGAAGCAAAAACAATTCATAGAGCATTAGAGGTTACTCAAGGACAAAAGACAAAGTTTTTTTACAATGAAAACAATCCGTTTAAGACTGACGCTGTCATAGTAGATGAAATGTCCATGGTAGATGTTGCCCTTATGAGCAGTTTATGTAAAGCCTTACCAAGACAATGCAGGCTTATTCTAGTTGGAGATAAAGACCAATTGCCAAGTGTGGGCGCTGGAAATGTTTTAGATGATATAATTAAAAGCCAAATAATACCTGTTTGTAGACTGACAAAAATTTTTAGGCAAAGTGATAACAGCTTGATTATAACAAATGCACATTTAATCAATAATGGAAAAATGCCTATTATAGACAATCATTCGCTAGATTTCTTCTTTGAAGAAAAAGATAATTTAAACGATATAAAAAATTCAATAATTGATTTGGTAACAATACGATTGCCAAATTTTAC
Source organism: uncultured Clostridia bacterium (assembly GCA_944349925.1). Taxonomy (GTDB): domain Bacteria; phylum Bacillota; class Clostridia; order Christensenellales; family UBA1242; genus Caccovivens. The sequence goes on from CALVNT010000005.1 coordinate 22,531, forward strand.
TAAAGAAGCTCCTTGCCAAATACAAGTTCTAGCCCCTTTAAAAGCTGGAATTTGTGGAATAGCAAATTTAAACAAAATACTTCAAGAGAAAATCAATCCCCCATCTGTTGCAAAGATAGAACTTGTTGTTGGTGATACTATATTTAGAGAAGGCGACAAAGTTATGCAAACGGCAAACAATTATAACCTTGTTTGGACAAAAATGAATGGATTTATTGAAGAACAAGGTGAAGGTATATTTAATGGGGATATTGGCTATATAAGCAAAATTGATTATCAAAATGGCGAAACAGTGGTTGAGTTTGAAGATGGACGGTTATGTGTTTATCCACGCACTGAGATATCACAACTTTCTCTTGCATATGCTATCACAATACATAAAAGTCAAGGCTCGGAGTTTAACACAATAGTTATTCCTGTAATAGCAGGCGCGCCAATGATTTTAACAAGAAACTTGATCTATACCGCAGTAACTCGTGCAAAAAAAATGGTAGTACTTGTTGGTGAAAAGAAAAATTTAAAACACATGGTTTCAAACAACTACACGGTACAGCGTTTTACATTGCTAAAATCACTTTTGATTGAAACAGATAAAAAAATAAAGGAACTCTATGAATAGATTTATAAAATTTTGCAAGAAATTAGGAAATAAAATATTAGATCTGATTTTTCCCACAAACACTAAATGTATATTTTGCAAAGATGAAATAATAGATTTTGACAAAACACCCTATTGTGAGAAGTGTGCAAAAGAAGCATTCAATAAAGGCACTAAGTGTAGTATTTGTGACACACAAATAAAAGAAGGCAATGTAATTTGTGACCATTGTAAATCACACCGTCGAAATTTTATTAAATGTTATTGCCCTTTAAATTATCAAGCAGATGTACGCAAAAGCATTTTAAGTTTTAAAGATAGCAATGCTAAATATCTAGCAAAAAGTTATGCGAAAATAATTTTCGATTATATAAAAGGCGACAATATAACTTTTGATTATATAACCTATGTTCCTTCTCACAAAAAGAAAGTTAAAAGACGAGGATACAACCCTTCTCAAGTATTAGCCGAAGAACTTTCAATATTATTTAATAAACCTTGTATTGAGAGTCTTTTAAAAATTACTGAAACACAACAACAAAAAAATCTTTCTTTTGATGAGCGAGCAAAAAATCTTGAAAATTCAATGATTGTGACAAATGCGAAAATCATTAAAGGCAAAACAATACTTTTAGTTGATGATGTTGTGACCACTTGCGCAACCATAGACCAGTGTGCAAAATTGTTATCTCATTTTTCTTGCAAAATATATGCAAGCGCAATCGCAAGAAACCATTTGAAAGCAAACAAAAAAAAGTAAATCTCAAATAAATTTTATATAAAAAATTTGTCAAAAAATTAAAATCATTTAAAAAAAATTTATAAAAAAGTTTATAAAAATAAATTTACTAAAACAAAACTTATTAAAATAATTAAAAAATATTGAAACAATCTTAAAACACAGCCTTAATAAAACAATCTTATAAAACAAGTTTATAAAATAAAATTATTGAAACAAGATTTATTAAAATAGTCTTACAAAACAAAAAAGCACTTAAAAAGTGCTTTTTTTTGGTAGCCTCAAGGGGAATCGAACCCCTGATTCCGCCGTGAAAGGGCGATGTCTTAACCGCTTGACCATGAGGCCATAATCAAATGATACTTGCTTATTATAAATGTTTTAATTAAACAAGTCAAGCATTTTTATAAAAAAAATGTCGTAAAACTAAAATTTCTTATTTATCACCTTGAAAATATGATTTATATTTTTCATTAAAAAACCTTAAAATAAAAAAAACTGAAAGAGCAAATTTCTTTCAGCTTTTAAATTTTTTGAAATAGTTATTATTTTCTTTTTCTGCTTTTTGATTCTTTACGACCGCAAGCAATGCCTAGCCCAGAGCCAATTAAACCAAATATTACAAATAGCCATGCCCCTACTGCAGGAATGTAAGAGTAAGAGCCATAATCACTAGAAACAGACATTTGAATGCAACCTGTAAGTAATAAAACAAATGCAAGCAAAACTACAACCAAAGAAACAATGCTCAAAATCTTAAGTGTTAAATTTAGCCAAGCCTTTTTTAAGAAAAATTGTAAAACAACTGCAATAACAATCAAGCTTAAGGTGATGATGCTAATAATGAAAAATGCCTCACTTGCTTTCCATGTGCCCTCTGCATCTCCTAAAAGAGCACTCCCTTCACCATTTAGCGCAGAAAACCAGTCTCCAAATGCAGCACTATCACTGCTTTTAGTTACCTCACCGATCTGCATTTGTACAAAATAAGCACCAAAAGCCATACTAATTAGTGCAAACATTGAACAAAAAATTGCAAAAGATTTTAAAATAATTGATTTAACTTTACTATTCATACCCCCTCCTTATTTTAAATATATAATTTTTTTATAAACTATGTCAAGCAAATTATGAAAATATATTTTTTTACTTATTCTATAGTTTTAGGATTTAAAAGTCTTTTAGCAATTTCAAATCTTGTAGATTTATATGGGACTAATTCTGGGCAATATTTGTCAATCATATTTAAAACTTCTTGATTATATTTTTCATTTTCTTGACCGGTAGGAGCAACAAAAGTGGCGCCATATTTAACGACTTTTTTATTTTCTATCAAATCTTTATACACAACTTTTTCATAAACAAATTTAGCTTTATATCCATAACCGCCAATAACTTGATATTTTTTCCCATGGACCAAAATTTCAATTTTAGGTACAGTTTGCCTTACAACAGAAACAAGGTCAATAGTAAAAGGTTCTGTAAATGAAGATTGAATAGCGTTTGCAATTTGGATAGGAAAATCTTTGGGCTCCTCTGCCCCAGAGCATTTTGCTAGATAAAATTTAGCACTTTTTCTTTTAATATTTTTAGGTAAAAAGCTTATTTTTCTTACTTTAAAATAAATTCCCCCGTTTTCTTCAAATTGCTTTGAAAGCACAAGTCCAGCATTTGACAACATATTGCTTGGAACATCATAAACTATTTCTCGCCCTAAAAAATGGTTAGAATAGCGAAAAGTATAAAATTTCAAGCATTTTTCTAGTTTCTCAAATAATTTTTTTTCATTATTGCTAATTATATAATAGTGATGTTTTTCGGCGTTTTCATTTTCAAGTTTATCAAAATCTTTCATCGCAAACTCCTTATAAAACAAGTTTACATATTTTTAACAAAAAAATCAAATGTTTAACTGCTATTTAAAAGGAAATAAACTAAAAAGGAGTTGTTATGGAATTTTGTGAAAGTCAAACAAGAAAAAACATGGCAAGAGCTTTTGCCGGCTTATGCCAAGATAGTGCTAGACTTCAGTTTATTTCAAAAGATGCTTGCAATGACGGTTTTGCAAGTTTAGGCAAATTGTTATACGATATGGCTGGTTGTAAAATAGGACAAGCAAAAAGGATTTACGAAATTATAAATGAAAATATGCATCAAAAAAAAGATAACATAGCTATTGAGGCAGGCTATCCGTTTGAAGAATGCAAAATTAAAGTGGGACTAAATCAAACAGCAACAACAGAAGAATATGAAGGTAAAAATTTATTTCCTCAATTTGCCCTCATTGCAAGAGATGAAGGTTTTGGTAAAATTGAAGAACTTTTTATGCTAATAGCAGGAGTTTCTTTGAAAAATGGAAAAATTTTGAAAACTCTTTCAAATTATTACGACAAACACTCTCTTTATACTAGCACTAAAGAAACATCATGGAAATGTTCAAACTGTGGAAACAGCATAAAGGCAAAGTCAGCATGGAAAGTTTGTCCATTATGTCAAAAAGCCAAAGGATATGTTATTATTCCTGAAGAAAAATTGCTTGACCAATTATAATAAATTTGGGTTATAAATAAATGGCCAAAAACATAATCTATTTTTGTGAAAAGACAGCTTAAACTGCACAATAAATTTTTATACGGCATAGGTGGACTTGGATATAGTTCAATGTCTCAAACATTGAATAATTTTATTATGTTTTTCGGCACTTCTGTAATGGGGATTTCTGGCTCTCTTGTGGGTATTGCAGTAGCGATATCTTCTCTTTGGGACGGTGTAAGCGATCCTCTGATAGGTTATTTATCGGACAATACTAAAAACAAATTTTTTGGTAAAAGACTCGGGTTTATGTTTTTTGGAATTTTTATTATTGCACTTCTCAACATTTGCATATGGTCTATGCCCGCTTCACTGCCTGAATTTGGCAAATTTTTATGGTTACTTATCGGAATGCTTGCTATTGAAAGTGCAAATACTTGTTTTGGAACACCTTATGCCGCTCTTGCAATTGATCTTGCCCCTGATTATAATGAGCAATCAAAAATCCAAGGTTTTAAAACGGTCTTTTCAATCATAGGTATGGTTTTGCCAAGCATTTTGATGTATTTCTTTATGCCGTCTATTTCAATCAGCATTCAGGCGTCTCACAGTCAAATAGGCTATATAAAAATTGCTCTTATAAATTCCGCCATGCTTTTGTTTTTTGGCTTAATAATGATTTTTTCTTGTTTAAGATACTCTCAAAAAAATAAATTGTACGAAAATGATTTTAAAAAAGAAAAATTTAGATTTTCTGCTCTTGTAAACGGATATTTTGAAATTTTAAAAAAACGAGATTTTAGAAATGTCATACTCGGCTATTCATTTGCGACAATTTCATCTGCGTTTTTAACCTCCGTTGGTTTGCATCTATTCACATATTGCTATCACTTTTCAAGCCCACAAATATCAATAGTGTTAATTTGTTTGTTTGGCGGAGCTATTTTATCACAGCCTCTTTGGGTTTATGTTTCTAAAAGATTAGACAAAAAAAGAGCACTCATTTATTCTCTTTCAACAATAATTTTTGGTATATTTTTAATAATGCTAACCTTTTTATTTAGAGAATATATTCCCGTTCAAATCATGTTTTATATAGCAATGCCTTGCTTAATATTTTGTGGTATAGGAGCAGGCGCAATGTATAGCTTGCCATTTTCTATGTATGCAGATGTGGTCACATATGAAATTGCAAAAAGCGGAAATAACAATGCTGGTTCATACACTGGATTTTTTACTTTTACCTATAATCTTGCAAACTCAATAGCACTTTTAATTATAGGATTTTTGCTAGACATAATTAAATTTGATTCATCAGAGCCACTTCAAGCTTTATCTGTTCAAAATGGTCTAGGAATGATTGTTTTCTTTGGCTGTACTATTTTTCTTAGCCTTGCAATTATGATGATTTCAAAATATTCATTAAAAAGGTCTGATGTATTAAAACTTCAACTCACCTGTGAGCGTGATAAAAAAACAAAAACTGCACAAAACTAAAATATGAAAAAATTAGTTATTGTGATATTATTGATTTTACCATTAGTTTTATGCGGGTGTAATACCAATCTAGCAAATGCAGATGTAACTCGCGACCAAATGCAAATAGGCGGAGCTTTATCATTTTCATATGACAAAAGCTCAGCTATTATAACAATGGGCGGAGAAAATGAAGTTGTACAGTATTATCAGGAAAACCTAGAACAAGGTTTTACTGAGGAAGGTCCACGGGTTGGATTAAAATTTACTGCACCGAATGAAATAGATGGATATGAAGGCATAAAAATTTGGGTAGACAATCAAGAAAATCCGCCATATGTAAAACAAAAACAAGTAAATGGTGTCTTTACAAGAGAAATAGAAATATTTCCATTGATAACAGATGTAAACAAAAAAATAGAAATAAAAATAATTTGGAAAAGTGGAACAAAAGAACAAACTTATTTATTAAATTTTGCAAAGGGAACAAGTCTTATGAAAAAACAAATCACCTAAACAAAAAAATCCTCATAAACTATTTTTGTGAGGAGGAAAAATGCAAAAAATAAAAAAAATATCACTTTTGGCTTGTAGTTTCATCATTTGCCTAACCGCGTGCCTTATTTTTGTTGGTTGCGGGCAATCTGATCCAAATAAGATAACTCTCAATCAAGTTACACACAGTATTTTCTATGCTCCATTATATGTTGCACAAAATTTAGGCTTCTTTGAAGACGAAGGGCTTGATGTGACTATTGAAACTGCAACAGGCTCTGATGCGTCTATGACCGCACTGTTAAGCGGAAGCGCAGATATAATACTTGCTGGGCCTGAAACTGTAGTATATTCATCAACAACAAAAGACCACCCTATTGTGTTTGGACAATTAACTCAAAAAGATGGATCATTTATTGTATCTAGAGATCCAATTGAAGGAGAATTTACTCTTGATATGCTAAAAGGCAAAACAATTATTGGTGGAAGGGCTGGCGGTCTTCCAGCAATGACACTTGAGTATGTAATTAAAGAGGCTGGTTTAACTATAGGCGAAGATTTATCAAAAGATCAAGTCAATCTTAGAACAGATGTTGCCTTTAATAACATAGCAAGCGTATTTCAAACATCAGGAAATGAATTTTGTACATTGTTTGAGCCAAATGCAACAACTTTAGAAAATCAAGGTAAAGGATATGTTGTATCAGCAGTTGGCACAGTTTCTGGAGAAATACCATACACCTGTTTCGCGACAAAATCAAGTTATCTTGAAAACCATAGCGAACAAGCCGAAAAATTTTTAAAGGCTGTAAAACGCGGATATGATTATATTGCTACAAACAATTCAAGCATAGTAGCCGACGCACTTGCACCATCATTTGTTGGAATGACAAAAGAAGAATTGCAAATTGCTGTTGAACAATATTTATCAATTGATGCTTGGAGTGATGATATGATAATGAGCGAAGAATCATTTAACAAACTTCTTGACATAATCAATTCAACACAAGGGTCGTCATATAATCCAAATTTCTCAGATTTAATTGACAACACAATTGCAGAAAAATTGTCTGCATAAAAAATAACTAAAATTTACAAATAGAAAAATAATAAAAATAAAAAAAGGAAATAACTTTCCTTTTTTTGTTTCAAAGTTTTCAGTTTTAAATTAAAAACGATTTATTTTTACAGCCTACTATCAATCTATTACATAATCAAGAGTAAAAATCTTTATAATTGATTTCTTTTACTTTTTCTTTTTTCTTAACATTGTTTTTAGCTTGGTTTCTTTTCTTAAAGTATATAATAAGAGTAATTGATACAGCTAAAACAACTATTACGCATGGCAAAGTGATCCAAAGCCATAACAAATTTTGGCTGTCATCGCTATCGGCAATTTTTGTTGGAATTGAAATATTTATATTTCCCGTACTATTCTCGTTTATTTTGTTTATGTTTACGCTTAATGTATAAACGGTTTGGCCATCTTCATTTATGGTAGTGCTTTTTAAAACTTCTTCTTTAGATACATTTTCTTGATATAATTCTTCTAAAACACTTAAAAATTTATCTACATCAAGTTGATAGCCTTTATTAGTCGTCACTATCACACTGGCGTTTGTCAGTGTATTTAAAACTGTGATTGGCTTTTCTTCAAAAGATATGCCTTGCAATGTTATGTTATCAATTTGAGATTTGTCTAAGTTTACAAAATTTACAGCCACACCATTTTCGTCCGAAAAAACAGCTTCCAGCTTAAACGATTGGTCGAATGGGGCTACTCCAAAATTGATAGGCAAGGTGGCAATAGTAGAATTTACAACAGAACTGCTCCCATTCCAGCTGGACTGAACTTGCCATTGCCCATCAACCATATAATATAAATTCCAATGATCGAAAACAAAATAATTTTGTGCTATCGCCGAAATGTTTGTTTTGACACTTTGTATAGTATAAGATTGAAGAATATTTTCAACAGGGTTTGTTTTTGAGAAAGTTACTCCTCCGACAATATTATCGCCGTCTTTTTGTATAGTAAATTCTCCCCTATAAGGTTTAGGATTAAATGCAAAAGAGTATTCTCCACTTGTATAACCATTGGCGTCAAACTTTATAGTAAAACTATTTGCACTTTCATTTGCAGAAATTGTATAGTCACTGACATTTTTAGAAACACCATTTACACGGATATCACTTATTTCATAAAATTTTACAACATTTGAAATTTGTATTCCGCTTTTGTTTTGTGATTTAAGTTTTATTGAGATGGTTATATCTTCACCATAATCAATATCAGATATTGTTGTGCCAGTTTCTCCATTTGAAAAGTTAACACTTTCAACTATATTATCTAAATTTTTATCGCATGAAAAATAAAATTTTTGGAATTTTTGAAGAACAATTTGACCATTTTCTATACCGAAAGTTTTTTTGAAATCCAACCCCGTTTCGACAGGATTAAAATTCGAACTGTTGTTTAAAAATGAATACGAAATAGCTGAAACAGGCTTTAAGGTCTCTGTTATATTAAATTCGTCGCCATTTTCACCAACAACATTCAAACTTGAATCAGTCCAATAACAGTAGTTTACACAATATGCTGGCAAAGCGTTGTTCGCAGAAACTGCACCTATAAGAGCTCCCTTGGTAAATACTGTTGAGTTTGTAATGCTAGAGACACAATTGTCTTTAATGTTGCATTCTCCTTGAGCAAAACCTACAAGTCCGCCAACATAAGAATTGTCAAAAGAGCCTTCCCCCTCAAGATTTATATCACCATAAAAAAGTACCCTTTGAATTGAACTTGAAGTTGTTGCGCCGACAACCGCACCAATATTATATTGCAAATTATTATGAATAAAAACTTTTATTGGACTTGTTATTACGACATCATAAATTTGTGAGCTTTCAAGTTTTCCAGCAATACAACCAAAATTTGCAGTAGAATTATAAATTTCAATTTGATTGATATTTTCATCTTTAATGTTTATTTCACAATTAGAAATATTAACATTTATTCCTTTACCAACCAAAATACCCATATTTAATTCGCTATAATTTTTATCAGATAAAGAATAATTTACATTGCCTGTAATTTTGACATTTTTTATAGTAGCACTTTTAGCAAACGGAATAAGTCCCATAATAGAACCTGTCGAAGAGTTATCAAAAGTATTGATGTTTGAAAAAGTTATATTTGATATTGAAAATCCATTGCCATCAAATGTTCCAGAAAAGGCTTGAGCAACAGAAGAATCCACGGCCATTAAGGTTAAACTGGTCATATCAATATCGGCTCCAAGAGTAATAGATGAATAATTCCAAGGTGCTGAAAAAACTTGACTAGCATTGTTTTGATAAACAATTACGCTGCTTTGAGAGTTTGTCTCGGCAGACGACTCTACAAAAGAAAGCCCTAAATTACTTAAGGTAAACATTAACAGAGAAAAAACCAAAATAATCGAAAAAGATTTAAAAATTTTCATTTTTACCAAACCTTTAACTTTAAAATTACAATTATAATTTACCATATAAATGTTATTTTTTCCAAATAAATATCAAAATATTTTGATTTATGTCGAAATTTTTAAATTTATAATTTTCTTGACAATTTTTTCAACAATTTTTCTTTATCTTTTTGCAAAATTGTCTTTTTAGCATTTAGAGTTTTGTCTTGAGTCAAACTTACCAAATAATATCTCATTTCATCAAGACAATGGTCATCTTTTTTTATTGGGCTATCTTCTTCGCCCCACCAATAAGATTTAATTTCTCGAATCAAATTCACACAGTTTTTAAAAATAAAAAGATGCGATTTACCATTTGCATCACAAAGATATCTTTTAACTATGTTAATACCTGTAAACAAATCTTTGTTTACACGCGAATTTGTTAAAATACCATTTTCATAAAATAACTCTACCACATTTTTGGGACTAGATAATGTCCGCTGTGAAGCGGCACTATCAATAAGTGCTTCTAAATATCCATTTCGATTGGTTTTCCAATTTAAAGATTTTGCGATTTCTTTTATTCGTTTTGCATGATAATCTACTTCCTTTCCCTTTTCAAAATGCTCAGCCACAACGAAAACATTTCCATCGTAATCACGAGCATAAAAATGTGCCGAAAGCGGATTATTTAACCCGGGGTCAATAGAAATATTGTCTTGCCAATCACAAGGCACATCAAATGGTTCAATAACATGAATATTTTCATCAAACGAATTATAAACAAGACCGCCACACTGAATAAATTTTCCATAACGACGACTTTCAAGTTCTTCCTGCGACATAGAAGCTGACATTTGCTCAATTTCTGCTTGATTTAAATAAGGATTATCCGCCCATTGCATATGTTCATGCCAAATGTTAGGATCATTATGCTCATTAAGATATATTTCATTATATACCCAAGTTAAACCTTTGAGCGGTGTCATAGTACCAAAAATTTCGCCCTGTCTATCTAAAACACGCATTTTACACTCTGTGTAAATATCAAAAGGGGGTTCTTCATCAAACCAAACGAAATCAAGTGATGCTCCTTGAAATTTTTCTCGCCCTTGGTCACAACTACGAAAACCGATCTTGCTTAGCGAGCCAAAAACATTTCGAACAAGAATAAAATCTATAACTCCACTTTCTGCACTATCTTGTCTGCCCTTATTCATAACAATTTTTTCTATCCAATTTGATTTTAGATAGTGCAAGATTTTTGCTTGTGCCACATCTCGCTGTACTTGCTTAGATAGACTGACGACCCAGCAGTCAATTTTTTTGTTTTTCCTAAAAGGCTGTATTCCTCTTGCAAGCCAAACAGTTTCTACTGCCCCACATTCAGTTTTGCCTGAACGATTTCCACCAAAAACCCAACGGTTTTTTTTAAGGCATTTGTGAAATGCCATTTGTTTTTGATGTATAATTTCACCGGTGTTATATTT
>CALVNT010000006.1 GCA_944349925.1 uncultured Clostridia bacterium
GAATCTTGCGCTCTAGCCAGCTGAGCTATGCTGCCATAGAGAGGGATATCCAATTTTGGATACGCTCTTTATTATATACAATCTTATGATAAAAGTCAATGATTTTTTTGTAAAAAAATAATCTTTAGCAATGTTTTCTTTTTTTATAAAATTTTTTATTTAATCTCTATATACAAAAATAAAAAATTAAATATTTCATATATTTGTATTCTTTTTTCATAATTTTTATTTTTTTAATGTTTTAACATTTTGAAATTTCGTATAATTTTTGTATAATAATTATTGTGAGGTGATATTATGTTATATTAAAAAATTAAACAAGCAAACATTCAAGCAATGAAAGACAAAGACACTGTCGCAAGAAGCATTTATAGTGTTTTGTTAAACAAAATTATGTTAGAAAATATCAAAAAAAGAGAAAAAGGTGGAGAAATTGAAGATGCAGATATTTCCAACATTTTACAAAAAACAATTAAAGAATTAAGCGAAGAAAAAGAAAATTATTTGAAAGTTGGGAATAGTCAAGAAGCAAATTTAATCGAAAAGCAAATTGAAATTGCAAAAAGTTATTTACCTAAAATGATGACTAAAGAAGAAATTGCAAAAGAAATAAGTTCTTTAGCAGATAAATCTATACCATCTGTAATGAAACATTTTAAACAAAATTTTAATGGTAAATGCGATATGAGACAAGTTCAAGAAGTTTTGAAGGAGCTTGGATGAAAATTTTTGCAATAAGCGATTTGCACCTGTCAGTAAACAATCCAAAACCGATGGATATTTTTGGACCAGCATGGGAAGATTATGTTGAAAATGTTTTTGCCGATTGGAAAGAAAAAGTACAAAGTGAAGATGTTGTTTTAATGTGTGGAGATTTTTCTTGGGCAATGAAACTTGAAGAGGCGAAATCCGATTTTGATTTGTTTAAAACATTGCCTGGCACAAAAATAATTATAAGGGGAAATCACGATTTTTGGTGGAATTCAATATCAGCCTTGCGTAAAATTTTGCCTAAAGATTTTTATGCAATACAAAACGATGCTATAAAAATTGGAAAATCAATATTTTGTGGAACACGGGGTTGGCTTATTCCGGACGACAATTTTTCTGCTGAAAATCAAAAAATTTTTGACAGAGAAGTTTTAAGGCTAGAACTATCTTTAAAAAAAGCCATGGGCTTAAAAGAACATGGTGACAAAATTTACTGTTTAATGCACTATCCGCCAATGAATAGCCAAAAAGAAAGTAATGCTTTTACAAATTTGATTGAAAATTATAGTGTAGATAAAGTAATTTATGGGCATCTTCATGCAAAAAAATTTCCAGAGTTATTTTTTGTCAGAAACGGTGTCGAGTATTATTTAACTTCATGTGATTTAGTAAAACATAAACTTGTTTTAATTGATGAGGTTTAATTTTAATTTTTATAGGAAAAAATTATTTGACTTTTAAATGCTTTTATAGTAAAATTTTCTAACTTGGAGTATGTATGAAAAAGAAATTTTTAAAACTTTTTGCCTTGATTTTTGTAGTCGCACTTGCTTTGACAGGTTGTGCAACTGTAAGCAATGTTTATGATGAAAGTGGAAACCCTATTTATTATGACGAAGTTGTACATTTTGGCGGACAAGTTGCCAAGATTGGCAATTATCTTTATTATGCAAATGGCTATACTGATGCAAGTAGTGATGAGTTTGATTACGATAAGGCAAAGCAAAGTGGATACTTAGCAAGAATAGATTTAAGTAAAAGTTTTGAATTTGACGAAAACATAAGCAGTGATTTAAAAAATGACACATCACCAAAAAATATAGAACAAGTTTCTGATAAATTTGTTGGATATAAAAATCAAGATATGTTTGTTTTAGGCTCATATTTATATTTTACTTCAACAAATACACATAAAACTTCAAGTCTAGAAAATGATTATTCAAGAATTTCTCTTTTCAGAGTTGGTTTTAATGGCGACAATTTAACGGAAATTTATACCACAAGGTACGATGACAAATCAGAAATTTCAGTTCAAAAAGGTTCTGACGGACAATATTATTATGTAATATGTGCACAAAATTCTGCTGAAAAGTATGAACTATCTTCTATCAAAATAGGAGACGAAATTGGCGAAAGAAAAGTTCTTGCTGAAAATATTGAAAGTTATGCTATAGCAGACGAAAAAGCACATATTAAAAATGTTGTTTATACCACAACGAACGAAGATGGTAAAATTGAAATAAAGGCTGTCGACTTCGCAAGTGGGGAAATTTCAAATTTCTTTTATCCAGAAAAATATGAGATAACGATTTTAGACAGGGCTGGAGACTACATTTTTTACACCGCTGACAAACCAAATGCAGACATTGAAGTTTTCTACAAAGATTTAACAAATTCTGATACAAACTTTGACGGTGCAAATAGATTTTATTCTGCAGATTCTATTTCTGATGTCATGAGTGTTGAAGAAGGATATACTTTCCTTTCATCTAGCGGAGCTTTGGTTTATAAAACTTTGAACGGAAATGCTAAAGTTTTGCTTGAAAGTGACAACACTTTTGATGTCTTATATGAAGATAATGGTTGGATATATTATTCTTCTTCCACAGAAATAAACAGAATTTCTGTGATTGACAAAACTATTGAAAATGTTGTGACAATGACAGAGATAGTATCGGGAACTTGTGGTTATAGTGATGGATATATTTATTTCTTTGCCAAACTTGAAAATCAACAAGAAGACAGTACAGATAAAAACTATTATTTATATAGGGCTAGTCTTGACGGAACTATGAATTATCAATTGATTGGCAAGACAATCTGATTTACAAATCGAATAAGGCTTATGATAAAAACAAATTATGACATTTTTCGCAAGACAAAAAACAATTCGACAAAATTCAACAAAAATAATCATAACTCGGCAAAAAAGAGCGTGAGTTATGATTTTTTTTTACAAAAAATTGTGATATCTTTTAACTATCGCAAAAAGAAAAGCGTAATTGTTAAAGGAGTAAAGTATGGAAAATAAAATTACAGTTTATTTAGCAGACAATTCAGAAGATAAAAACCTTGAAAACTATTTTAACAAAAGTGAGAAGTTTGAACTTATTGGCAGTAGCGCAATTGCTGAGCAGGTTATTAAAGATGTCAAAGAAAAAAAGCCCCAAGTGCTAATCATGGAAATTATGCTCTCCGGTATGGACGGCTTTATGGTGCTTTCTTCTTTAAAATCAAAATTAAAAGAAAGTATGCCAAAAGTTATATTTATCTCAAACCTTTCCCACAGTGGTTTTGTCTCTAAAGCCATAAAGGAAGGAGCAAGTTATTTTATGGTTAAACCAATTATGCCAGACAACTTAGCGGAGCGAATTGAAAACATTTTATACGAAAAAACCGTTGAAGGTAAAGATGAAAAATTGTTAGATGAAAAAATTTCAAATATTTTTATAAGCATAGGTATACCAGCTCATATTAAAGGTTATCAATTTTTAAGAGAAGCTGTGAAACTTGCAGTAGAAGAGCCTGAGATTATTGGGTCTATAACCAAAAAACTTTATCCAACAATTGCCGAGAGATTTGAAACAAGTTCTTCAAAAGTAGAAAGAGGCATGAGGCATGCTATTGAAGTTGCATGGAATAGAGGAAAGATTGAAAATATAAATACTTTGTTTGGTCTCAAAATTTACAGCAGCAATGAAAAACCAACTAATGGCGAACTTATTGCTTTGATAGCCGACAAAATGATTATGGAAGGGTAAAATATTTGTTTTTATTCTTAATTTGCGCTAAAATCTAAACGGGAGAAAATTATGTGGGTTATTGATTTAAAAGAAAATTCACCACCTGTAGATGTAGCGCTTGCTAAATTTGAAATTGAACTTGAAAGAGCTATTTTTAATAAAGAGACAGCAGTCAAAGTTTTGCATGGATATGGCTCTCATGGAAAAGGTGGTATCATATTAAATGAAATTCGTACATTGCTTTCAAAAATGAAAAAAGAGAAAAAAATAAAAGATTTCTTTTTTGGTGATAAATGGAACATTTTTGAAAATCAAAAGTTGATATTAAAGGATAAGACCTTGGCGGACGACGAAGATCTCAACAAGAACAACCCGGGAATTACAATAGTTGTATTAAATTAGATATTAAATTTACAAAATAATAATTTTTAAAAAATAAATTCTTTATGCGATTTGCGTTAAAGAATTTTTTTGTTATAATAGAAATATGATCTGTAAAGATTGTCCTAGAAATTGCAATATTGACCGTAACAAACAAAGCGGATTTTGCGGAGCAAAAAACAAAATTGTTGTTTCAAAAGTGATTGAAAATTTTAAGTGGGAAGAGCCTTGTATATCGGGAGAAAAGGGGACTCTCGCAATTTTTTTTGCTGGCTGTAATTTAAGATGTTGTTTCTGTCAAAACGCTCAAATATCAAGAGCAGTGAAAGGTGATGAGTATTTTCCAAAAGATTTTTTATTATTTTTGCAATCTTATGATTTAAATAAATTTTCTGCTATAGAACTAATTACGCCGTCTCATTATTCTTCTCTTCTTTGTGAAACTTTCGAAAATTTTAGCAGTCCTGTTCCACTAATTTGGAATAGTAGTGGATACGAAAACACCGATATAATTGAAAAAGTTTCAAGTTTTGTAAATGTTTTTCTTCCCGATTTTAAATACGGTGAAGATTATTTAGCAAGAGAGTTTTCTATAGTAAACGACTATGTTGAAGTGGCAACACAGGCAATAAAAAAAATGAGTCAATTAAAGAAAAATATATTTGATAAAGGCTTACTAAAGCAAGGGGTTTTGATAAGGCATTTAATTTTGCCAGGGCATATAGAAGACAGTTTCAAGGTTCTTGATATAATAAAAGAAAATATAAATGACCCTTTAATAAGTCTCATGAGTCAGTTTACGCCTATGGAAAGCAAAATTCAAAGAGGGCTTCTTCCTCTTGAATACAAAGCAGTGCTAGCACATGCTTCAAAATTAAATTTAAATAATGGTTACTATCAGGAGCTTTGTAGTAGCGGAAAAGTTTTTATTCCAAAATTTTAAAAATCATACACATTTGTTGACGAAAAGTTTTGTTTTTTATATAATAGAAAAAAGAGGAATTATGAAAGGAAGAGAAGTTCAATTAAGAAAACATCTTAATAAAAATAGATTTCTTGTTATTATTCTTTGTTTGCTAGTTGCAGCAACAATAGTTTTGTATTTTACAAATATTATAAACCCATGGTATTGTCTAGTACTAGAAAGCTATCTTATAGGAATGATTTTTTTGATAAATACGAGTGTTCAAGAAATTAAACACGGAAAGCCTTTGCCAATAATAAACGCCATTTTTGGTTTGTTGTTTTTTGCTTTATCAGTTTTTTTAATCGCTTTTGGCATTACAGCAGGATATATGGCTTTATAATTTTAAAACACAAAAACGCTTACAAGGATTTCGGCCGAGTAAGCGTTTTTTGTTTAATTTTATTTTATAATACCTTCTATTCTGTAAACATAAAAAGCTGTGCTATTAATACCAGAATCGAAAGTTAGAGAGTTGTTGGCGCTAATGAAACTATATCTACCATACGTTCCTATTTGTAGTTTATTAAGTAAAGGTTCAGTAGAAAGCAAGACTTTTAAAAAACAAAAGATCATTGGAGAAGATGCTGCCGCAGTTAATGTTACGTCTGTATATTTTCTATTATAGACTGGTACTTCTTGTACACAATTCGATGTATATAATCTTGCATAAATTCTTAACGTGTGATATGGAGAGAAATCATAATTGATATAATCTGTTCCAAACATTCCAGTTGTATAACCAAAGTTTACTGCACTATCTGTGCTGTTCATATCATATATTACGACACAATTTTCTTTCTTCGCCTTTTCAATTTCAGTTTCAAGAGATGTGATTGATGACGACATTTCATTTACTGAACTTGAAAGAGTTGAAATAGAATTGTTTAAACTTTCGTATAAACTTTGCAAATTTGTTATTTGAGAGGTATGACCAGTCACTGTATTTGAAATATTAGTGGCCGTAGTTTCAAGAGAACTGGCAATATTTTTAGCCTCAGTTGCTTTTATGTTGACATCACTAACATCTGAAATCAAATCAATTATACTTGCAGTATGGCCATTGGCTATTTCTCCGAGTTGATTTATCGATGTTGAGTGGCTATCTAAAGTGTTTTGAACTGATTCTACCGACTCGCTTAACGATGATAAATTTTGATTTGTGCTGGTGATTTGATTTTCTAAGTCATTTAGATTTGAAGAAATGTCAGAGATTTGAGACGAGACTGTTTGCATTGACGAATTTATTGTTTCTATTGAACCAGTATTTTCTTCAGTTTTTTGATTTAAAGAATCGATTTGTGATTCTATTTCGGCAATTTTACTTAACTGCTGATCAAGTTGATTTTTAATTTTTTCAAGATCTGCAGAAGAGCCTTGACTTATCATTTCTTCGAGTTTTGGAATAACTTTTTTTATTAAATACCACACCTCTTTTTTTAACTTTTCTAAATCATCGAATAGTTCGTTTATATTCATAAAAAATCTCCTTTTTTAAAAGTGTAAAAAGGAGAAATGAAAAAATCAATTTTTACTGCCAGAAGTTTTCTTTTTCTTTTTTATAAATACTAAAGACAAAACTATGGTTGCAACAGCAGCTATGATGGAGATGCCGATTATTAAAGTGGAACTTATGCCTTTTGGTACTATGTCCGTTGTAAGCATAAAGCCGTTATATAGTGACCCATCTTCTAAAACAATTTGTACTGCGGTAAATTTATTTGATGAAGAATATCCTTCGAATAAATAAATTTCTTGACCGGCTTTTGCTTTTATTTGGGTAGGAGATTTTTCTAAATCATATACAATCGCATTTTCATTGCGAACAGTAGCATTGAAACTTGGGTAAATATAATAATTGTCAACTGAAGAAACATAAAATTTGTAAACATAACCTTGAATTTTATTTTCTGTTTCTACTAGGTAAAATTTTTCATCAGCTTGAATTATTGTTAAGATATCGCCGTGTTGCAAAATCAACTCATTTTCGCCATCTAAGACTTTTTGACTCTCAAATGAGGCATTTTGATAAAGATAACAAGAAGAGGCAAGTACCTCAACTTGTGAAGGGGCATAAGCAAAACAAGAAAACAAAGAAATAACTGCCAAAAGCAAACTCATAACATTATTATTAAACAAAAAATAATATTTGTCAAGAAAGAAAAAAGGGTTTCAAATAAAAAAAAGTTATCCACATTTTGAAAAATAAATGTGGATAAAATGTGGATAACTATGTGGATAAGTTCATTTTTTATATAAATTTATAACAAAATTCATTAATTTTTGATTATTTTGAAAATTTTAAATAAAGCTATTTATTTTTTGTTATAAAGTATAATCTTTTAAAATAGACTATAATATGTTTTTTACAATCAAAAAGAAAACAATATTTCTTATTTTTTTGCTAATTATAGCAATCGTTAGTATTGCTTCATTTGTTGCAACTACAGCTTCGTCAATTCCAAAACCACAATATAAAATTATAATCGACGCCGGGCATGGTGGACGAGATTTCAAGTTAGGACAGTAAGTTTTTAAAATTTTAATAGAAAAAAGACACATATTTTATAAGTGTAAAGATAAAAGCATATCGGTTGATATGCTTAATTTTTTATTTTATAAATAGCAAGGATTTTCAACTTTCTCCCA
>CALVNT010000007.1 GCA_944349925.1 uncultured Clostridia bacterium
TTGCAACTATCAACATGAGGTCCACGGCATAAATCAAAGAAATCTTCTCCTGTATAATACAAAGAAACTTCTTCGTTTTCTGGAAGTTCATTTATAATTTCGGTTTTATACTCATTGTCTTTAAAAAGTTGTAAAGCCTTTTCTTTTGAGACTACTACCCTTTTAAACTCTTCCCCCTTATTTATGATTTCTTGCATTTTCTTTTCTATAGCTTTAAAATCTTCTGGAGTTATTGAATGATTTAGGTCTATATCATAATAAAAGCCATCACTAATTGCTGGGCCTATTGTGAGTTTAGTTTCAGGGTAAAGACTAACAAGTGCCTTAGCGAGCACATGAGCAAGTGAATGTCTTGCTTTTTCAAGTTCTAGATCTTTTTCTTTTTTAATTTCCATATTTTCCTCCTTGGGCATAAATAAAAAACGCCCCTAAAATTTAAGGACGATTTAAGCCAAACCGCGGTTCCACCTTAATTGCAAAGTGCCACTCATTTATAACTCGTCATTGTAGTAGTGGTTTCGTTAAACTTTTAGCCAAGGTTTTTCACCAACCAACCTTTCTCTGTGCGCATTAAAGCAAACTACTTGTCTACTGCTCTAAGTTTCATATGCATTATATTATAAATTACACATCAAAGTCAAGCAAAAAGAAAATATTTTCAATAATTTTAACTCAAATTTATTTTTATCAATGTTTAAAATTTTTCAAAAGTATTGATTTTAAGATGTTTTTTGTCAGTTATTCGTTCTTCAAAAAGTTTGTGGAGCAAAGTTATTGCTTTGCTGTCTTCTTCACAGTATAGATTTATTTTCTGAGGAGAAAGGTCAATTATAGAAGATACTAAGCTTTCTTCAGAAAAATTTTTGTTTTGATAAAGCTTATCGCTTATTAAAATTTTATAACTATTGTCTTGGTCTTGGTAAATAGAAATTTCATCTTGACAAATTTCTAAGTTGTCTACTAAAAATTTTAACAAATCAATAAAACTTTCGCTTGATGTTAAGTACTCCCGGTTTTCGTTGGCTAGTGTGACAAGTTCTGCCCACTTCGCTTTTAAAGTTGAAAGTCTAAATTGATAAAAACTTTCTAAAAACAAATCTGTTTGGAGATTTAAACTTTTCCGAACTAAATATCTATCTGTTTCCTTATCAAAGTTGAGTAGTGCCTTTTTAAATGCATTTATGCCCAAAGTGTCTTGACTTGGTAAAAAAAGATTGCTCTCTAGAAAACTAGATTTAAAAACAGTGCAAATAACTTCAGTTATACAACTTGAAAGATAATTTTGAGCTTTTTCTTTATCTTGCTCTTTGACTGCAACTAAAATAGAAATAAAACCATTTTCTTCAACTGAAGTGACTACCCCATTCCATTTATCACAAACTGATGAAATATTGTTAAAAATAAATTTAGCTAGTTCAAAATTTTCTGTCTTTAAATTAAGTGAAAATTCCCACATAGAAGCTCCTTACAAACCTATTCTATGCAAGGCAAAAAAAAATACTCAAAAATAATTTGATTTCTTTTAAATAATTTGACAAAAAAAATAAAATAATCAATAATAACTATAATAAATATAAAAAAAGGAAATGAAATGAATAAAAAATTAAAATTATTGTTATCATTGGTGTTAATAGTCCCTATTTTATTGCTTGCTTCATGCGGAATAACTCAGTACTACACAATTACTGCCGTATCGAGCGAAAAAGTTTTTGGTTTAGTAAATGGTGGAAGTGATGTTGCGATTGCCGAAGGAAATGAAGCAAAATTGGTAGCAAGCGAAAATTATCCTGAGACTAACCCCTTTGTTTGCTGGATAAAGAACAATAATAAAGTTGTTTCTTTTGATAAAAGTTATACTTTGACATATTCTTCATCTACTCAAGGAAAATACACTGCCTTTTTTGATGAAAGTGACATAACAAAAACTAGATATGCAACAATATCAAATATTCAAATTGAAGGTGTCACTGCAGGTACTATTGAAATTAAATATTCTTTCGCTACATCTAGTTCAAACTATCAAACACTTGAAAAATTGCAAATAAATAACGGTTTAGCTCAAACAGACAAAACTAACTTAGTTTATTTTGGTGGAGCAGACGGAGTAAACAACAAAACAATTCTATCTTTTCAAGCTGTAGTTGTGGTCCAGACAGGCACGGGAAACACTACTTATACAATCAGTTTTAATTCCCCTCTCGTAGATAGCACTCCATCTTCAAATCAAGTAACATTCGATAATGAAAATGCAATTTTACAAGCTTCTAGTGGAAACGGTATAAATATAACTTTAACATTTACTAAAATCAGTTCACAACTATATGGAAGATAAAATTAGACAAAATTTAAAAGATAGAAACAAAATCAACAAATTTAATTAAATCAAAACACAAAAAATAATAATTTGCATAAAAAAAGAAGACAACATATGTCTTCTTTTTTTGGTTGAAAACTATCTAGAACAGCTTTTAGTTTCAGATTTTGAAGCTTTTGAGCTGCAAGATTTAGTCTCATTTGCACTTTCTACATTTTTTGCAGATTTTGCACTTTTTGAAGACTTGTTCATTTTGGAATTTCTACCAAACATAGTTTTCACCTCCCATTTATTCAAGGACTTTATCCTTGTAGTAATAGTGTTTCCTATGTTTACAAAATTATACATTAGAAAAAAATTTGTACTAACATATAAAAGATTTTTTTATTTATAAAAAAAGACGCAATAATGCGCCTTTAAAAAATATAGTCATTTTTTTATTTTTTGCCTGCAGTTTTTGTTGCTTTTTTTGCAGGAGCTTTTTCAGCAGATTTTTTTGTAGTTTTCTTTTCTTTTTGCTTCGACATTTCATCTTCAAGAAGGTCATAGTATTCATTGAAAACATCGATAGCAACATCTTCATCTTCTTCAATTTTTAAAATTGTATTGCCATCTTTGTCTTGGTCAACAAGGAAAACAATAGCTTCATTTTCCCCAAGTCCTTCGATTTTGTCAATAGGTTTTAAAATAGCAAATAATTTTTTCTCTTTTTTTACTTCATGAACAATCATAGCAATTTGTTCAAAAGAAATTTGTTTGCCTTTTTCGTCCATCAAAACGATAGGATCTTTGTTTTCTTTATCTAAAAGTATATCAAGAAGGTCAACAGTTTCTTCTTTATTTTCAACATTGTTGTTTACATTTTCAACTTTTTTATCCATAAAATTTAACCCCTTTTTGTTTGATTGAGATATGTTTGCAAAATAATCTGTGCAGATATTTTGTCAATAAGTTCCTTTCGCTTTTCCCTTCGAACTTTGCTATTAATCAAAATTTCTTCAGCTTCAGCCGAGGTTAAGCGCTCATCAACAAAAGCCACTTGAACATTGGATAATTTGGCAAGTTCTTCACCAAACTCCCTATGAATTTTTGCTCTTTCACCTTCAGTTCCGTCCATATTTAACGGAAGTCCCATAGCGATCTGGTCAACATTAAACTCTTTGATAAGTTTTAGCAAGTGCTCAAGAGACTTTTCTTTTGAAACATTTTGAAAGACTTCATAAGGGCTTGATATAATGCATAAGGGATCAGTCAGTGCTATACCTATGCGCTTGTCGCCATAATCTATACCCATTTTTCGTGTCAGTTGCATCATAACTCCATTTTTACTATATCCATTTTTTTAAATAAAGTCAAACAAAAATGGTAGATTTACAAAAAATATTAAATATTGATAAACGGTAAGATGGTTGACAAATCGTTTGTTTGTTCTATATAATAAGTCCAAATAGTTTTGTTTGTATAATCTGTTTCAACGGGATTTATACAAATAGTAGTCGCTCCACTTTTGTAAGCTTCTTCATCATTATAAGAATTTCCAACAAAAACAACTTCTTCCTTTTTTAAATCATATTCTTTTATTTGTTTTAAAATGAAATGGCTTTTGTCTTCAATGTTAGAATCACTCAATTTTGCACCATTAACAACGCCATTTTCATCTAAAGTTAAAGATTCTGCTTCTATTTTTGTTATATATTTGCTAAAGTTTTTAACTTTTTCTTCAATAATATTTTTTACACCACCAGATAAGATACAAATTTTTATTCCTTTTTCATAAAATATTTTAAACACTTTTTCGCAGTTATCTAAAAGTTCAATTTCGTTTGCTAGCGAGGTAAACATTGCGTTTGTAACATTATTATTTCGAAATATTTTAACAATCTCATCTACCCATTGAAGATATGTGATTTCTTTGTTTTTGTATAATTCAAATAATCTGTCATCTTCGTCTAACATATCGATTTTGTTCCAAATTCTAGCCCAAGTATTATTTATTTTATCAGGTTTTGACAGTGTACCGTCAAAATCAAAAATAACAAGTTTAGTTTTTTTATTTTCATTTGCATTCATATAAATTTTCTCCTATTCCTATAGAAACTTTTAACGGTACACTTAGCGTTGCTATGTTTTCCATTTCATTTTTTAAAATTTCTTTTATATTTTCTTCTTCTCCCGGGAAGCAATCAACAATAAGTTCATCATGGATTTGTAAAATCAATTTGCTTTTTAACTTTCTGTTACATATTTCATTTGAAACACTTATCATTGCAAGTTTTATTATATCAGAGGCAGTACCTTGAAGAGGCATGTTCATGGCCACGCGCTCAGCAAAATTTCTTACTAAATATTTTGATGAATTTATGTCTACTATAATTCTTCTTCTTCCAAATTTAGTTTTAGCATAACCATGTTGTTTGGCAAACTGAACATTATTGTCCATAAATTCTTTTACTTTTGGATATTTTTCAAAGTAGTTGTCGATATATTGTTTAGCACTTGCACGAGAAGAGTTTATGTTTTGAGAAAGTCCATAGTCGCTTATACCATAGATAATTCCAAAATTTACCGCTTTAGCGTCCCTACGCATATTTGCAGTAACATTTTTAGCAGGGACATGAAATATTTCAGAAGCAGTAATTGTATGAATATCTAGACCATTGTTATAGGCGTCAATTAGACTTTTTTCACCCGACATATCAGCCAAAAGCCTAAGTTCAATTTGGTTATAATCAGCGGATATTATTTTTCCATTTTGAAATTTTGATATAAACAATTTTCGTAATTCCTTGCCTTCATTATCACGAGTAGGAATATTTTGAAGATTAGGTTCACTGCTAGATAAACGACCAGTGTTTGTGAGTGTTTGGTTAAATTTGGTATGAATAATATCACCATTATTTTTGCAAATTTGTTTATAAACATCAATGTAAGTATTTTTTAATTTTGCCAACTTTCTATATTCCAAAATACATGAAATTATAGGGATATAACTTAATTCTTCAAGAATATTTTTTGATGTTGAACGCTTTTTGTTATTAAAAGTTTTTATTCCTAGTTTATCAAACAATATGTTTGCGGTCTGCTGTGGAGAATTTATATTAAATTGCTCTCCTGCCTCGTCAAATATTTGTTTTTTAAGTGAATCAATTTTAGAAGAAAAATATATATCAAGTTCATCTAATTTGCTTGTATTTATTTTAAAGCCTTCCCTTTCCATTTCAAATAATATTTTACATAATGGCAGTTCAATGCGTTGATATATAAATTTTTGACCTTCGTCCATTTTCGCTATAAGTTTTTCATAGGTGCTTTTAATCTTTTCAGTATCAATTTCTTTTAAAACATTTCCGCCTACATTAACCACGTAGTTTGCAACCATAACATCAACAAAATTTGATAATCTGATGTTGTAATTTGCAAGTATATGCATATCTTCTTTTGCAGATGTTGTCATTTTTAATATGTTTTGATTTTCAAAAACATTCTCAAGCTTTTTGACTATTTCTTCAAAAGTTAACCCACAATCAAACATTTGAAAATTTTGTTCTAAAAAATAAATATTATCTTCAAATAAAAATTCCATTTTTTGAAGATTGTAAATAAACTCACCACCATTTAGTTGAGATATTTTTTCTAAAATCTCTTTTGAAAGAGACTTTCGATCCATCTTTTTTTCTTGTATAACATTTGATTTATCAAAAATATCACTTTTAAGCAATGACGAAAAATCCCATTTTTGAAAAAATTGATAGCACTCTTTTGAAAAAGGCAAAGAAAATTTCAACTTTGTTTTTTCTATTTCAAAATCGCAATCACATTTTATAGTGGCAAGAAGTTTTGACATATAAGCATCTTCTTTTCCGTTTTCAAGTTTTTCATGGAGTTTGCCACTGATTTCGTTCAGATTTTTATATACATTATCTATATCATTATACTTTTCTAACAAATTTAGAGCAGTCTTTTCGCCAACTCCTGCTACGCCAGGAATATTATCTGAGCTGTCGCCCATAAGTGCTTTCAAATCCACTATTTGACAAGGAGATAATTTATAGTTTTCTTTTAATGCTTTTTCATCTAATTTTTCTATTTGAGATACACCTTTTTTTGTAAGCCAAACATCAATATTTTTATCTATAAGTTGTAAAAGGTCTCTATCTCCAGACAACAATATTTTTTTTCCATCTAGTTTTCTAGAAAGAGTCCCTATAATATCATCAGCTTCGATGCCTGAAATTTCAAAAGTTGAGATGCCCATATTTTTTAGCATATCTTTGATAACAGGAAATTGTGATGAAAGTTCTTTTGGAGTTTCTTTTCGCTGACCTTTATAATCTTTGAAGATTTGATTTCTAAAAGTTTGTCTAGAGTGGTCAAAAGCGACTGCTATATAATCAGGTTTTAATTCGGAAACAATTTTTATTAAAATGTTTGCAAATCCAAAAACTGCTCCAGATGGCTCCCCATCATGATTAGATAAATAAGGTAACGCATAAAACGCACGATTTGCAATACTGTTACCATCAATTATCAATGTTGTATCCATTCGTTATCCCCTTTTAGCTATAGTTATTGATATTAAAAATTGAAAAGTGTTTGTGCGGTCGTATTTTCAACAATTATTCCAAACAAATTTCTAAAAACATCAGGCATAACCGCCGTCAAAATTAAAAAGATAGTTGCAATAATAAGCAGAATAAAAAATGCGACCTTTAAAGGATTTCCAACAAAGTTTATTGCCGCATATGCGAGCATAATAGCAAGGCCACCATAATTTGCAATCATTTGTATAGTTTCATTTACTTGAGTTGCGACATTGCAGTAGCAAAGCAATCCAATATAACAAATAGTCAAAACTGCAAGCACAAAGTAAAGAATTGTTTTCATATCTCCTCCAGTACGATATTAGTGTATCACATTTTGCTTATTATAACAAATATTTTTTAAGAAAAAAAAGGCTTTGATTAGCCTTTATAAAACATTTTTTTATTTATTTTTCTTTTGCTCTCTTTCCAATTTTTTCATTTCTTTTTCTTTTAATTTTTCAAGCATTTTTCTTTCTTTGTTCGCTTTTGCTGCTGCTTTTTTTGCTTCCGCTTTTTCTTTGTTGTGCAAAGGCTTTATTTTTTTAGTTTTTTCTTTTTTATCTTTTTTTATTTTAACTTTTTTCTTTGTTTTTCTAAATTTAACAATCTTTGTAGCCTTTTTAGGTATCGTTCCATCATCTGGAAGTGGCATCTTTAAATTGTCCGGATTTGAAATATAATCTGAAAATAGTCTTAAACTTTTTCCCATATAAAGCCCGTCAGCCACTCGTTCATCTAAGCTCATTCCCAAAGTTAGAATTTTTGCAATTTTTAGTTCTTTATTATTTTCCACATAAGGTTCCATTTGCTCTTTGCCCATTGCAACGAAAATGGTTGTAGTCCCAAAATTATATAAATGGTGGTAAATATAGTTTAGCTTTATAGATTTCAAATTTGTTATAAAACAACTAGTATGAAAAGGGCTAGCTTTAATAAGGGATTTTGGTAAAGCGCCATGCCTATCCAAAAATCTTACGAAAGCCATTGTCCATCTGAAAAGAAAATCTGGCAATTTGGTTAGTTTTCCTGCAGCCTTGGTTGTTTGATGGACTTCTTTTTCGCTTAGATTTTTTTCAATTTCTTCATCGATTATCTTTTTAATTTCTTCAATGCTCTCGCGACCAGTAAAGAACATCTTTAATGTAACTTGTTCGCCATCGTCTTCAAGTTTCTTTTTTATATCCATAGATACTGAAATTGTGTTTCTTTGATAGATAGAGCCTCTCATTATAAAACGATTAAGCTTTTTTCTAACATACAAAATACGAACAATAGCAGCAATAACAATATGCATATAGCTGTAATGCATACCATTTTTTCTTTCTCTTGCAATAAATTCATCTATGCTGTCACATTTTAATTTGACTGTTGTATAATTTACAGCATCTATGCGTTGTGGCATGAAAAAAGGTTCTGCTTTATCAATTATACCCATTCCCTTAACTTTTTTTCCGTCACTTCTAAAACCAAACATAACTCACCTATTTATTTTGAAATTTTTTTCTTATTAAATTTTTTTCTCGTCCATTTTGACTTGGCGTGTAATATATCCTATCCTTTAAAGAATCTGGCATATATTGTTGTTTTACATAACCACCATAATCATGCGGATATTTATATTTTCCGTGCCCATCGTTATTAGTGGAAGGATGATTTTTTAAATGATTTGGCACCTTATTATCATTAAAATTTATAGCATCTTCCTTTGCAAGCGCCATTGCTTTGACAACGGAATTTGATTTCTCTGCCTCACAAACATAAATTATTGCATGTGAAAGTGGTATCAGCCCCTCAGGAGCCCCCATTTTCTCAACTGCGTACATAGCGCTTGTTGCAAGCAATAAAGCATTAGAGTCTGCCATTCCAACATCTTCGGAAGCATGAGCCACAAGTCTTCTAGCAATAATCATAGGGTCACAGCCAGCTTGTATTAACCTTTGGCTATAAAACAAAGCAGCTTCTACATCACACCCTCTAAGAGATTTGCAAAAAGCAGATAATGTGTCATAGTACATATTTTCATCTAAACTTAATGCTTTTTTGTCAGTTGATTGTCTTGCTATTTCTAGATTTATATGTATAATTTTATCTTCACTTGCTTTGGTAGTCATAACGGCAAGTTCTAAACTGTTTAAAGCGTTGCGCAAATCTCCCCCGCTTGCAAATGCGATATAATTAACTGCATCATCATCAACGCTAATATTAAGATTGCCAAGTCCTTTTTCTTTATCGTCAATAGCTCGTTTTAAAGCCTTAATAATATCTTTAGTTGAAAGCGGTTTAAATTCGAATATTCGGCATCTAGAAACAATTGCTCTAGTCATAGAAGTATAAGGATTTTCGGTTGTTGTACCTATCAGATAAATATCACCATTTTCTATAGCTTCCAAAACACAATCAGATTGTGCTTTGTTCCAGCGATGGCACTCATCTAAAATTAAAAAAGTGTCTTTACCAAGAAAAGCTTTATCAGTTTTAGCTCTTTCAATTACAGCCTTTGCGTCAGCAACACCGCTTGTAACTGCGTTTAACTTAACATAATTCGCTCTTAGCGTTTTTGCTATTATGTTTCCCAAAGTTGTTTTTCCTGTCCCGGGAGGACCATAAAAAATACAGCTTCCAAGAGTGCCATATTTTATAGCACGGTATAGTAGCGTATTTTTACCAACAATATGTTCCTGCCCAACAAAGTCATCAAAAGAAGTTGGGCGCATTCTTTCTGCAAGCGGTATTCTATTTTCCACAATTTTATTATAACCGCTTATTTTTCAAAAGACAAGTATATTTCATTGTTTTTTTTAAAAATTTCTTTTGTAAGCAACATAAAGTTAAAATATTTTGTATTGTCTGCAAACATATACCTAGCACCATTGTGAACTATAAAAATCCTTTTCCACCTTTTATTTCGGTACAAAGAGACTTCTTTTAGGTTCTTAAAATTTTCGTCAATTTGTTCTCCATTTTCATAACTTTTTAGTATAGAATTTTTAATTTTAAGCCAAGATTTTTCACTTTCTTCATCATGAGTACTTTTTTGCCATTTTTCCCAGATTTTTTGGGGTAAAGAGCGATTAAAAAGTTCGTCAAAATGATAATCTTTAGTTTTTATTTTTAAATCGAAAATCTCGTACATTTTTTCTTGACTTAAATTAAAAAATTCTACCATATCATTACTGTTTTTAAAACAATATTTCGACTCACCATAATTAAAGTATAATTTTTTTTGTTCTTTAGGAAGAAGGTTTATTTCAGTTTCAAAATTTATACAGGCAAAAGAAGAATATTGAAGTCCATCAACATTTGCAAAATTAAATTTTACATTCTTGCAATAATAATTAAAATAGGCTTTTTCTTTTGAGTAAAGATTTTCTATTTCAATGCAATTTTCTTTCATATGAAAAAAGTAATAACCTCTTGGCAAAGGCAAATTTAGCTCTAATTTTAATTTCCTACATTCTTTTTGAGTATTAGCAAAAGTAATTAAAAAGTTTTTACCATTGCACAAAAATTCTTTTGCTTCAATTATTACACCATCTTCGACATATTTCTTTTGCAAAAAATACGGCAAAAAAGACATTTCTATCTCTTTTTGATTTATCGAAATAAATTCTTTGTTGTATTTTGTTTTATAAGTTGAGCAAGCAGGATAATTTATGTTTAGAGCGTCTAAACTATAATAAAGGCTTTCCCCCATCTCATCTGGCAAAATTATAAATGTCTGTTTTAGCTTTTTTAGTTTTCTATTGCTAATAATAGGTTTTTTTGTCAAAATAAGATTAAAATCTGCTCTTTTTTGAGCTTTTAAAAACGATGCGAAAAAAATTTTATCCAATGGTTTTTTAAAAACAAAAATTGGCAAATTAGGATTTATTTTGACAACTTCAAGCAAATTATAATCTATATCATTGCTTTCTAAATTTGGTGCATGATATTTTACTTTATTAAATATAAGTTCTTCTATCTTTTTTATATATTCTTTCTTATTCATAGAAGAATTATTGACTCAAAAAATAATCTTAAACAAAAAAAGTGGCATAGCCACAAATCAGTTATGTTGTAAGCCGAGTTCTGTATTTGACAATCATCTATCTAGTTTTACAGTTGCCTGTAAACTCAAGCGGCTAAAAGGACGCGAGAGAACAAGCGCATTTGTCCTTCTCCTTGCATCAGGTGGGGTTTACAGAGCGAAAATTGTCTCCAACTTTCCGGTAGTCTCTTACACTGCCTTTCCATCCTTACCGAATAAATGCGGCGGTTTATTTCTGTTGCACTTTCCTTAGGGTCGCCCCCACAGGCCGTTAGCCTGCACCTTTGTTCTCTAGATGCTCGGACTTTCCTCATCATATGATGCGATTGTCTGCATAACTGATATAAATATTATATTCAAAAAATTTTTTTTGTCAATACAATTTAATAGTTGACTTAATTGTAAATATGTGCTAGTATCTAAGCATGAAATTAAGACATAACAAAATTTTATTAGTTGATAGTGCAGAGTTAAAAAAATTGTTTTCTTCTGCAAAACTTTCTGTCACTGAATTAAAAGAACTTGACAAAGGTATAAGAGCAAAAATAAACGAAGGCTACATTGCTGGAGGTTATGATTTGTTAAACATCATAGAGAAATTTAAGTCTTTTATGCCCGATTTTGATGTTTCTTTCTATAAAAAACAATTTATTGATTACTTGAGCAGAAATAATTCTGCTTATGAGTTTGTCAAGTTTATTTTTGAAAATGAAGCATTAAAAAAAATAATTGAAACTAATTTTACAGATGAAGAATTAAAACAAATAGACATGATAATAGTAAATCAAAAATATAAGGACTATACAGATTTTACGCATGTGTAATACAACCTTAAAAAACGTATTATCATTATTTAAGCTTTACAACAAAAATCACTAAGTCAATTTTTACTTAGTGATTTTATTTTAACCTACAGTAAAGAGAGTCTTTATTTTTCCATTTTTCTTATCACAATAAAGAGCAGTCAAATTTCCATCTTGAGAAATTTTCATAGCTATTCCATATTTTGCAAGCGTGTGCGCTGCGGCAAGTCTTCCCCCACCTTCACTGCCCGCTTCAATTTTTATAATAGCACCCGTTGCGATGATGTTTCCATCGTTGTCAATTACGGTTGCCCCATCCATACTTACAAGTTCTTGTCGAAGTTTTCTGCTAAGTTCTTGAAAAGGTCTATTCGCGATTATTTTGCGTAATGCCTGTGCTTTATAACACTGCTCTTGTTGCAAAAAAATGCTGTAGGGCACATCATAAGTTTTTTCAACAGAAGAAAATGTCTGGTAATTATATAACTTTCGACCTTCTTCAAGCTCTTGTTGCTTTTTAAGATCAAAATATTTTTCCATTACTATGTCGTGTGCATTTATGTGTGTTAGCGCCTGTTCTATAGAGTCTTTACTTAAATAAACAATGCAACCACCGGTATAAGCAAAAGATGTGTCAAGTGCTGTAAAATATATAGACCTTCTTATCCCTTTTAAAGAATAATTGCCTTTGCTAAGAAGTAGTTGGATAACTTCTTCATGGGAAAATACATTCCAGACGCCATTTCTTTTAGCAAATAAAAGTGTACGATTTTTAAAAATCAAAAAATCGCCATTACTTGTCAAAACAATACCTATTTTTTTCTCAGTGCAATATTTGGCAATAGCTTCATATTTATAAGGCGAAACTGCAGGAGCACCTTTCTTAGATAACATTTGAATATAGCAATTTAAAAATCCTTTTTTATCGAATTCTATAGCAGATGCTTCTCCATCAGTTAATAAAGCAAAAAAATCTTTATTCATAACATCAGAATAATATATTTTATTTGTTTGCTCACTTAAATCAAGGGATTGATTTACAAATGTACAAATTGCTATTCGTTTTCCCTCATATGTTCTTGCAGCCCATTTTTCAAGTTCATTCAAAATTCCAAGTATTACCGAAACAGTTTCTTCTTGTTCACAAAGACTTCTACAAATTGATTTTTCTATAGCATGCGATTGCAAAATTGCTACATAGTTTGGATCTTGAAGATGGAGTTCAAAAATTGTATTTATTTCGGCTAAAATTGATTTTATAAGCGCTATTTCAAACGGCTGAAAAGCTTGTCCTCTTTTCAAAATTAAACGATATTCATCTTGCTTTGATGGTTTTAGAAGAAGTGAATTTTTTTTGCCTAGAGCGACTTCGCTATCTCTTGCAGAAGATTCCTCTTCTCCATCTATATAAGAACCTGTAAAAAGAGGCAAGACTAATTTTTGAAGTAAATTGTAAAATTCGGTTTTTTCCATTGGCAGTCACCTCCTTTACTTTTTTTTATTATAAATCAGTTATAAATTAAATTTCAAGTGTTTTTTTTAATTATTTTTAAATAATTATAAATATTTTTCATCTTTAGGTAGTTTGTTTTTTATAATATCTAGCGCTTTGCTTTCAATTCTTGAAACATAAGATCGAGAAATGTTCAATTTTTCTGCTACTTCTTTTTGTGTCATGCAATCTTTGCCATTAAGACCAAAGCGTAAAATTATTATTTCTTTTTCTCTTTCGTCAAGATAATGATTCGCGATTTTTACAATGTCTTTCATAAGACAGTTTTTCTCTACCGAATCAAAAACCTCATCGCTTTCTGGATCGCAAATTACTTCAAACAACTCTAGTTCATCTCCCTTTGCATTGCCGGGCAAAATAGTATTGTATGATATGGTGCAGTTATGTTTCTTTGTTGCTCGTATTGCCATCAATATTTCATTTTCAATGCACCTTGAAGCATAAGTTGCAAGTTGAACTTTTTTATCTTGTTTAAAAGTGTCTATAGCCTTAATTAAACCTATCGTGCCGATAGAAATCAAATCATCTACTTCTAATGTTCCTGTAAATTTTTTTACGATGTGCGAAACAAGCCTCAAGTTGTGAGTTATCAGTTTTTCGCGAGCATCTTTATCCCCTTTTTCTACTTTTTCTAACAATATTTTTTCTTCATCTTTTGATAAAGGTTTAGGAAATCCTTGAACAGTGCCAACGAAGTATGTGAAGTTGGTAATTTTCCCAACTACAGTAAGCAAACTTTCATAAAACATATATCCCTCACAATTTAGTATTGATATATGTTGAAATATGTCGAATTTTGCTTGTCTAACAAAAAAAAGCTTGGACATAATTCCAAGTTTTTAAATTTATATGTTTTGAAAGGTTTTATAAAACATCTGCGACAATATCCTAAGAGTTTATTTAAGTTGTTTAAATAGGAAAAATTTGATTTAAGAAAAAATAGTTTTATAAATTTAAATTCTAAAATAAGTTGTCGATAAAGTCGTCACTGTCAAATTCTTCAATATCGTTTTCGCCTTCTCCAACTCCAACAAAAACGACAGGTAAAGAATATTCCTTTTCTATTGCAATAATAACGCCACCTTTAGCTGTTCCGTCAAGTTTTGTTAAAATAATGCCATCTATTTTAACAAATTCGTTAAATGCGGAAATTTGAGATAATGCGTTTTGTCCAGTTGTCGAATCAAGCACGATAAAAGTGTATTTATGTGCTTGGGGATATTCTCTGCTAATTATTCGATCTATTTTTTTAAGTTCTTCCATAAGATTTGTCTTAGTGTGCAAGCGCCCTGCTGTATCTACAAGCACAACATCGGTATTTTTCGCTTTGGCACTAGCTATACCGTCAAATACTACCGCAGCAGAATCTGCCCCTTCACCCTGCTTAACAATTCTAGTTTTTGTTCTACTAGCCCACTCATTCAACTGATTTGAAGCGGCGGCTCGGAAAGTATCGCCAGCAACCAATAAAACATCTTTCTTTTTATCTTTAAAATATTTTGCCATTTTACCAATTGTAGTGGTTTTACCAACACCGTTTACACCAATAATGGTTATAATAGCAGGGTACTCAATTGAGATCTGGTTTAAAGAGGCAAATTCTTCTTTCAATATTTGTTTTAACTCATTTTTAACATCTTCAGCATTTCGAATTTTATTTTTTCTAGCACGAATTCTCAAATTTTCAACTATATCCAAACTTGTTTTAACCCCAACATCACAAGAAATTAAAATGTCAGTAAGTTCATCGTAAAAATCATCGTCAATTTCTCCATGACTTAACAAAGCATCAATTTTTCTTGCGATTGCTTCACGAGTTTTTCTTAGAGCATTGCCTAATTTTTTAAATAATCCCATTTTTAATTCTCCTGAGCGTGTCTGATAGCGTCAGCAAGTTGGACAGACACAATTTTTGATACACCTTTTTCTTCCATAGTAACACCAAAAAGCGCTTTAGCATATTCCATAGTTGGTTTTTTGTGCGTAATAAGGATAAACTGAGTTTCGTTTGATAATTTTTTAAGATATTTATCTACTATTTCAACATTTGAGTCGTCAAGAGCGGCTTCTACTTCGTCGAATAAGCAGAATGGCAAAGGTTTTATGCGTAAAATTGCAAAGATAA
>CALVNT010000008.1 GCA_944349925.1 uncultured Clostridia bacterium
ATAAGGAGGTAAAAGAAATGTTAAGAAGTATACAAAAAGCTATTGATATAATCAAAGCAGAAGATCCAAATACAGCAGTTAAAGTTCACACTCTAAGAACTTGGTGCAAAGAAGAAAAAATCAAATAACTTACTGTTGGATGCAAAATTCTTATCGATATGGATAGTTTGCTTGAATATATCGGTATAAAACCAAAAAAGGAGGAAATTTAAATTCCATATTTTAAAAAAAAAAAAAATAGAAATGGACTTGTTGCTAAATTGCAAGTTTACAGCAAAGATGTAAAAACTGGAAAACGAAAACTTATCACGAAACGAATATATAATGACAAAGACTTAACAGAAACAAAATTTAAAAAATATATTGAAAAATATGCTTATGATTTTGAAGAAGATGTGAATGAAGCATATTTAGACAGCACTGATAAAATCAAAAGTAAGGTTTTAACCTTTCCTCAACTTGCAGATGAATTTATTGAAAACATTAAAAATAACTTATCAATAAGTTATTATATAAGAGCAAAAGACGTTGTTAAAAAGTTTAATCAGTATTTAGAAGAGAACAACCTACTCAAAGAACCTATAAATTCAATCAAAGTTAGAGATATTCAGCTATATCTAAATTCTTTTAAAGAATACAACATATTGCCAGAAGGCTCTGTTAGATTGAAAAAAGAATTTCCTAAAAATGTAAGTTTAAGGTTGCTTGAAAGAGAGAAAATACTTGATCGTTGCACAAGTTATCAATTTAGAACGAATAGAAAATGCATATCAAAGCTTAAAGCATATCAAATTTGTAGATTTTGAAATTTAAAATTTGAGGAATATTTTATAGAAGTCCCAAATAAAAAACAATATTCCCCTGAAACTGTTAAAGGTCATAGAAGAATATTAAGAGCAATCTTCAACGAAGCTTTAAGATATGAATGGATAACAAAAAATCCTGTTTGCCAAACAAAAGTTGGTGCTGGTGGTAGCAATTCATCTTTAAGAAGCGTGCCAGAAAAAGAAGTGTTTTCAATACAAGAAACTAAAGATTTTTTATCATCACTTGAAAAAATAGATGGAGATGAAATCAATAAAAAGATAACTTTAAAATTTATGCTACTTACAGGTGTAAGACTTGGTGAAATGTGTGGTATTAGATGGAGTGATATTGATTTTTCTTATATAGTTGTTCACATAGTTCGTGCAAGGTTATATCATAAAGAATTTGGAGTTTATGAAAAAGTTCCAAAAACAAAAACTTCAATAAGAGATATTCCACTGCCCGATTCACTTATCAATGACTTAATAAAATATCAAAAATGGTTTAGACTTGCAGATAGTGATTTTGACAACAATTTAGATAAATATTACATAGCAGTAAACATTTATAGAGAACCAATTAGCAAAAGCAAAGTCAATGCTTGGTTAAAATCATTTGAACTTGAAAATGGTTTTAAGAAAATATCTTGCCACGGACTTAGACACACCTATTGCAGTTTGCTACTTTCTCAAAATGTTCCAATACAGACTGTAAGTAAATATTTAGGGCATAGTGATTCAACAGTGACTTTAAAAGTTTATAGCCACTTTATGCCAGACACTCAAGAAAAAGTAGTAAACGCACTTAACAATATTACACAAGCCGGGTCATAACACTCGGTTTGTTTTTATTAGGAGGAAATATGTATATACCAAAATTAAGAAAACAAGAAAATATAGCAAAAGATATAAAAAAAATAGATAAAAACACTGCAATTACAGGATATTTAATTGAAAAACTCGCAAAAGAAGGAAAAATAACAAGAATTAAGTATGGAAACGCTTGGTTGATAAACATAGATGAAATTGCAGATTTTTTTAATAAAAGGAGGAAAAAATGAAAAAAGTTTCAACTGGAATTATATATAGACTTTTCAAAAATGAAGATAAAGACACAATAATACGAAAGACCAATATACGAACCTTTTGTCAACAAAAAAGCCTTGACTATATTATTAGTCAAGGCAAAATGCTTGTTGATATGAAAAGTTTTTTAAATGCACTAAACCCAAAACATTATAAAGCAAATAAAACGTTTCCAAGATTAAGAACCAAAATCTCCGCTCAACACGAATGGAATGCTCACCATAGAACAAAAATCAAACACCACATAATTGATTGCATTTGCAACTCAGGCAAAATTAATATCTATAAACACGGCCGAACCAACATAATCAACTACGACCAACTCGAAAAAGAACTAATCGAAACCCTAAAACAAAAAGGTAAATATTAAGTTTTTATTCTATTTTAAATTTCATTATATTTTTTATAATAATTTAATAATAATTTTAATCGGAATACAATACTGGACTAGCTTGCCCTTTTTTCCTAAATCTAGCAGGTATTTTTTTATCTACAAATAATTTTGCGACCTCATTATTTTTATCAATTTCAACACCATCAAACTCTACTCTTCCAGAATTTCCATTTGCATAATGCCAATCTATTACTTTAAAGACTTTATTTACTATTCCATCAATAACAGCCAAAACATATGGATATTTTTTTACTCTATCTAAACTTAATTTCCATGCAGATCTTACTGTTTCATAAACATTTTCATTTCGTTGACTAAGCCAATAATTTTTTATCTTAATCATAATATATTTAGGATTAGTATCCAAATCATCAAATTCTTTTACTGTTAACTTTTTTTCTAATGTTAAAGCATTTATTGGACAAATATCTGATCCGTGTCCTTTTACTTGATTTGATAACTTGTCTAAACAATAAACATCTATTAATACACCTTCGACTAATAATGCATCGTCTTCTGTTAAACCAGACTTTTGTATTATATGTATAACTTCCAATCCCGCATCAGCAATTTCTCTTATTGTTTTCATTTTTAAAGATATCTCATCATCTTCTTTAGTAAGATAATTTTCTCCTTCATAATTTTTAAGAGCACCTTTAACATGTGCAAAAACTCTATTGTTTTTGCCTTTGCCAATATAAAAAGTATTTCCATTTCTTGGATCTACCAGTCTATAAACATAATACTTCAATTCTTTACATACTTCATTACTAAATTTTTCAATCTTTTCCATGCATTTCTCCCTTATTCACTATCTTAATGTTCCCCTGTTAATTCTTAAGCAAATTTTTTAAATCTTACCTATTAATATTTTTAAATTTATGTAAATATTTAATTATTTTATTATAAAATGTAATAATTTTTAATTAAATATAATATTTCTCAAACACTCATTTTTCGACTAAAATACGATACAATCTTATTTTGGTCGGATTTTCTACTAAAATCAATGATTGTAATTAAAAATGTATTATAAGATACTTTTTACAATTATAAACATAAAATTCGTGTTTTTATTAGTATCTACTATTACAAACAAATATATCAATTCTATAATTAATATAAATTTATTCTTTTTTATCACTTTTAACAAAGCATAATTCTATTTCATAGTTATAATCATTTGATAATAACAAAATATGGTTTAAACAATATTTTGCAATGTTAGAATCAGAATTTAAAATAGAATTTACACCATCTATATTAATTACGACTTTATATATAAATTTAGAAACTTTTTTCATTTTATCTATAAATTCTTCTTCATTATTAAAATTCTTATATAATTCATTATCATCATTTCTCTGTATCTGATTTTGCGAACGCTTAAATAAATCTTTAAAAAAATTTGTATTTCCTAATGTTAGTTCATTTAATTTTTTCATAGAAAGTTCCACTTGCCTATCTAATTCTCTCATTGAACAATTAAATTTATCCTTTACATGATAAATATAGCACTCATCTTTTGAGAACTTTAAAACATCGCCAAACTCTATATTATCAGGAATACACTTATGTATTAAAAATCCATTTAAAGATTTTGCTAAAGTCGAATTATACTTATCTTCATTCAAGACATCCCATTTAGGAAGAGAATCATCGTAACCAAAAATACTTAATTTTTTTTCAAGTAATTTATTTAATCTCATAAAGTAGTTATTTTCCACAAAGTAATATACACCATACCACATAAAATAATGTTTATTATTACTTAGAACTTCACCACTTAAATTTTCTATCAACGCACCAAAATTATGTTCATCATCATTATCAACGCCGATAACTGTTATTTTTTGTAAGAATTTTATTTTATCTTCATACGGCTTATCTTTTACATTTAAAGATTTATATAAATTTCTTAATGCTGAAAAAATGTCATATGAATCATCAAATTCTTCAAAATTATCTTCATAAAAAATTTTATATTTATCATAATCTAAAAATGTTTCAACATCTTTATTAAAAAAATCATAACCTAAGTATGTTTCTTC
Source organism: uncultured Clostridia bacterium (assembly GCA_944349925.1). Taxonomy (GTDB): domain Bacteria; phylum Bacillota; class Clostridia; order Christensenellales; family UBA1242; genus Caccovivens. The sequence goes on from CALVNT010000008.1 coordinate 4,338, forward strand.
TTGTTTTTCGATGTTGTTTAAAATATCATCATAAACAGTCGCATTATTTTTATCAATTTCTTCTTTATCTTTATGCCTATCCAAAATTTTTATATCTATAAAATCATTTTCTAATTTATCTGGTATCAAGTCATTAATAATTTTAAGCGATTTTATTAAAGCACTTAAATTCATTGAACTTGATAATTGCAAACTATCCTTTGCAATAACTCCTAATTTATTTTTTTTCGAAGATTGTGGAATATTAAGCAATTTACAAATTATTTCTTTATTGTTAATTTTTCCTTTTAATCCCTTTATTATTGAATCAATATCTTGTACATCAAAATAATTCAACTCTTGTCTAAAAACTTTATTTTCAGAATGTGTCTTTCCACTCATATTGTTCGAATTTAATGCCGTAACCTTAAATGCAGAATCTATAGAACTTAGTGCAATTAATCCAAATTTATCAATTATATAAACAGAAATAACTCTGAAACCTTGCCCAGTTGGAACAGCATATATTCTATTTTTAATAATAAGAAAAAGTATAGAACTTTGAATCAAGCCTTTTTCATTTAATATTTCTTCTTCCTTTTCCACAAAATCAGTCGTAAATTTGCTTAAAGCTGACTGTATTTTATAACTATAATAATATAAAAATAATGACACATCACCTACAACATTATTACATAGTTTTTGGATTTTATATTCTGGGAACTTTTTCATAATAAAATCAATACAAGCACTATTATCATTATTGTCAAAACTATAATTTTCTTTTTTCATTTCAGATTTAATCAAATCTATATTTAATAAATTAATATTGTGCATTTTCGCCGTTGTTTGTGCCATACAATACTTCTCCTTATATATAAATAATAACATAAAAAAATATATTTTTTATATATTCGACAAAAATTGCAATTTTATTTTTAGCTACACTTTAAAATATTTATTATCAAGCAATCTCTATTTTTCATTAGCTTTAATTTTATATTGCAAACACTTCGAAAGACTTTGTTTATTTAGTTTTTATGATAACAATGTACTTTTAAAACAAAAAGATATAATTTAACCTTCTCTTTTTTTAATATTTTTTAGTTATCATCTATAATAATCACATTAACTTTTTTAGTATGAATAGTACAAGCGTCTAATGCAATCATTTTATCAGTTATAAATGGTTCAAAATTTTCATTTAAACCAAATTCATCATATTGTTCTGGATTTTGCTCATGCCAAAATGCACTACAATGCCAATGCCCACAAACGATTATTTTGCCCGGTTCATAAATTTCATATCTATACATTTCTACTGGATTGTTCCAACGAGCTTTTATCCATCTTTCTTTTCTTGCATTTCGCCAATCTTCATCATATAAATAGCAGTTTTCTATAATTGGTATCCAAGCATGAACAAAAATATATTTTTTTGTTTCATAATAATCAACACACATATCAAGAATTTCTTGCAAGCCTGTTTCTCTTGCTATTTTTCGCAAATCAAATTCGCTTATTTGCCATTCTGGACACAAATCAATAATGGTATAAGCTGTCCCATTTGATAAGTCATATTGTGTATTTTTATTTCGTTCAATCATCTCTTGCATTAAATCTTCATGATTACCACGAACTAAAATAAGCTTATCTTTATGAGATAAAATAAAATCTATGATTTGTTTTGGTTGTCTTCCCCTGTCAAAAAGATCTCCACAAATAATAATTTTGTGATTAGGATTATTTATATCGAATCCCTTTTCTTTTAATGCAGTTTGCCACTCATCAAAATATCCATGGATATCAGAACATACAAAATATTTCATATTTACTCCTTTCTAACATCATAGAAAATAATGATATTATAATTTTCATACATTTTTAAAAAATATTGATTAAAACAAACATGTTATTAAAATGTAATTATTATTAAATTTCTTTTTCAATTTCTGCAACGACTTCTTCTTGATCAAATTTTTTAGATGTGAACTTACCTGTTTTCTTAAATCCTAAATCATAAAAAACCTTTAATGCTTTTTCTCTATTTTCAGGCACAGTATCAGTTAAAAATTCAACACCTTTCTCTTTTGCCATTTCAATTACTTTCATCATCGCAGGACGCATATAACCTTGCCCATGAAATTCACTTTTTATAACAATTCCCATTGTCGCTCTTTTGGTTTTTGGATCTTTATTAAAATTAACATACCCAACAAATTGGTTTGTTTCAATATCTAAAATATAAGCATAAAAGAAATTAGAATTATTTAATTTAGTATTTGCCCATTCTTGCCACTTGTCTTGTGGAAAATCAATACAACCAGTATCCTTATGATAACCCTCAAAACTAACATCATATCCTGCATTATATGCCATAGTGTTAGGATCAGACATGCATTTTTCCCTGAACCACAATTCATCGACAGTTGGTTTATGCAATTTAATATTTTTCATATATCCCCCTTTCTAAATTAAAAAAACTTGTCATTATGAGAGAAGTTTTTTATTGTATGGTGCACCTGAGAAGATTCGAACTTCCGACAAACCCGTCTTAGGAGGACGGTGCTCTATCCTGCTGAGCTACAGGTGCATATTAAAATTTTTAATAGTTTTACGACTTATTTTCGGTCAGAAATTTTAGTTGTTTTTATGCAATTTATTGAAGATACTCAAATAAATTTTTTAAAATTTGTATACCAAAATGTATACCAAAATCGTTTTTTCGATTTTTTGAAATCGATACATCCCTTTATTTATAAGACTTATAGCGATTTACAGGGATGGATAGTTCAACACCTTAGGAGGCTCTTGTTCTATCCGTTGAACTACGAGAACATATAAATTTTAGGATTTCACACAAGATTTAGGACAAAATTATTGATAAAATTATTGATGCTTTCAAAAATTCAATCAAAAACCTACGAAAACCCAGTAAATAAAGGACTTAAATTCTTTATTACATACTCTTAGGAGGGGCTTGTAATATCCACTTTACTATGGGAACATTATTATCTTTTGTTTTTCTTAGTTTAGCATTTTCATACATTAAAATCAAGTGTTTATTATCTTCTTTTGATATTATTGTTAGCGGTTTATTTAAATTTTTATGTTTTTTTATTTTGTCCTTTCTTTAGTTGCTTTTTAACTATAACTATAATATAATGTTATTAACCATAAAGAGTGTGCGAGGGACTGCCCCGTTGACCACACAGCAACCTGATAAAATGTCAAGGTGCTAAAGGCTGATCGATGGTTAATTTAAAAAATTGGCCACCGATTTGGTGGCTTTTTTCTTTTGGAAAGGAGGTAATATGAGAATTGTAACAAGTGAAAGTGTTAATGTTGGTCACCCAGACAAAACTTGTGATATTATAGCCGACTCTTTTTTAGATGAAGCTTTAAAACAAGATAAAGATAGTCAAATGGCTGTTGAATGTGCTATTAAAAACGACAAACTTTTTATTTATGGCGAAGCCACAACAAAGGCAAATATTGATTATGATAAAATTGCTAGAGATGTTTTAAAAGATATTGGTTATAAAAATGATTTTAAAATTATCAAGGAAATTAGTATACAAAGTCCTGAAATAAACAAAGCAGTTGTTGGAAAAAAATTAAAAGCAAACGACCAGGGGATTGTTTTTGGTTATGCGACAAACGAAACTAAAGAGTTTATGCCTTTGCCACTAGTTGTTGCGCATAAGCTTATGATGAAATATGAAAAGTTTAGGCGTCTGCGTGATGATTTTTTTGCCGACGCTAAAAGTCAAGTTTCCGTCCTTTATGACGATTTGCCAAAAGAAATAACAGAGGTGATTATCAGTGTTTCTCATAGCGATAATATTTCTCTTGCAAGACTTAGAAAGACAATAAAAAGTGAAATAGTTTTGCCAATTCTTGAAGAATATAAAAATTTGGCAAAAAATGTTAAAATTTTGATAAATTCTGGCGGTAAATTTACAATCTGGGGAAGTTTTGCCGATAGTGGTTGTGTTGGTAGGAAAATTGTTGTTGATACTTATGGCGGAGAAGGTAAAGTCGGCGGTGGGTGTTTCAGTTCAAAGAATGCGACAAAAATAGATAGGTCAGGTGCTTATTATGCTAGAAAAGTTGCAAAAAATGTTGTTGCTCATGGCTATGCTGATAAATGTGAAATAGGACTTAGTTATGCCATTGGTGTTGCAGAGCCTATCAGTGTTTCAGTTGATTGTTTTAAAACAAATAAAATATCTATCGAAAAAATACAAGCGTATATAAAACAAAACTTTGACTTTAATGTCCAAAACATTATAACCGAACTAGATCTTTTAAAACCTATTTATAAACAAACCGCTTGCTTTGGCCATTTTGGAAGAGAAGACTTCAGCTGGGAAAAAATTGAAAAGTAATTTTATTATTTTTAAATTTTTTATTGTTTAAATAATCTTTTTTTGCTATAATGCTTGCATGAAAATCTGTGTTTTGACTTTAGGATGTAAAGTAAATAAATATGAAAGTGATGTTATAATGCATGACCTTGAACAAAAGGGCCATGAAGTATTTGATGTTTTAAAGGAAGCTGATGCATATATTATAAACACTTGTGCAGTTACGGGAGAAGCCGAAAAAAAATCTAGGCAAATGGTTGCTAGATGCAGAAAATTTAACAAAGATGCAAAAATCTTGGTTTGTGGCTGTGCTAGTCAAAATAATGCTATTCAATTTGAAGAAAAAAATGTTGATTTTATCTGTGGAACAGCTAAAAAACAATTTATTCCGCTTTATTTAGAAACAATTTTTAATGGGTTAAAAGAAAAGCAAAATTTTGTTTTGCCGGAAGTTTATGAGCAAGGTCTATTTGCCAAACAGAGTCGCACAAGAGCATATATCAAGGTTCAAGATGGGTGTAATAATTTTTGTTCATATTGTATAATTCCTTATTTGCGTGGAAGAAGTCGTTCTCGATCATTAAGTTCAATTCTAGAAGAAGTTAAAACTTTGCCAGACGATGTTAAAGAAATCATTTTAACAGGAATAAATGTTACAGATTTTAAAATCGACGGCAAAAGTGGGCTTATTGATTTGCTTGAAAAATTAGACGAATTTGGAAAAAGAATTAGACTTTCTTCATTAGAAGAAACTTTGGTTGATGAAAATTTTGTAGAAAGACTTTCAAAACTAAAAAATTTTTGTCCACATTTTCATCTCTCTTTGCAAAGCGGAAGTGATAGTGTGTTAAAACGAATGAATAGAAAATACACTACAAAACAATTTTTGGACTCCGTAAATTTGATAAGAAAATATTTTCCTATGCCTGCAATCACTACAGATATTATTGTTGGCTTTCCAACTGAAACTGAGGAAAATTTTAAAGAAAGCTATGATTTTATTGAAAAAGTTGCTTTTTCCGCTCTTCATATCTTTCAATATTCTTCTAGAGATGGGACAGTAGCATCTAAAATGCCTGACCTACCTTCTTCAATAAAAAAAGAAAGAGCAAAAATTTTGGAGCAATTAGATGAAAATTTACGAAAAAAATTTATAACGAAAAATAAATTTGCAAATGTTTTAATAGAAGAAAAAGAGGATCAATATTATATTGGTTATAGCGAAAATTACATAAAATGTTATATTAAATCAGATGAAAATTTGATAAATAAAATAGTTAAAGTTAAGATATTAGAACCTTTTCTTGATGGAGCTTTAGCGCAACTTTTGGAAAATTAAAAAGTTTGAAAAAATTCTTGACTTTTTAAATGGTTAACAATATAATATAAAAGAACTTTATATTGAAAGGTGGTGAGAAGATTGACAACTGTTAAAGTAGGCGAAAACGAAAGTCTTGAAAGTGCTCTTAAGAGATTTAAAAGAAAATGCCAAAAAGACGGTATCATTGGCGATATCAGAAAAAAAGAAGCCTATGATAAGCCAAGCGTTGCTAAGAAAAAGAAACGCGAAGCAGCTCGTAAAAGAGCAAGAAAAAGAGGTTAATCATCTTTAATTATATTTGATTGCAAAATCTTAAAAGGAGAATATTATGTCAAACATTATCGACCAAATCGAAAAAGAAAACATGAAAGAAAATGTTGCTCAGTTTAATATTGGCGATACAGTTAAAGTTGGCGTTAAAATCAAAGAAGGCGATAAAGAAAGAATTCAAGCTTTTGAAGGTGTTGTTATCGCTAGAAAAAATGGCGGAATTAGAGAAACTTTTACTGTAAGAAAAATTTCAAACGGTGTTGGTGTTGAAAGAACTTTCCCTGTTCATTCTCCACTTGTTGCAAGTGTTGAAGTTGTAAGAAAAGGTATGCCAAGAAGAGCTAAACTTTATTATGTTAGAGAACTTACTGGTAAAGCAGCAAAAATTAAATCTGCTGACAACTAATTTAAATTTTAAAACAATTAAAAAAACACATTTAACTTATCCCCTAATAGTTGGGTAAAAATTTAATAATTGTATCAGTACATTTTGGGTCCGGTATTTTACCGGACTCATTTTTAATTTAAGCATAATTTTCGTTGCTGTTATAGTATATATACTTTAGTTTGTCAATGTAATCGTCAACACTCTCAAACTTTTCGACAAATAACATTTTAGTTTTAAGTTTATCAAAGATAGTTTTTGAAATACCATTGTTTAAACAATTTCTTTTACGTTGAAACCTTTCCCAAACTAAGGCATCTAACCTTTTTTCTAACCACCTTCTTTTCTTATTCACAAAGATATTTTATAGCAGTTTCAATGTAAGACAAACTATGTTCACGCAAATCTATTATATTTTAAATTTTAAATTCATGACTAAATATTTTATATTATTTCTTTTTGTCTTTATTAAAAAAGTGAGCCTCCTAAAGTTGTTTAACCTTTGGAGCTCACTTCAATTTTATAAATAGTCTTTTATTTATTCATTTTTTTGAGATACGCACTGTATTTTGTATAATCAGAATCATTATAAGCGCTAGCAATATTTTGTAAAAATTCCTTAGTGTTTTTGTTTAAAGACTTTGGACATTCCGCTTTTATTGTGACAAGCAAATCTCCATATTTATCTTTATTCAAAATTTTTACACCTCTACCTTTAAGTCTCATAACAGTTCCACTTGGAGTAAGTTCAGGAATTGTTAAAGAATAATTTCCGTTTAAAGTTGGCACATCAACTCTGCCACCTAAAAGCGTAGTCGTGAAAGGAATATATAGATCCATATATAAATCATTGCCTTTTCTAGTTAAAATATTGTGTTGACCGACTGATATATGGATATTCAAATCGCCATTGATGCCGTCTTTTAAAGGAGCGTTTCCTTCCCCTCTCATTCGCAAAGTCTGACCATTGTCAATACCAGCAGGAATTTTAACTTTAACAGTTTTTTGAACTCGTTTATAGCCTTTTCCAGAGCAAGCATCGCATTTTTCTTTAACGATTTTACCCGTTCCTTCACATTTTGGGCAAACGCTTTCTCTTATGGTAGTGCCAAACATTGTGCTTTGTTGAAAGCGAACTCTACCAGAACCTTGACAGTTAGTACAAGTTGTAAACTCTCTGCCATTTTTTGCTCCAGTTCCATTACATTGAGAGCATTTTTCAATTTTACCAATAGTAATATTTTTTTCTACTCCAAAGCAAGCTTCTTCAAATGTTAAATTTAAACTGATATCAATATCTTCACCTCTCTGCATAGTTCTAGTGCCGCTTCTAGAACCGCCAAAAGCCGAAAAGATGTCGGAAAAAATATCTGAAAATCCGCCACTTCCACCAAAGAAGTCTCCAAAGCCACCGCTTGCACCTGCACCACTAAAAGGATTTCCTTCGGCAGAGCCATATTGGTCATAATTCGCCCTTTTTGTAGGGTCGCCCAAAACTTCATAAGCTTCATTTATTTCTTTAAACTTATTAGCAGCTTCTTCAGTTTTATTTAAATCTGGGTGATATTTCTTAGCAAGCCTACGATAAGCAGATTTAATTTCGTCTTCACTTGCCGATTTATCAACACCGAGTATTGAATAATAATCTTTGTTTGCCATAACAGTCCTTTTTATAAATTAGTCAACAACGACTTCAGGGTCTCCGTCTGTAGAACCATTTCCGCCATTGTTTCCGTCGTTATTACCGCCGTTACCATTAGGGTCAGTATTAGGATTTGCACTTTGATACATTTTTGAAACTATACCATTTGAAGTAGCTGTAAGTTCATCAAGAGCCTTTTTGACAACTTCAATATCATCACTTTCGAATTCTTTCTTTGCTTTTTCGATTGCGTCTTGAAGTTTTTTCTTATCTTCATCGTTTAATTTGTCGCCATTTTCTTTAAGCATTTTTTCTAGTCCATAGACCATATTGTCAGCCTGGTTCTTTGTTTCAACAAGCTCTTTTCTCTTTTTATCTTCTTCAGCATGAGCTTCGGCTTCTTTAATTGCTTTTTCTATATCTTCTTCTTTAAGATTTGAAGATGCAGTGATAGTAATATTTTGTTCCTTATTTGTTCCAAGGTCTTTAGCAGAAACTTTTACAATACCATTTGCATCGATATCAAAAGTAACTTCGATTTGAGGAACTCCTCTTGGAGCAGGTGGAATATCAGAAAGTTGGAATCTACCCAAAGTTTTATTTTGAGCAGCAAATTCTCTTTCCCCTTGTAAAACGTGAATATCTACGCCCGGTTGATTATCAACTGCAGTAGAAAAGATTTGAGATTTTTTAGTAGGGATAGTAGTATTTCTTTCAATAAGTTTTGTAAATACTCCTCCCAAAGTTTCAATACCAAGAGAAAGTGGAGTTACATCAAGAAGAAGAACATCTTTAACTTCTCCGCCTAAAACACCAGCTTGAATAGCAGCTCCAACAGCTACACATTCGTCAGGGTTAATGCCTTTGTAAGGTTCTTTTCCAGTGAATGCTTTAACAGCTTCTTGAACAGCAGGGATACGAGTTGAACCACCAACCAAAATAACTTTATCAATTTGGCTAGTGCTAAGTTTAGCGTCGCTAAGAGCGCGTTTTGAGCAATCGATAGTTTCTTTAACAAGATCTTCAGTTATTGAATCAAATTTAGCTCTAGTAAGTTCATATTCCATATGTTTAGGACCAGTAGCGTCAGCAGAAATAAAAGGGAGAGAAATTGTTGTTTTTGGAGTAGCTGAAAGGTCGATTTTAGCCTTTTCTGCAGCTTCCTTTAATCTCTGCATAGCAAGTTTATCACTAGTAAGATCAATATTGTTTGTCTTTTTAAATTCTTCAACTAACAAGTCGATAATTCTGTTATCAAAATCATCTCCACCAAGACGAGTATTACCATTAGTAGATAAAACTTCAAAAACGCCGTCACCTATTTCAAGAATAGAAACATCGAAAGTTCCACCACCAAGGTCATAAACTAAAATTTTTTGATTAGCATTTTCGCCTTTATCAAGTCCATAAGCAAGAGCAGCAGCAGTAGGTTCATTGATAATTCTTAAAACTTCAAGCCCTGCAATTTTACCAGCATCTTTAGTAGCTTGACGCTGAGAGTCGTTAAAGTAAGCAGGAACAGTAATAACAGCTTGATTTACAGTTCCACCCAAATAGCTTTCAGCATCAGCCTTAAGTTTTGACAAAATCATAGCTGAAATTTCTTGTGGAGTATATTCTTTTCCATTTAATTTTACTTTATAATTTGTTCCCATCTCTCTTTTGATTGATTGAACAGTGTTTTCTGCATTAACAATTGCTTGTCTTTTTGCAACTTTACCAACAAGCCTTTCCCCTTCTTTAGTATAAGCAACAACAGAAGGTGTTGTTCTGTCTCCTTCAGCATTTGCAATAACGGTTGGTTTTCCACCTTCCATAACCGCAACGCAAGAATTTGTTGTACCTAAGTCAATTCCAATAATTTTTCCCATAATATTAACCCTCCTTTTTATTGACGATGACTTTTGCATATCTAATAACTTTGCCGTTAAAGGTGTAACCAGCTTGATATTCATCAACGATCACATCATTTTCTTTATCCGCAACATTTAAAACGGCGATAACATTGTGGACATGTGGGTTATATTTTTCTCCCACCGATTCTATTTTTTCGACCCCCAAATTTTTTAAAGCGTCAATGATTTTATTTTCAATCATTTCAACACCTTTTAAAATTTCTTGATCGTTAATAGATTTTTTTGCTTCTTTAAATGTATCAAGACAAGGCAAAAACACTTCAATTACTGATGCCTGCCCTGCGATTTTGGCTTGTTTGATATCTTCGATGGCATGACGCCTAAAGTTTTCAAAGTCTGCCTGAATCTGTTTTGCTAACGCAAGATAATCGTCATTGCTATCTTTTTCATTATTTTCTTCTTTGCATGCGCACTCGTCACAGCTTTCTTTTTCACAATCGCAAGAATGGTTATCATTACCCTTTTCTTCGAAACCTTCGTCAGAATTTTTCTTACAATGTTTTATGTGATTATCTTTGCCGTGACAGCATTTTTCTTCATTTTCACAGTCACAATCTTCATTACATTTGTGATTTTCATCACATCTGCAATCATTTTCACAATCGCAGTCATGAGCGCAATCACATTTTTTTTCTTCATCCTGTTTTGCCATTTATTCTCCTTTTAAATCTTTTAAGCTATCAACCACAACTTTTAAAGCAGATGCAATAGAAGCATAATCCATTCTCTGTGGTCCAATAACTCCAATCGAAGCAAGTTTATTTCCGTTAACTGTAATAGGTGCTTTCATGATCGAACAATCATCATCTTCTTTAGCAAGTTCCACTTCAATTTCTTGCCCTTTGACGTCCATGATAGAAGCGAGCTTTTCTTCATCATCTAAAACATTTAAGATTTTTTTTGCACTTTCTATATCTTTATGTTCTAGAAGTTTTGCACTGCCTTCTCTACGAATGTCAATTAGTCTTTTTTGGTTTAACTTTTTCAATCCGCAAATTAAAGTATTTACCACATTTTCGAAAGCATGAATTTCATTTTGCATACCTTCTTCAAGTTGGTCAATATTTTCAATCATAAAGCCAACCGTTTCACCTTTGAAATTTTTAGTAAGATAGTTGGACGCATCTAAACATTCTTCAGCAGAAGCTGACAAATCCATGGTTTGTGAAATGTAACCCGAGCGCGTTCCAATAAGAACCATAACTTTTTGGTCAAGAAGAGGAATGATTTTAAATTCGTCAAGCACCAGATTTTCTATTCCGTCCATTACAACAACTGTTGGATAGTTTGTAGCATGAGATACAATTTTTGCAATTGAAGAAACGATTTCTGTTAAAGAATTTGTTCTAGAAGAAATAACATTTTTGACTTCTTCAAGCTCTTTGTTAGATGCAACAGTTGATGAGAGCAAATTTTCTACATAATATCTGTATCCTTGTACAGTAGGAATTCTGCCTCCCGAAGTATGGAGCTGTTTTAAGTATCCCATAGCCTCTAGAGCATTAAGTTCATTGCGCAAAGTAGCAGTTGAACAATCAAGCTTTGCCTTTTCTTTAACAAGTCCACTAGTTATTGGCGAACAATCTTTGATGTATTCTTCAATAGCCATACACAAAATTTGATTTTTTCTATCTGAAAGTTGCATAATGACCTCATTTTTCGACTTTTTTAGCACTCTCAATCTTTTAGTGCTAGCACTATTATATGCAGTTTAAAAAAAATAGTCAACTATTTTTGCCAAATTTTTAAAATTTTTTTGTCTTTAAAATTAAAATAAGTTTTTAGCCTTAAAATAAACTTTAGCCGATTATTGAAAAAGAGATTGAGTTAAATTAAATCTCTTTCCAAAATAAAAATATAATGATTTACATTTCCCCTTCATTAAAATCGTTATCATCTGGATAACCATACAATCCGAGTTTATCCCCTAAAATTTTTTCATTTACCCAATCATTATAGAGAGACTTTTCTTTATAAGACAAAGTTGAATCTTCAAGTAGGCATATAATTAAAAAACACTTTTTCATTAATTTTATATCTTGAAATTTAACTTTATTTAATTCGTTTTGAATTTTTTTTCGTGCAATGTCAAGAAATTCGTAGGCATACTCAGAAAAACTAAAGCCTTCGCTTTCATTTATTGCTTCCAACATCATGCCTCTTACATGAGGAATGACTTTAAAAAAAGTTTTCATATCAATTGATTTTATCAAATTAAGATTGTTAAAAACCTTAAAAGCTATTTCTTTTATTTTTTCGTTATACTCTATAGGTGTATTTATCAATAAATAATATGGTATAAATAATAGCGAATTATCCTTAAAAGCAATTTTATTTGCAAAAAAATTAAAAATGTCACTATGCCCTAAAACAACTGAATGTGTCGAAACAAGCCATGTTTCATACTTTCCATTTTCTTTTAAGCTCACCTTTTCCCATTCAATGTCAAAGCCAAAATTTGTCATTTCTTTATTGATAGAAAAACCATCAACAACCTCTCTTTCGACATATTGAACGGGCGCTTGAGAGTGAAGTTTACACTTTTTTCTAACAAAGTCAATACCTCTTTCTAAAAAAATTTGTTCGTAGTTGTCGGGAAGTTTAAAGGCAAGTTTATAGCCTATCTTGCTTCTATTAACCTCTTCAAAATATTTGTATCGTATTTGACCTATAGAGCCGTCATTTTTAACATAACAAAAAATATCATTTCTTGACTTGTTAATCTCATTTTGATTAGAAATAATATTATTGCCCATAGCCCGAGCAACCTTTTCTGGAAGAATAACAATATTGTTTATAAATTCTTTCATACCCATATCTTACCATATCTTTTAAATTTTGTCAATTTTGACATTTTTCATTAGTAAAATCTAAAATTTAAATAGAAAAGGCACATTAAGTAACGATTTTTTCTATAATTGTTTAAGAATCTTTTCTTAAAATATCACCTGCTGTTAAATTATAAGGACAATTTATATAAACAACATCTTGCACACGCTTGCAATCATCAATTTCTTGTCCTTTCATATCTATAATTTTTTCAATCTTTATTTTTTTCAAAAAACTTTCATTTGGCGAAAGTATTTCTAGTTCATCTCCAATTTTAAATCTATTTCTCATTTCAACTTTAACTAGGCCATTATTACTATCTTCTAAAACTTTTGCAATAAAGACGGCACTTTGAACAGGCATAGAGTCTTGCAAAAACTCTTTATCTTCACTATTGAAATAAAATCCAGTGGTATATCTTCGATGACTTGTTTTTTCTAGTTCATTTACTAAAACTTTTTTATTATTTTTATTGTCTAATGCCCTTCTATAAGCATTTACAACAGACGCCACATAATAATCAGACTTCATTCTTCCTTCAATTTTTAAAGAACTTATACCGACTTTTTCAAGCTCGTTTAAATGCTCTATCATGCATAGATCTTTTGAATTTAAAATATAAGTTCCTCTTTCGTCTTCTTGAATTGGATATTCTTCGCTTTTATTTATTTCTCTTATTGCGTATTGCCACCTGCATGCTTGAACACAAGCCCCACGATTGCTATCTCTGCCCGTAAAATAATTTGAAAGAAGACATCTACCTGAATAAGAAATACACATTGCACCGTGCACAAAAGCTTCAAGTTCGACTTTTCCCCCAACGCTATCATAAATTTCTCTAATTTGTTCAAGGTTTAATTCTCTAGCAAGAACAATTCTGGTTACCCTCATATCAGCAAAGAATTTTGCCGAATAAGAATTGTTTATATTTGCCTGAGTAGACACATGCACATTTAAAGAAGGAAAATTTTTGCGAATATAATAAATAAGTCCAACATCACTGACTATCAAACCATCAACATTTGCTTTTACCAATAAATTTAAATATGAATCTATTCCTACAAAATCATTGTCATTTGCCACAATATTTAAAGTTATATAACCTTTTTTGCCATTTTGATGCAAAAATTTCATTGCTTTAATAATTTCTTCATCATCAAAATTTCCAGCAAATGCTCTAAGTCCATACATTTTGCCCGAAAAATATACTGCATCAGCTCCGAAGTGAACGGCAGTAACTAGTTTATCAAAATTTCCAGCAGGTGCTAAAAGTTCCATTTTGTCTCCTTAATCAAATTTGATTTTCTTCATTTGTATTAAAATTCATCAACTATTTTATGTTTACTTATTTTATTCCAAAGTATAGTAAGCAATTTTATATTTATTCATTTTATCACAAAGCTACAGTTGCTTTTGCGGTTAAAGAAAGATCAGCAAGGCCTATGCCACTTTTTAAAAGATAATATCCTGCCGAGCCAATCATTGCCGCATTGTCTGTGCAATATTTTAAAACTGGTGAGTAGAAACTTATTCCATTTTTTTCACAAACATTTGCAAACTTTTCTCTTAACATAGAGTTGGCTCCTACCCCTCCCGCAACGACAATTTTGTTTATTTTTGCATTTATTGATGCCTTAACAGTTTTTTCAACAAGTTCATCTGTCACCTCATCTTGAAAAGATAATGCGATGTTTGCTTTATCAATTTCTTCACCTTTTTGCTGTTTATTATGAACAAAATTTACAACTGCAGTTTTCATTCCGCTAAATGAAAAGTTTAAAGTGTTTTTTAAAGCAGTAGAGTGAACAAAATTATATTTCTTTTCACCTTCCTTAGCTAACTTATCAATTTCAGGTCCCCCTGGATAAGGCAACCCTAAAACCCTTGCGACCTTATCAAAGCATTCCCCAACAGCGTCGTCCATTGTAGAACCTAAAAGACGAAAATCATTATAAGAAATTACATTTAAAATTGCACAATGGCCACCACTTACCATAAGGCAAATAAATGGAGGCTTAAGAGATTGATGTGAGATATAGTTTGCTGCAATATGTCCATAAACATGGCTTACCGCAATAAGTGGCACATCAAGAGAGTAAGCAAGTGATTTAGCAAAATTTACCCCTACAAGTAAAGCTCCAATAAGACCAGCGCCATAAGTAACAGCGACGGCGTCTATTTCATTTTTAGTTATGCCAGCCTCTTTTAAGGCTTCCTCGAATATGTTAGATATAGCTAAAATATGATTACGAGAAGCAACTTCTGGCACGACTCCACCAAAGCGCCTATGGATTTCTATTTGCGAAGCTATAATGTTAGACAAAACTACCCTTCCATTTTTAACTACTGCAACGCTTGTCTCGTCGCAAGAAGATTCAATAGAAAGGATAATTACATCTTTTTTGTTTTTTAATAACTCAAATTTCTTTTGCATTCGTTCAAAATATTTCATAATGGTTTTATTATATCAAAATTCTAAATTAAAAGCAACAAAATAGTTATTTAAAGTATTTAATAAAAATTTTTGCAGAAAATAAATACATGAAATTTCAAAAATATATCATTGTTTTTTTGTTGCTTTTATTGTATCTATCGAGTTTTAACAGTAGTACTTTTGCTATTGACGGCGATTTAAATGATAGATATGTAATTTACGACGAATATAATCAAGAATTAATGGAAAAAAGCGCAGTTGAAATCGGTGACAGCTTTATAACGCCAAATTTTGAAGAATACGAAATTTATTTAATAGAAGGAAAAGTCGCTTATGCAAAAAAGATAGGCAGTTTTCAACTTACTAAGCAACGCAATGTAAATGAACAAAAAAATTTAAATGCAAATTCAGCCAATCAAACTATCTGTTTGTATATGACCCATAATGATGAAAGTTTTGTTCCAAGCGACGGATACGATTCTGTTTATGGTGCAGGCGGGATACATGATGTTGCAAAAAAATTAAAAAATCAGTTAGAGAACAAAAAATTTAGTGTTATTTTAGATGAAACTTTGCATATTCCCCACAACTGGTCAGCTTATTCTCGCTCTGGAGTGACAGCGACAAAACTTTATAATGAATATAATCCTATAGCACTATTTGACATACATAGAGATGGCGTAGGAAAAAGTTATTATTACACACAACAAAACGGAGAAGATTTAAGCAAAATACGAATTGTTGTAGGCAAAAGTAACCCTAACTATCAAAAAAACTTAGAATTTGCTAAAACACTTTTTGCGACAGGAAACAGTTTATATCCTTGGCTCTTTTCAGATATATATAGCGGAAGCGGACATTATAATCAAGCATTAAAGGACACTTGTTTGCTATTTGAAATGGGCACTTATATGATAGAAAAAGAATATGTTTATAATTCTATTCCATATTTAGTAGACGCCATTGATTTGATTTTAGGTAGCGAAGAAAATAACAGCACCGATAATGGAAATTCTATAGACAGTAACATATCAGACAATAATCAAACATCAAACGAAGACCCTAATACATCATCAAACGCTCAAAATTCTAACAACACTGAGAATAATCCGACAACAAATTCTACGGCTTGGATCTGGATAGTTTTAAGTTTAGCAATTATATCATCAATCATAGCATTTATAGTTTTTAAAAACAAAAAGTAAAAAAACACCGAAAAAACAACTCGAAAAAAGTAGAAAAAGTAAAATTAAGTTAATAAACAAAATTTTACTAAAGCAATTTATATATTTATACAAAAATTATAAAACAAAAAAAGCGGGCTAAAAGCCTGCTTTTTTTAAATATTCATTGATAAAACCTTGAATATTGCCGTCCATAACACTAGCAATATTGCTATCTTCGTAACCTGTTCTATGATCTTTAACCAAAGTGTAAGGGCAAAAAACATAACTGCGAATTTGACTGCCCCACTCAATTTTTTTGATTTCACCACGCACTTTAGCCATTTCTTGCATTTCTTTTTCTTCTTCGAGTTCTACAAGTTTTGAGTATAACATTTGCATAGCCATTTCACGATTTTGCACCTGCGACCTTTCATTTTGACAAGCAACAACAATACCTGTAGGAATATGTGTAATGCGAATAGCACTTTCAGTTTTGTTGACATGTTGACCGCCAGCGCCAGAAGAACGATAAGTATCCACTTTTAAATCTTCAGGTCTGATTTCAATGTCGGGTTTTTCTTCGATTTTTGGCATAACTTCAACACTTGCAAACGAAGTGTGACGCCGAGCATTTGCATCAAATGGCGAAATACGAACAAGCCTATGCACGCCTTTCTCACATTTTAAAAAGCCATAAGCATTTTCGCCGTCAACTTCAAATGTTATAGATTTTATACCTGCACCATCTCCATCAAGTGCGTCCAAAACTTTTATTTTAAAACCATTTTTATCACAATACATTTTATACATTCTATATAGCATATCAGTCCAGTCACAAGCCTCTGTTCCACCCGCACCTGCATGCAATGTTACAATAGCATCAAAACTGTCATATTTTCCAGAAAGTAATGTCTGAATTTTTGCCTTTTCAACTTTATCTTCACTTAAGTGCAAACTGTCTTCAATTTCTTTTTCTAAACTTGGATCTTGAAATTCTTGATAAAGTTCAATCGACGCCTCACAATCTCCAATACTTTTGCTTAAGTCATTTATTAAAGCAATTTTATGTTGACATTCTTTAATTTGTTTGCCTACACTGAGTGCTCTTTTTTTGTCTAAGTAAAAATCTTCTTTTAATTGTTCACTTTCAAGTTTTTTTATTTTCTCATTTTGACCAGCGTAGTCAAAGACACTCCTTTAAGTAATCAAGTTCTTCTTTTAATTTTCCTACTCTTTCAATTACATTATCTAAAATCATAATTCACTCCTCATTGCTTTTTATAATAAAATCTCAAATTTTATAATTTATATTTTTTATTATACATCACTTCGATATAAATTAAATCAAAGCTCTAACATATGCTAAAGAAATCTTTTAATGATTTTTTTATTTAAAAATTTTTTATATAAAAAATAGCAAAAAGATTTTCTTTTAAAAATATTTTAACATAATGAAAAAACAAAAGCAAGATTTATCTGCACAATTTTTTTTAGTTTTGAATATATTGAGTATAGTTAGTTTACTTGTGTAAAATAGAAGAAAGAAAGAGAGGTAAAAATGTCTTTTTATATTAACAATACAAATCCCAACCGTCCCGGACCTATAGGCGGGAACGGTTTAAATGGAATTTGCGAAAAAGTACTTATTGAAACTACAAAAGTATTTGATGCATGTGTAAGTCAAACAACTGAAAGTGGAATAATTTTGCCTGTATCAAACTTTAATCCAGCATCACCAGCATTGCCATTGACATATATATCAGCGCAAAATACATCAGGTTCTACTGTAACCGTTTCAGACATTACAATAGATAGAATAGAGCAGACACCGAATTATGCTAATGTAAGCATGACAATCACAATACCTGTAACGGTAACATATCGTGACGCAAATGGTGTGATCGGCACAGGAACTTCAACATTAACAGTAACAAAAAGCGTAGTTCTATTTGTTCCACAGCCATCACTTTCACCTGTCAATATAACAGCAAATGCTTTATTTACTAGTTCGATTGGCGCCTACACAGCAGAAAATACATTTACTGTTACTGGTTGCATACAAATAATAGTTAAGGTTACATCTGTAGTAGATTTACTTATTCCAAGTTATGGCTACCCAGTCATACCACCATGCCAAGCACCAGAACCAGCAAATTCTTGCCCGGGATTCCAAAACATTCCATTGTATCCTACAGCGACAGTATCGCGAATACAATAAATTAAAACAAAAAAACATGCATTATCGCATGTTTTTTAATTTATAAAACGCTGAAAGCATTTTCTACAACACTATCAATTTCAAATGGAATTGTATTTTCGCCATTTAGATAAAAAAGATATTCTATATTTCCGCTTTTGCCTTTTATTTTTGAATAAGTCAGACCTGAAATTACAAAATTACTGCTTTGAAGATAAGAGCAAAAATCTTTTAACAGCTTTATATGAATTGCCCTATTTTTTACTACACCCTTGTATTTTTTTGCTAAATCTTTGCCACACTCAAACTGTGGCTTAAAAAGAATACAAATTTCAATTTTATTACCAAAAAGTTCAATAATTTTAGAAAATATATTTTTTAGAGATATAAAAGATATATCACCAACAATAAAATTGACATCAAAACATCTGTCAAAAACAAGTTCTCTAAAATCTATCCCGCTAAGATTGACAACTTTTTTGTTTTCTCTTAAACTTTCATCTAATTCATCTTTGCCAATATCTACAGAATAAACTTTTTTTGCACCGTGTTCCAACGCAACTTCAGTAAATCCCCCAGTTGACGCTCCAATATCTAATACAATTTTGTCGTTAAAATTTAATTTAAAATCTTGTATTGCACCTAAAAGTTTATATGCTCCCCTTGAAACATAATTTTTATGTTCTTTAACAACTATTTCATCTTGATTGTCAACTTCAAAAGAAACTTTATCAACCATTTGTTCTTTTACATAAATAAGTTGATTTTTTATCATTTGTTGTGCTTTTGACCTTGAAATATTAAATTTTTCGCAAATAAATTTATCTAATCTCATATATACATATTAAACTTTTAAAACTAAAAAAGCAATAAAATACAACTCTTTTAATTTAGATTAGCATTATTTTTAATTATTAAAAAAAAGATATTGATTATTATAATATCTTTTTGATTTAATAAAATTTTTATAATACAAAAATCAGAATTTAATCCTATTTATGATAATATCTTCAACAATTAATTTTTTGTCATTGAAAATATTTTCATAAATAATTTCTGCTAGGTCTTTTGCTGGCATGAAAGTTGCTTGCTTCTCCGAGGAAACGTAATCCCTACTATTTTTATAAAAATTAGTATTTATTCCTCCTGGATAAATTCCATAAATTTGCACTTTAGTGCCATTATAACAAGATTTCAAACTTTCTGTATATCCTCTTTCGCCCCATTTTGTTGCACAATAAACACTTTCTTGCTTGTTACCTCGAAGAGCCGCAGAAGACATTATGTTTATTATTTTTCCGCCAGATTTTTCCATATTTTTTAGAACATTGGTAGAAAGATAAATCATTCCTTTTAATCCTTCAAAACATAGATCTACATCTTCCGCAGTATATTCTGTAGGCATTTTAAAAACAGGAGATCCCGCATTATTAATTAATGCCACTACCTTCCCTAACTTGTTTATTTTGTTAACAACTGAAATTACAAAATCTTCGTTAGAAATATCACCACAAAAGGAAATATAGTTGCTACCATACTCTTTTTCTAACTTTTTTGAAGCAATTTCATCTTTATCAATATTACATACTAAGTAATTTTTAGCAATTAAAATCTTTACTAATTCAAGACCCAATCCGTTTGCTCCACCACTTATAACAATAATATTTTTCACATAATCTCCTTTTTTCTTAATAAATCTTGCCAAAGTATTTTGTAAAATTTAAAAATTATGTTTTTTAAATAGAATATTATTCTACACTTACTAAATAATAATACACAGGTTGCCCACCATAAACTGCACTTACTTCAATATCTGGATATTTTTTTCCTAAAGTTTCAACAAGAGCATTGGCTTCTTCTTCGCGAATGTCTTCGCCATAGAAAAGTGTTATATTCATAATTGACTCGTCAATCATTTTTTCAATAAGTTTGGCAGTAGTATCATTAACAAGTTTTCCTTTTGCGAGAATTGCTTTGTCATCTAGCCCAATAATTTCACCGACCGCCAAATCAAACCCATCAACATGAGTATCTCTTACTGCATAAGTTACAGCACCTGATCTCACATTTTTTATAGCGTCTTTCATAGCTTCCACATTTTCTTCGACACTTCCATCTGGGTTGAAAGACAATGATGCCGTAATACCTTCTGGAACAGACCTTGTAGGAACAACAATAATATTTTTTGAAGTAAGGTCGTTTGCCTGCTCTGCAGCCAAAACAATATTTTTGTTGTTAGGGAAAACAATAACATTAGTTGCCGGAACCTTATCACAGGCAGCTGCGATATCTTCTGCACTAGGGTTCATAGTTTGTCCGCCAGTAATAATTTCATCAACTCCCATATCTTTAAAAATATTTGCAATTCCATCACCAGGAGCAACCGCAACCATACCAATTTCTTTGGTGATTTCTTGAACTAAAGCTTTCTTTTTAAGTTCACGATTTTGCTCTAGCATATTTTCAATTTTTAAATTGTAAAGTTCTCCAAGCTCAAGAGCGTATTCAAGTGCTTTATTAGGTTCATTAGAATGCACATGAACCTTAACCAAACTAAGATCTCCAATGCAAATAACAGAATCACCAATTTGCATCAATTTTTCGCGTAACTTATCAATATCGGCTTCAGTGGTTTTCTTTTTCATATTGATAATCATATATTCTGTGCAATATCCAAATTGAATATCACCCAAGTTGTTGATATCTGCAATAACATCATCAACAGTTTGAGGTTTTTTCTCATCTTCAAAACTGAATTCAAAATTTTCTTCACCTATAAGAAGTTTATAAAAACCAGTAAAAATAACAATTATTCCGCGTCCGCCAGCATCTACTACACCGGCCTTTTTAAGAACAGGCAACATTTCTGGAGTTTGTTTTAAAATTTCTTCGCCTGTATCAAGCACTTTTTTCAAGAACACTTCAAAATCATCACATTTTTTTGCCACATTAACAGCATTTTCTGCCATAACGCGAATAACAGTCAAAATAGTTCCCTCTTTAGGTTTTGTAACTGCCTTATAAGCGATGTTAGCCCCTTCCTGCATAGCACGAGCAAAAATCTTTGTAGTTATTTCACTACATTTGGCTGTTTCTGAGCAAAAACCTTTAAAGATTTGAGAAGTTATAACACCACTATTTCCACGAGCACCTTTAAGCGCACCTTTAGAAAAGGCCTCGCTAAGAGAATCTAAATTATTGTTAATGCATTTAGAAAGTTCATTGACCGCAGATTTCATAGTTAAAAACATATTTGTGCCAGTATCCCCATCAGGAACAGGGAACACATTAAGTGAATCTACATACTTTTTATTTTGTTCAAGCAAGCCAGCCCCAGCAATTATCATTTTGCGGAAGGTTGCTCCGTTAATAGTTTTAATCATAAATAAATTTCTCCTAAACTCTTACGCCGACAACATGGACATTGACTGCACCAACAAGCATCCCAGTAAAGTTTTCTACTGAGTATTTGACAGATTTGCGAAGCGACTCTGCCACGGCGCTTATTGAAACCCCATATTTTAAAATGCAGTATACATCAATATAAATACGATTGTCGATATGACTTATTTTGATACCTTTAGAGTAAGACTCTTTTTTCATCAATTCTCGGGCGCTATCAACAACAGATTTAGAGACTAAATCGACAACGCCATAGCAATCAAGAACAGCATAACCCGCAACAACCCTGATGGAGTTGTCGGAAATAGAGATGTTGCCATAGTAATTATTTGTATCGACCGTCAAAGGAAAAGCCCCCTAATAAAAGAATTGATAAAGATTGTCCCAAAAAGAACACCTTTACTGATATATATTACTACACAAAACAAAAAAATACAAATATTTTATTGAGATTTTTGCCAAAATAAGCACAAAAATTTTGTAAAGACAAAAAATTATAAAAAAAGAGTTGATTTTTTAGAAAAAAAATGATATAGTAAAGTGCAAAGTAAAACATATGGGAGGAAATTATGAGCAGAACATGTGACATTTGTGGAAGAGGAAAATCAACAGGAAAACAAGTTTCTTTCTCAAATAAAAAATATAACAGAACTTATGAATTAAACCTTCAACAAACAGTAATAGATGTTGATGGCAAACCTGTAAAAGTTAAAGCCTGCACAAAATGTATTAGAACAGCGAAGAAAGCATAATCTTTTTCGCTTAATTTTTGTAAGGGCTTGAGAGAAAATCTCAAGCTTTTTTATTTAACGCCTACTCTTCTTCTTTCTTTTGGAATTTGCGTAAAAATCCCGCCATCCACTTTGGCGCTTTAATGCAGATTATGCGAAATTTCTTTTCCTCGTTTTGTTTTTTCATATTATTTTTTATTCCCCTTTCAACCTTTTTGTGCAACTTTTTTCACAATCTTTACAGTCATTGCAAAGTTTTTTCTTTTTTATTTTTTTTATAATTGTAATGATACTTACAATTATTGCAAAAATACAAATCACTGTAAGCATTACTTTTGCATAACCAAAAATTTGGATAAGCAAAGCCACATTATATATTATCATTGCCACAAAATAGGCAATAACAAATTGTGAGATTGCTCCAAAAATAGTCCATTTTTTGCCAATTTCTTTACTTAGCACGCCTACCGAAGCAAGACACGGAAAATACAAAAGACAAAAGACCAGATAAGATAAAACTGATGCGCCGCTTGTAAAGAAAACTGCACTTGAGGTGTCTTTAATTGAAGATGAAAGTTGCCAGTTGTCAACATGATTAAAAAGTGCAATAGAAGATACAATAACCTCTTTAGCAATCAAGCCTGCAATGAGCGCCGACACAAGTCCCCAACTGCCGAAACCCAATGGCACAAACATAGGAGCAAACAATTTTCCAAGCGTTTGCAAAATGCTCTCTGCTCCACTACTAGGCACATAATCTAAACTAAAAGAAAAACTAGAAAGCACCCAAATAATAGTGTTCATGGCAATGATTAAAGTCCCTACTCTAACCAAAAACATTTTGCAGTTTTCAAAAAAAACTTTTAATATTTGCTTAAAAGAGACACTACGATATGGCGGGAACTCCAAAATAAAAGACTGCTCTTTGCTTTTAAGGACTGTTTTTTCGAATATTAAACTCATTATGACAGCAATAACGACACCTAAAATATAAAGCCCCATAATAACAAAAATATTACTAGCACCAAAGAAAGCGCCTCCTAAGCAAACATATATAGGAAATTTTGCCGAACAACTCATATAGGGAGTTAAAAGCGCTGTTTTAACTTTTGCATTTTGATCCTCCATATTTCTTGCCGTCAATATAGCGGTAGTCGAGCAACCAAAACCCATTAAAAGAGTATAAACGCTTTTCCCAGACAAACCAACTTTAGACAAAATATCTTCAGTAACAAATGCCACTCTTGCAAGATAGCCACTATCTTCGAGCAACGAAAGAAACACAAAAAGCAATGCTACTTGTGGCAAAAAGGTG
This sequence comes from uncultured Clostridia bacterium, assembly GCA_944349925.1. Taxonomy (GTDB): domain Bacteria; phylum Bacillota; class Clostridia; order Christensenellales; family UBA1242; genus Caccovivens. The sequence continues at coordinate 28,295 of CALVNT010000008.1, forward strand.
ATAACCGAGCCAACCCCTCCAAAGATAGCATTTTCAAAAAAGCCATAAATCCAACTGCTTGACCCAACCCAGTTTTCAATGACATGTAAAAATGGTGTCGAAACAAATTTATTCAATAATAATTCTAGGCAATCAGATAAAAAAGCTCCAACAGAAAAAAATGTTAAATAAAAAACACCTGCCAAAATAAGCAAGAAAATAGGGACAGCTAAAAACTTGTTAAGTAAGATATTATCTATCTTGCTTTGTCCGTAAATTTTATTATCCTTTTGCGTGCAATCGCTTAAAAGCTGGTCGATATAATCATATCTTTCTTTGGCAACTTTCTCCGCTCCATTAAATTTTTCGTTAACATTAAATCTTTTTTTGATATCCTCATCATCTTCAAAAAGTTTAATTGCATAGAAAGTTTGTTTTTCTTTAGCAACACTTGCAGGCAAATTATTTACACAATCTTTTAAATTAAATTTGTTAAGATACGGCAAATTTGGCTTAACTTTTTTAAAATTTACAATTTCATTTTTTAATATTTGCATACTTGCCTTATCAGATGCATCAAGTGCTAAAACCTTAACCCCCAATTTTTTTTCTAATTTTGCAAGGTCAATTTTTCTTAATCTTTTTTTCTCAATTTGATTTACTAATACTATTAAATTTACACCAAGTTCAATCAAGCCAAGTGTTAGATATAGATTTCTTTGTAAATTGTTATAATCACAAATGTTTATAACTATATCATTTTGATGAGAAAGTAAATAGTCTGTTGCAACTTTTTCTTCGAAAGATAATCGTGACAGTGAATAAATGCCGGGCAAATCTACTACTTCTATTTTTTTACCATCAAAAAAGATATCCCGACTTTTTTCTTCGACGGTGACACCATGCCAATTCCCCACATGCTCATTTGCACCTGTCAAAGTGTTGAAAAGTGTTGTTTTTCCAGTATTAGGATTTCCAATCAAACTAACCCTCATTTCTCCTCCACAACAATTTGGTCTGCAATTTTAGATCGAAGAGATAAAAGATAACCCCTTATTTCAATCAATATAACTTTATTTAAAAGAGAACTTTTTAATTTTTTTACAATCTGTCCTTGAGTAAAACCAAGGTCAAAAAGTCTTCTTTTCACAGAAAGAGGACAATCATCAGAAATACGAACAATTCTCATGCTTTTAGATTTAGGACAGGAAAAAAGTGTTAACATACAAATAATTTATTTTACTGTCCAAGACAAAATGACAAATTGATACAAAAATATAAAAAATATTTGCTATAATTAAAAAAATTGTGCTATATTTAGTGTAAGGAGAAGAGAAATGAGATGTATATATTGTGGTCATAACGAAAGTAAAGTGTTAGATTCTAGAAATAGTGAAGAAGCAAATTCAATTAGAAGAAGAAGAGAGTGTCTTAATTGCGGAAGAAGATTTACAACATACGAAACTGTTGAAACAACACCCGTATTAGTTGTAAAAAACGATGGTTCTAGACAACCTTTTGATTCAAACAAAGTTAAAAGTGGAATTATAAAAGCTTGCGAAAAACGCCCTGTATCTATGAGCCAAATTGATGGCATTGTATTAGAAATTGAAAAAAAAGCTCAATCAAAACCAAATCAAGAAATTTCTTCAGCGGAAATAGGAGAAATGGTTATGGACGCTTTAAAAGGATTAGACGAAGTCGCATTTGTTCGCTTTGCTTCAGTTTATCGCAAATTTGCTGATATAACATCATTTAAAAAATTACTTGAAAATATGTAATTTTTAAAGCTTGCAAGCATATATAAAATTATGAAAAAAATTGAATTAGCAGAGTTCTCGCTTGCAGAAATGATTTCTATAATATCAAAAAAAAGCATAGTCAACATTCTAGATATGAATGATTGCCTATGTTTTTTGTTTCAAGATGGCGTAAGCGCTTATGAAATGCTAGATGCAATGGAGATTGCTAGGCCTTACATTTTAAAAAAATATCCTAAATTAAAAGATTTTGAAACTTTCCAAATGCATTTTAGTGATGGAAACAACATAAAAAAGTGCAAAGAAGAAATAGACCAATTTGTATTAAATAAAGAAAAAATATATGGAAAAAGTTTTATTTTAAAACCATTACCTGAAAAAGAGCGTCTGAAACTTTTAAATTTTGAAGAAGAAAATATTTAAACTTTAAGTAAATAACACTCTTATTAAATTTTATTCTTTATTTTTCATTTGCAATATCAGAAAATGATGTGTTTTGCAAATTTATGTTTTTGTATTTTTTGCTTTTAGTAACATCTCTGCCAAACCAAGAAGGCTCTTTAAACTTTTTTGCTTCTGCTAAAGAAGAAAATTCTACTTCAACTGTTCTAAGCCCTTTCAATTTTCCAAGATAAAAGTCAATTTCTGCCGTTTTGTTTGCTAAAGGATAATAAAATCGCACTTTTTTAATAATATCATCACTTGCTTTTTTTAAAAGAGATTGATATTCTTCCTCTGAAATTTCATATTCAAATTCTTGTCTTTCTATACCCGAGCCAAATTTTTCTGTAATATAAAACTTTTTGTGATTGATATCTCGAACGCGATATTCTTTTTCATTCGAATTAAGATAAAATTGAGTAATAAAATCTTTTTTGCAATCTTTTAAACCTTTGGGCATTGATTTTAAAATAAACTTGCGTTCAATTTCATTTCCGTCTTTTTTTAGTTTTTCATTATTTTTTATTCTTTCTACAATTTTATTTACAATTATTTCGCAACAGTCTTGACTAGAAGAGAGCGTTTGAAAATCAATAGGTAAACTAGACATCAATGCTTGCAAAACTTTTTCTTCCTTTTTTGCCTGCTCTTCATTTTGATAACGCCCTTCTTGCTTATATTCATGGTCTCTTTTTATGAAAAAGTTTAAATTGTCAAAAGTTGAATAACAGTATAAAACAATATCATTGAATGTTTTGTTTGGAATTTGATTAAAGTTCCCCTTACTATTGTAGAAAATACTAAGTAAAATTGGTGAATCGGTTACAATTATTTTCACCTTATCTCTTATACTGTCCAAATTGTAATATTGATTAGCAAATATGTAAAGCTGATTATTTAATTTCTTAAAATTTTCTTCATACACAATTTGCTTGGCAAACTCTGGTACATACTCACAATTATACCCTTTCATTTTTAAACTAGCAAAAACTCTAGTGGCTAGCGTCGACTTGCCCGAGCCTGCCGCTCCTAATAAATTTACAACAATAGTTTTCATAAAATCTCCTCCTTAAGTTTGCGTATTTTGTACGCATTTATATTGATATATAAAAAGGGATAAAACCCTTTAATATCTAAACTTAATCTGCAAACATGTAAAGTTTAGAAGGTTTTTTCCCGTTTGCACTTTCAATTTTGCCGGTATCAATAATAATATTTTTTTGTAAAAGCCTTTTTCTAAAATTACGCCTATCAACATGTTTGTTTAAAATGCTTTCGTAAGCCTTATGTAAGGAAGGCAAAGTAAAATACTTTGGAAATAAATCTTTTAAAATATTAGTGTCAAAAATTTGTCCTTTTAGAAATTCGATAGCATCACCAAGAATTTCTTGATGGTCGTAACCCAAATTAGGAATTCTATCAATCAAAAACCAATCAGCATCTTGCGTTTTAGTTGTTTCTTTTAAGAATTTTACTCTATTTGCATCAATAACTCCAATATAAGCAATAGCAATCATTCTGCACACAGGACTTCTGTCTGGCTTAGAATAAACATTAAACATTTTAAATTTAATATTTTTAAGACCTGCTTTTTCCAGCATTTCTCTTTTCATTGCACTATCAACATCTTCGTTGTTATAGCACGCCCCGCCAAGTAAAATCCATTTGTCTTTAAAAGGTTGATTTTTTCTTTTGATAAGAAAAACTTTAACTTTTCCCTCTTCCGCAGTAAAAAGCGCAAGCACGACATGAATACCTTGATTTTTATAAAGCGGATTTTTGATATCCATTTAAACTCCTTACTTTTTTATTATATGCGTACAAAATACACAAGTCAAGCAATTTAAAAAAAATTTATAGATTTCTCTATAAATTTTTTTGTGCAATTAATTAAACTTTTTGCCAGAAATACCACAAGTAATTATCTTTTAAATACCCTGCCGTAGTAGATGTGTTTTTTAAATTTTCTGAATCAATATTTATCACATCGATTGAAAAATCTTCTCTTACAGATACCTGCCAACCTTCAGTATCTTCAAATACAACATTTGCGAGTCCACTGCAGCTATCAAAAGCATATGCACCAATACTTACAATACTAGTTGGTATTGTTATCTGTGTTAAAGCACTACATTCTCTAAACGCAGATTGACCAATATTAATAACATTATCACCTAAATCTACATTTTGTAAATTAGAACATTGCGTAAATGCATACTCGCCTATTTGTTTAGTGCCTTGAATAGTTATTTTATTTAGTGTGTTATTAACGGCAAAGGATATATCTAAAATTAAAATTGAATCAGGAATAGTTATTTCAGTTACTTTATCTGCAAAAACTGTATCACCCGACACAGAATCAAAAGTTCTTTCAACTCCTATTACTTTTATTATTTTAGAATCAAATTCAAAACTAGTTGGTAATGTTATAATTTGGCTTTCTCCTATGTATTGTTTTATAAATGCTACATTTGCATCAGAATAATAAGTATATTTATAATCGCTCACTGTGACTTCTTGTATATTATCTTTATTTATAAAAATAATTCTGTAATTAGGATCGGCTTCATAATTAATTTGTAAATTTACAACACCATTTTCTATTTCATCAAACTTATTTTCTGCAAAGTCTAAATCGTTTTGTGTATATTTACTACTACTTCCCATTATAGATAAAATTTCAGATTTATACTCTAAAACTTCTGTTAGAGTTGCATTATCTAACAAAAAATTAGATTGTAATTCATTAAGTTTTTCTTGACTTAATGAAGTACTTAAACTACCATCATTAAGTTCAAAAGCAAAATTATAGAGTTGATGACTGACGCTGTTGACGTACTCTACATGATTTGTTTCTAAGTTTTCATAACCTAATAGTAAGCACCCTTCTTTAGGTTTAGCAACAACATCTATGGTTTTATCTATATCATTTATTGTATATTCTATTGTTCCCAAACTTTCATTATTCGAAACAACTGGATCAGGCGCAACATAACTTTCATCACTTAAATCAATTGTGTAACCAAATTGTACTCCACTTACCGGTTGATTTTTATCGGCTACTGAAAAAGTTATTTTAAAAGTTGTTGTGCTTTCACTTTCTGTCGTGCTTTTTGGCAAAGCATATGTAGAACCCGCTGTATATTGTCCATCATCTCTTGTTATTGTCTTGTCTACATTTTCTATAGTTTGATAGTTATCTAAAATCTTAACATTTACCGCATTTTCTTTACTAAGATTTGTAATTTTGATAGCAATAACTATGTCAAATACTTCGTCATCATTTCTGCCAAATGTTAAAGCCTTGTTTTTCCATGTTTCAACATCTCCACTTGACTCACCATCATTCGCGGAAAATATCAAAGTATCTAAAGTTTGTGGCTCGCTTGTTCCTGTTATTGATCCTTCAATTTTTACATTAACATCGTTTGCGTCAAAAGTTAAACTTCCTCCCATTTCTATTTTTACGCTTTGCGCTGCCCATACTCCTATTATTAGCAAAGCAAGCACTAAACAAAATGCAGAAATACTAGCAACCATTTTACTTCGAAGTGTCATTTGTTTTTCCCTCCTATTTTTTTACAAAATTCAACTTCTTTCTAGTTATTATTTTTATCAGTCAATCAATTATACCCCCCCCCGCAATTTTGTCAAATATTTTCGACATTTTTCTAAATTTTTATTAAAATACTTATTTTTGAAAACTTTTTTACAAAATACAAATGCATAATGATGAATTTAAATTTAATTAAAACTATAGTATTTTAAATAAAAAACTCTAACAGTTTATTTGTTAGAGTTTTGTTAGAGTTATATCCAAAATTTATTTACGATTTTTCCATCACTAAATTTTATTTTTTTTGCAAAACTGAATAAGGATTTTCGGGAACACCTTGCCCTTGAACTTCAACCAAAATGGCGTCTTCACCTATTTTCACTATACAACCAAAAGGGATAAAAAGCTGATTGGTGTTTTTAAAAACATTCCAGCCCGATCTTTCGCCCGGCACTAAAATGCCCAGCACTCTTGCCGTAGACAAATCAAAAATAATATCTAGAATATGACCTAATTTGCGCCCATCGAGCACATTTACCACTTCTTTGCATCTTAATTCTAAAAATGAACTTTCCATTACTCATGATATATGTCGAATTTTTAAAAAAAATGACTAAACTAAATATTCTTTTATAGATTTTAATGCATTTTTTTCCAGTCTAGACACTTGCGCTTGGCTTATACCAATTTCTTCGCTAACTTCCGTTTGTGTCTTGCCTACATAATATCGCATAAGCAAAATTTCTTTTTCTCGTGGAGACAAAGTCTTTATTGCATCTTTTATCGAAATATTTTCGTTTATATTTTCGTCAGTGTTTTTGTTGTCCGCAATTTGGTCAAGTAAAGCTATGGTATCACTTCCTTCATTATAAATTGGATCACTTAGCGAAAGAGTATCACTAATTGCATCTAATGCAAAAGTTACAACTTTTGCTGGCATATTTATCTTTTGAGCAATTTCTTCTACTGTTGGCTCTGCGAAGGAAGTTTTAGCCAGTTCCTCTTTAGCTTGCATAGCACGATAGGCAATATCGCGAAGCGAGCGACTTACCCTAATAGAATTATTATCTCTTAGATATCTTCTAATTTCTCCAACTATCATGGGTACAGCATAAGTTGAAAAGCGAACATTTAAAGATTCGTCGAAATTATCAATGGCTTTTAAAAGACCTACACAACCGACTTGAAACATATCGTCAGCCTTGTCTCCTTTAGCATTAAATCTATGCACAACACTAAGCACAAGCCTTAAGTTTGCAACTACAAACTGATCTCGCGCATGAGGATCACCCATTTTGACTTTTTTTATAAGTTGTAAAATATCATTATTTGACAATTTTGGCAATTTTGCGGTATCTACACCAGCGATTGAAACTTTAGAAGACATAATCTCTCCTTTCGAGAGATATCTTTAACATTAAAAAATTTATTATTCAAAAAAGTCAAAAAATTATAAAAAAACAAAAAATTCGAGCAAAAATTACGATTAAAACATAGTTTTCTCTAGTTCATATCTCATATCTTTTAAAATTCTTTTTTCTAAACGCGAAATATAACTTTGACTTATACCAAGTTTATCTGCAACTTCGCGTTGAGTCAGTTCATCTTGCCCCATAAGACCATATCGCAAAATCATTATTTCTTGCTCCCTTTTGTCAAGTTTGGCGATGAGTTGATGTAGGATAGTCCTGTCTGCAGGCTCATCAACTGCTTGAGCAACAACATCTTCATCACTTGGCAAAATGTCGGACAAAACAAGTTGATTGCCGTCAAAATCTTCACTCAAAGGTTTATCAAGGCTAATATCGTTTTTAATTTTGCTTGTTTTACGAATCTGCATTAAAATTTCATTTTCTATACATCTCGATGCATAAGTGGCAAGTCTTATATTTTTGTCAAGTTTGAAAGTTTTAACCGCTTTAATAAGTCCAACCGCACCAATGGAAATTAAATCTTCATACTCAATCTTACTAGATTCAAATTTTTTGGCTATAAATGCCACCAGCCTCAAATTATGTTCTATAAGTTTTGACAAAGCTTCTTGAGAGCCAGCTTCTTTTTGTGCCAAAAGTTCATTTTCCTCTTCAGTAGAAAGAGTTGGCAAAAACTCTTCATTGCCACAAATGTAACAAACAATTTGTTTAGACCATAAATAATCTCTTTTATGAAAAAGTTTAAATAAAAACATTTTGATTTTGAAAATAATTCTTTTCATTTTAACCTCCAAAAATCATTTGACTATTAAGTAAAACATTTGCTTTAAAACTTTTTTCGAAACCAGAAAATGAAAGTGCAAGTGTTGGATTTTTAAAAGATTGTGCTCCGTTTATTATCAGCTCATCTGCAACAAAAGCCAAGATATTATTAGCGCCGCCAACAGAATTTATTTTGATATAGTGAGCACAATTTATAGATTCATTATATTTTTTGCCTAATATGCTTATTAAAGAAATATTTTGATAAATTTGTTTAAAAACGTCATAATTTATAAGAACAATCGGAGAGTTTGTTATTTTATCAAGCAGTACATTTCCACTGTCTAAATAACCAATCTCTTCAATTTCTTTACCATTGGCTTTAATCACAACCTTATATGTGAAAGATTTTATTCTTTGCAATCGATTATGATAAAAAATAACAAATTTAACAACAAAAAACAAAGATAAACTAACAAGACAAACCACAAAAAGCGGATAATCTCCAATAGCCTGTTCTAATGCAAAACAGCCACCGCCTAATAATAATGTAAAAATAAAGAAAGTGAAAAAAGAAAATAAAAATTTATTTATAGGTTTTGATGAAAATGAAATACAAATTAAGATAGTCGCTAAAGGAATTTGTATTAATATTTTGAAAAAACCATTTAAATTGAAAAAAGGTAAAATTAAAGCAACAACAGCGCCTAGCGAAGATGTCAAAAACCAAAATCTTGCCTTTTCTTTTATAAAAAAAGAAGTCATATGCAATATTAAAGCGTTTTGAAAAAAATTTATCAAAAAGGTCTGCTCTATATAAATTTCCACTATTTCTCCTGTTATAAATAGAATAACAAAAGCAAAACAAAAAACGCAAACTATAAAAAGTCGAAATTTTGACATTTCTTTTCTTTTTTGTCTGCGTTTTTGTGATAATATTTATTTATAAAACATTTGATAAAAACTTAAATAGAATATAAAAAGATGTGTTTTGTGATTTAATCTATGCTAATTTAAATATTATTTTTTATTTCTTCTAAGTTTTTCAATCCAAGGTGGTACATTTGAAGATATATCCATTCTCGAAGAAGATTTATCTTCACCTGCTCTTTCAAGAGATACATTTGGATTTGCCATTTGCTGTTCTTTCTCTTTTTGCATAAAACCAGAGAAAATGCTTCTAGCTGAAGGCATTTCATTTTTTTGTCCCATGTTTCCAATAGAACGAGCACTATCCATTACATTTTCTTTCTTTTCTGGTTGCTCAGGATTTTTAAAGCCAGTTGCAATTAAAGTGATTTCAACTTCATCATGCATATTTTCATCAATGCTTGTACCAAGAATAATGTTGCACGATGCGTCAACGACTTCTCGGACTAAAGATGCAGCTTCATTTACATCATCTTGAGTAAGGTCATCTCCACCTTTGATATTGATTAAAAGACCTGTAGCACCTTCAATAGTTGTTTCAAGCAAAGGTGAAGCAACAGCCTGCTTAACTGCATCGAGGGCTTTGTTGTCCCCAGAGCCATAACCAATCCCCATATGTGCAAGACCTTTATCTTTCATTATTGTAGTGACATCAGCAAAATCAAGATTAATAAGCCCCGGATAAACGATCAAATCACTAATTCCTTGCACACCTTGTCTTAAAACGTCATCTGCAAATCTAAACGATTCAGAAAGTGGAGTTTTCTTAGGAACAATTTGTAAAAGTTTTTCATTAGGAATAACAACAAGAGAATCTACATATTTTTTTAAATTTTCGAGACCTTCTTCTGCGTTTTTAGCTCTAATAGGTCCTTCAAAAGAGAAAGGTTTTGTAATAACTGCGACAGTCAAAATCCCCATTTCTTTGGCAATTTGAGCGATGACAGGAGCCGCTCCTGTTCCAGTTCCGCCACCCATACCAGCAGTGATAAATACCATATTAGTGCCCTTAAGCATATCTGTAATAGATGCTTTGCTTTCTTCAGCAGCCTTTTGACCAATTTCCGGTTTTGCACCAGCGCCAAGACCACCGGTCAATCTTTCCCCGATTTGCAATCTAGTTTCAGCCTTACTAACAAGCAAAGACTGTTTATCTGTATTAACAGCAACAAATTCAGCAGAAGAGACACCTGCATCAATCATTCTGTTGACAGCATTATTACCACCACCGCCAACGCCAACAACTTTAATTTTAGCAACAGCAGTTCTCATCATATCATTATCCATAGTTTACTCCTTTGTCCTTTATATTGTAACTCTTTTTTTATTAAATTGCAACCTTTTAAGATAAGATTTTTTGATAAAATGCATAAATTTTCATTTTTTTTGTAATTTATGCATTTTTTAACAATAAACAAATTGGAAGAATTATTTTAAAGCCTCATTTACTAGAGAATAAATTGAAGCAAGTTCAGGTTTATCTTTTGCAGGAAGTGGAGCAACTCCATACTTGATATTTCGTCCAAGGCATTTAGCAAGAAAATCTCTTCCGCCTTTAATTTTACTAACTCCCGCGCCCGTAAGATATACCGGCAAATAATTTATATAAGCGTTTGAGAATAGTTGCATACATTTTGAAATTGCTTGAGCTATCTCTTCAATTCTATACGAAACTATTTCGTTTGCGCTACTAAGAGGAATTTTGACAACTTTGCCTAGATCTGTAGTAAGCTCATAAAAATCGCTATTTTTTCCTTTTAAGGACAACACAATAATACTTTTAAGTCTTTCTGCTTCACTCATTGAAAGGTCGAAAGCCTCAGCCAAATCGTTTGTAATAAACCCGCCTCCCCTAGAAAAACTTGCCATATTGCTTAGGCCATCGCCTTTAACAAAACATACACTTGTTGTAAGGTCTCCAACATCAATAAGAAGAGCCAAATCTTCTCTTTCAGCTTTGCTAATCACAAACAAAGCTTGAGCAAGAGATTCAGAAATATATTCAACGCTTTCAAACTCATTTGCTGAGACAATTTTATTAAAAGTTTCAATAAAACTGCGATTTGCATAGATTATAGACAAATTTGCAGAAATAGAGGTGGCATTTTCTCCAACAGGAGAAAAAGAAGATCTTCCTTCATCTAACATATATGACAAAGCATTTACAGATAAAATTTCTACATTTTTATCTTTAGCCCTTTCACTAGCGATATAAAAAAGTTGATCTAAATCTTGTTGTCTTATCTTGCGCCTAGAGCCAAGATTAAGCGAAACGGTAGTTGTGCTTACAGAAGAAAATTCACTAGGCACGCCAATATAAACCTTATTTATGTTTTCTTTTTGGCAATCAAATTCATTTACAATTTGAGAAAACAAGGTTGAAAGTTTATCAGGTGCTAAAAATTTCCCTTCGTAAAAGCCGTCATAAGCAACTTCTTTAAATGATTTTACAACGAAGGTATTGTTCAGCCCCTTGCCCGCAATAATTGCTCTTAAAAAGGAAGATCCAAACTCAAAAACCAAAACTTTATCTTTTTTCATAAACCCACCAAATTAACAAATGCACAAATGTGCAACTTTAGTAATATTTTAATACATAAAAATAACAATGTCAATCTAAAAAGAGAATAGTGCTACAAAAATTGTTTATTAAGAGGCAGGGAAAATATTATAATAACATTCAGTTTCATCGTGCTGTGTGTAGTTGTAATAATTGTTTATTAAAATTGTACAAGAGTCTAATAAATTTTCAGACCAAACTTGACCGGTTTGCGCAATTTCTTTGCCTATCAAAGAATATAAATTAGAATACACATAAAGAAAAGTATTTAATTTATACTTTAACCCGTAACTTGCATTTTTGATTAAAACCGTTTGACCGCTAAAAAGATTTAACTGAGCTGTCAGTTGATTTTGTTTAATTTCTTCATCATATTCTATTTTGAAGAAAATTTCTTTTATTAACGCCTGTTGCTCGTTAAGCGAGCGATTGCATTCAAAAAGGGAAGAATATATATCGATAAAATTTTCAAACTGTAAGTAATCTCCTTCCTTTACGCTAAACTCTTCACTACCAGAAATAGAAACAGATATAGCATTATTTTGTTCAGAAAGAAAGTTTTCGTCTATTTTTAACACTCTAAGATTTTCATCGGTAATATAGGTCTTGCCCTCGCTTGAAAAAGCATAAACTTCACATCGCTGAGCAATGTGCACAACAAAAATTGACGGGAAAACAGTTTCAATGTTTACAACATTGATATAAGGTGAGAGATTTTCTATTCGAGATATATAGTCTTTTTTGCTATGAAAAAAAACACTTTGCCCAAAACCAAATTGTCCGCCGTCAATAATTTCTTGATCAGATAAAGAAATTTGAGAGTGAGAAGTTTTAAAATTTATTTCAACTTTTTTAAGAGAAAACACCGTAAAAGAAAGCGCAACCAAAACAATAATGATAGCGAAAATAAAACTCAGTGGAATAACGATTTTTTTTGTTTTTTTATTCATCAATAGATATTTTAAAGTAAAAGAGTAAAAAAATCAACTAAATTCTTTTTATATCCCCGCCAAGTGCAACCAATTTTTCTTCCAATTTGAAATACCCCCTATCAATCAAGCCAATATTGTCAACAGTCGTATAGCCTTCGCTAAAAAGCCCAGCGAGTACAAGCGCTGCCCCTCCGCGCAAATCGGTTGCCCATACATCTGCCCCATACAATTTGCGTTTGCCTCTAATTATGCAAATAGATGACTTGAATTTTATGTCTGCCCCCATTTTTAACAGTTGACCAACATAATTAAACCGAGATTCAAAAACATTTTCAAAAATCAAACTACACCCATTACAAACACAGCCAAGCGTAGCCATTTGCGGTTGCAAATCAGTTGGAAAACCGGGATAAACCGCAGTTTCAATATCCCCAAAACTTTCTAAAACTGAAGGCGCAATTATTCTTATGCCTTTTTTTTCTTTTAAAACTTTACAACCACAGACCTCTAATTTGTCAATTAACGCACTATTATGCTCATAAATTGCGTTTTTGAGATAAATATCACCATTACATACAGCACCCGCGATTAAAAATGTACCGGCTTCAATTCTGTCGGGAATAGCTTGATGCTCACAACCATGCAAATTTTTAACACCTTCAACTAAGATAATATCGCTACCTGCACCATCAATTTTTGCTCCACATTTATTTAAGAAGCAAGCAAGGTCAACAATTTCAGGTTCTTTTGCGGCATTATAAATAACAGTTCTGCCTTCAAAAAGCGACGCAAACATCAAAAGATTTTCTGTCGCTCCAACACTAGGAAATTTGAGCATAATTTCGCTTTTGTTTCTTTTTAGCTTTTGACCATAAATATAACCATTTTTTTCAACAATCTTGCACCCAAGTTCTTTTAACCCGTTTAAATGTATGTCTATAGGTCTTAACCCTATATCGCACCCACCGGGATAAGCAACTTTTGCACAACCCAACCTAGAGAGAATTGGCCCTAAGGTAAAAATTGAAGAGCGCACAACACTTGCAAGCTCGTTTGAAATTTCGCTTTTATCAATTTGCGAGCAGTCCACCAAAAGGTCGTCGCCCTGCCATTTAACAAAACCACCTAAGTTTAGCAAAATGTCGCACATGGCACAAACATCTTTATATTTTGGCACATTTTTTAAAAGCACCTGCCCATTTACCAAAATACAACCTGCTAATATTGGCAAAAGCGAATTTTTTGCACAGTCAATTTTTATTTCGCCTTTGAGGCAGTTACCACCATTTATAAAAAACTTATCCATATATGTTTATATGATAAATTGAATAAAATTGATAAATTAAATAAAATAAAAATCATAAAAATAACTAGCCATATTAAACGATAAAAAAATAAACAAAATAAAAAAGGAAGATTTTCCTTTTTCTTCCTTTTTTTATTTATATTTTAAAACAGCATTAATCAAAAACAATTTTTCTTATTATGAATTTATAATGCTCAAACCAGTGTAGAATTTATAGTTTGTAGATGTGTCTCCAACCTTTTTGATAACCCTATAAGTTATCTCTAGATAGTCACAGCCATCACTTCCCATAAATTTGTTTGCATCAAGTTGACCTGAAAGATAAGTGTTGCCACTTGCAATTTGTTCTTCTGTTGGCTCTAAAATCTCATAATAATCTTTAACTGCTGTATTACCTTGAAATGTTATTGGTCTTTTGGAAACAAAAGGGTTTCCTCTATAGTTGTTCTCTCCTACATCAGTTTTCAATATTCCATTACCTATATCTACATTAAAAGGTCCAACAATCAAATCTTTTTTGCTATCTCCTAAAATTGGTTCGTCAAACCCAAACATCGCACTTTGGCTAAATGAAATACCTGTATCTCTTGATAATTTATCTAAATCACTATCACCAAATGGATCAGTAAGTTTTCCGTCAGGCAAAATAACCTTTTTTGTATCTACAACAGTTTTTTCTCCTGTTTCATGGTCAAAGAAATTTAACCCAACTTCAATTTCAAGATAACGACTTGCGTCAAAAGTATTACCCGTCGCGGTTTGATAACCGTCTAAATCAGCATCATATTGAAAAGCAATGACAAGCGCATCAATAGAAACTTCTTCTTTAAACATAAGCACTGCACTTTGATACTCAAGCGGTCTAATTGCTCTTGCACCAGCACCTGTAGTAAAGTCTTCGTAATAAGGAAAAGGTTCGTCGTCTAAGTTAAAACTGAAAGACTCACCATAATATTCCATGATTTCTGATGCAAGATATCGTTCATCAACTTCAACACTTCCACCTTCGCCACTACCAATAGAAACCTGACTGCACACCTTGTCGACAATAACTTTAACTGTACTTGCATATGCTCTGCCAACATCTTTCTTAGTTTGACTTGCAGTTTTAATGTTGGTATTTAAAAACTGTTTATCATTGTCAGAAAGATTTACACCTGCTTTTGTTAATTGATTTATTGCATCGTCTGCACTTACAACTACATAAGTCTTGCCATTGTAAACAATTTCAGTTGCCCCGCTATATTCTACAACCTCGTCATTTGACATCGCTTTTTGCCCAATAACATTGTCTAGTATCCATTGTGTAATTTTGTCCTTGTTTCTCTCTGCAATACCAACATAAGAGCCAATTTTATTAAAAACTTCTTTAATATCATCTAGTGCATCAGTTGGAGTTTTTGCAATTTGTTGACCATTGCTTGTTTCATATATCACAACTTGATAATATTTCCCGTCCGAATAATTTGGAGTTACAACCACCTGCCCCGGTGTCAAATCAAGACTGTAGCAATAAATAATATATTCAAGAGTTTTTACAAAATCAGAGTAAAAATCAGTTTGAGTCTCAAAAACATTATTAGTCCCTAAATAAACATCAAGATAATTGCTAGAAAGTCCTGAATAATACCTTTCAAAATCTGCAACTACATTATTATAACTCCTTTTAAAAATAGCTTTAACATAATTATTTAAATTATTTTCGACAGATAGTCCATCTTCTGAATAGTACAAATATGCCAATAAATTGCTTTCATCTCTATCAAAACTCCAATTCCAAGCATTATCAAGATTTGCTGAAAGCATAGTATATTCGCTATTTATATCATTCGAGTTGTTTGTCCAAACGCCATCGTAAGAAAGAGAATTTGTAACTTGTGCGTACTCTTCAACTTGATATCTTATAGAATCATATAAATATGGCAAGGTAACATTGTTTAAATCGAAATATTTGTATATAACATCGTTTTCTTGATACTCTAATTCTTTATTTGCGTCATTAGAAATTCCATATATTAAATTAAGTTTTCTTAATATATACCAGGCATATTGACCATAATAATCGTTTTGTTGACTTTCTGTGCCACCAGAATTTCCACTAAAGTCGTAGTTGTCTGGTCTATAAAGCACTTTTGTTCCATAAAGTGGCACAACTTGCCCTTTGTCTAATTCTTCATAATATTCATCTTCTGAAATTTCGCCATTTTCAAACTTTTCCCATAAGTCATCAAAAAAGTTGAACTCAGTGCAACCAGTCCCTAAAAAACAAAAAGAAATCACCAGCAAAACACTAAAAATTTTTGCAAACAACTTTTTCATACTTTTATTTTACCCTTTTTTTCAACAAAAATCAAGTTTATATAACAAAAAATTGGCTTGCGCCAATTTTATTTAAAATTTTTCAGTTTCATTCAATTTGACAGTATAAGTTTGTGTGGCATCAGTCGGCAAACTTATTTCAATGTCTTCATTTCTTTTTTCAATAAAAGAATATTCTTCTATTATTTCACACCTATAATTACCTGTTAGTTTTGCTTTTTCAATAATTGTATCTACATTGTTGTCATTATGTTCATTAACAAACCTAAAACTTAAATGCTTGTATGTATTATTTTTTATATTAACAAATTTGATTGCTATCGTTAAAATATTTTTATTATTTTCCGAATCACCACCTTGTAATAACATTACAAAATTATAATCGCCTTCTTGTACTAGCCCTTGCTCAACTGCAAGTGGCATAACTTTATCAAAAATATTTACTTGCTCTTCTGTTAAACACTTCTGTGGTTCAAGACCTTTAATGTTTCTATTATACCCAGCATTTGCACTAAATTGAAAAAAAATTGTCAAATCTATAGAATAATTTGTTCCATCTTTTTCAAACTGCACAACATTTTCGTCAATTTCACCATTTGTTTTTGCTTGCATTTGAGAAATGTTTATCGGCTCACTAAAAGTAAAAGTTGCACCTTGTAACCGAACCTTGTTATCATCACCCAGCATGCCTTTTCTAACGCCTAAAATTTGCACGCCATTGATTTTGTCGCCTTCTACATCAAAAGCCCATTTGAAAATCTCAATCTTCTTTGAACTTGAAGTTAAATCTTCCTTAGACATACTATTTCCAAACATATCTTTTATTCGAGCATCAGTAAGCAAAGTATCCTGCAAAATTTCAATGATTTTTTCTTTAACGCCGTCAATTTCAAAAACTTCATTCCAGTTTTCAAAATTTATTGTTTTTTCGACTTCTTTTTCTATCACATTTACAACATATTCTTTTGTTTTTTCGCCCGAAACAAGAATATTGTATCCCTCATACTTTGAAAAATCATTTGTCGAACTAGAAAATTTTACACTTTCATTATTAAATTGATTTTGTGCTATTTCCTTGTCAAAAGTTCCATTTGCCATCAAATTTCCTTCAAAAACAAATTCGCAATTTTCAATTGTGTAGTTGTCTATAGCATAAGACAAGTTGACCTTTGTGCGGTCGTTTGCCTTGTCATAAGTTATGTCATTGACTGTTGGATAAAAAACTGTTTTATTGCTGTCAATAATATTTCCAAGCAAAAGGTTAAAAATTTCAAGTTCACTTTCGCTTATAGAAGATTTTACTTGAAGTTCTTCCACACTTGTGTTTTCAAAAGCAGACAATATTTTTTGGTCAACTTTGTTTGTATCAACAACATACAAATCGCCAAGCGCGTCAGTATAATAAAATTTTCCTTCCAAACTTACCGTTTGTTCTTCGCCGTCTTGATAAAAAGTCAAATTGTCATCATTTAATGCAAAAGTCCCGTTTTCATATTTTTTCGCATCAAAATCTTCTGCCGACAAAGAAATCTCAGTGCTTTCTATTTTAAGCCCGTTTTTATCAACAACGACTGCAATTTTTCCGCTTCCATCATTATTTTCACTGCTTATTGAAACTATGCTATCTTCTCCGTAAGTGGCCTTAACTGCATCTTCAATTTTTTCGCTCAAAACAAAGTTGGTTCCAAGCAAAGAATATATTTCTGAAAGAGAAGTCACATCATTTACATCAACTTCTACATGTTCAACAATAGGAGGTTTTTCATTTACGACGCACCCCATAGCAGTCACTGCAACACCAGCAGAAGCAATTCCAATTCCTGCAACTTTCCAACCTTTAGATTTAAATTTATCTTTAAATTCTTTCAAATTTATACATAAAAATGCTTTAAACTCTTCCCACTTTGAAGGCCTGATAACTTCTCCGTTTTTAATATTACTCTTTTGTCTTTTCGCCATACTCTTCTTCCTCTATAAAATTTTCTATTTATATTTTATCACAAACGATTTCAAATTTCAATACTTTTTTTCAAAAACGGCAAAACTTTAAAAGCTCTAAAAATTTTTTACTTTCAATTACAAAAAATGTCGAATTTTAATAATTTTAAAGTTATGGCTTTTAAAAAAGAGATACAATTATCTCTCGTTAAATTAAAAAAGGATCTTTCTTTAAGGCCTCTTCAACATCTCCATATTTTTTCGTTATATTCTCAAGTTCTTTTGTCAAACTTTCTACAGGCAAAACAAATATATTTGGATTAACTAAAAGTAAAGATGATATATCTTCTTGTGGATAACCATAATGAATTAAAGCGATCATATCTTCAGTAAACTCTTCTAATGTAATGTTTTCAAACATAGGTGCCATCATTTCTATGCTTTTGATTTCATCATCAGTTAAATCTAATTTTAAAAGAAAATGTTTTAACTCTTTTTGCATACCTTTCCCCTTATTTATCCAAACCAAGTTCTTCTTCGGATAATTTTAAATCTAAGCCATCAATTTTTTCTGCCACCTTTTTATATTCCGCATTTATTTGTTTTACAGCTTCTTTTGTAAATGGATATCTTTCCATTAAAGTTTTACTATCAATATTATATTTTTGAAAAAAGTTTTTTTCGCTGATAAGTAGATCCATTGCCGTAATTTTTAATTTCCCTATTTCTCTTATTCCACATAGTCTAGCCCAAGTTTTTTTATGGCTTGTCATTTGCCAACAAGGTCTATCTAAAAAAGAATCGGAACCATATGCAATATACAAAATCATATATCTTACTTTAAGGCTCTTCTCTGGTGCTGTTAATATATCTGGATGCTCAACTACAACACTATTATCAATTTTCAATTTTTTGATTGATTTATGTTTATTGATTATACTATCTTTATCCAATCCTAACAATGTTGGCATTTTGATAAGCATCTTACAGAATTCTTTCTTTGTTAATTTAAATTCTTCCATGTAAAATGTTTTTTTCGCTTGAACGCTATCTTTATCCAGTCCTATCAATGTTGGCATTTTAATAAACATCTTACAAAATTCTTCATTTGTTAAGTCAAATTCTTCCATGTAAAATGTTTTTTTTGCTTGAACGCTTTCTTTATCCAATCCCAACAATGCTGGCATTTTAATGAAAATCTTACAAAATTCTTCCTTTGTTAATTTAAATTCTTTCATATAAAATGATTTTTTCGCTTGTATGTTATCTTCACTATAACATAATAATGCTGGCAAGACCTTAACTATCTTATCAAATTCTTCCTTTGTTAATTTAAATTCTTGGATATAAAACGATTTTTTATCTTTGACACTTTCTTTACTTAAACTTAACAATGCTGGCAATTTTATAACCATCTTGCTAAATTCTTCCTTTGTTAATTTAAACTCTTGGATATAAAATGATTTTTTCGCTTGTATTTTATCTTCACTATAACATAATAATGCTGGCAAGACCTTAACTATCTTATCAAATTCTTGCTTTGTTAATTTAAACTCTTGGATATAAAATGATTTTTTATCTTGAACACTTTCTTTACTTAAACTTAACAATGCTGGCATTTTGATAAGCATCTTCCCAAATTCTTCCTTTGTTAAGCCAAATTCTTCCATGCAAAATGCTTCTTTCGCTTGTATATTATCTTCACTATAACATAATAATGCTGGCAAGACCTTAACCATCTTATCAAATTCTTCCTTTGTTAAGCCAAATTCTTCCATGTAAAATGCTTCTTTCGCTTGAACGCTATCTTTATCAAATCCTAACAATGATGGCAAAATTTTAACCATCTTGCAAAATTCTGCTTTTGTTAAATTAAATTCTTCCATATAAAATGATATTTTTGCTCGAACACCATCTTCATTGTAACCCAACAATGCTGGGAAATTTACGATCATCTTCCCAAATTCTTCCTTTGTTAAATTAAATTCTTCCATATAAAATTTAATTTTTTCTTCAACTTTATTTTGATCTAAATATGAAATTCGTGAAAAGGTATCTTCTTTGCCTTCTAAATCTTTATCAATAAAACCAAATTTTTCTTTTAATATTTCTTTTATATCTTGTTTTGCCATGATTTCTCCTATAAAAATAGGATAACATATAATTTAATATAAGTCAATATACATCAATATTTGAATTGAATAGAAAATTATCTATTTTTACTTTGTCTTAGCACATTTAGGCAAATTCCAACTCCTGCCATAAACACAGTTACCGAAGTTCCTCCGCTTGAAATAAATGGAAGAGGCAAACCTGTTGGAGGAATTGAACATGTTAAAATAAGTTCGTGCACTAGTAATAAAATCTAACGGATTATAAGTTTTTATCTAAAATTCATAAACTACTTTGTTACATAATTTTAATCATAAGAATTTGCATTTAGTCTTTTATTCAAAAATTCTATAAAAGATTTATTTTTGTTATCGTTGGGTTGTAAATTTCAAACAAATAAAATTTTGTTTTCAAAACTATTTCTCGTATTACTATGTATGAAAATTTATCGTTTGCCAACAAAAAGCCTTTATTTACTAACAAGTGTACATTTATTCAAATATAAAGTAAAAACTGTATTATTAATTTATTCTTACAAGTGAGTTAAAATTGTTATATGGTTAACCCTTTTGAAATTTCTATCATTTCATTATTGTGTTCTTTCATTGTTTGTTTTTTCCCTAAATCTAACCCTCTATAATATGATATGTAGTCGTTGCTTCCACCAACTTGATAATTTAGGTGGATATAATTACAATCATAATTATTTTCTATTTTTTTAAAAGTTGGGTCAACTAAAATCCATTTTCCATTAAAATAGCACTCACAAAAAGAATGCCCCTTGCAAACAGTTATATCTTTATTATTTTTAACATCTTCAACAAATGATTTTTCAGCTGTATGCAAAAGTGTTGCAGGTATGCCAAGTTGTCTAGCAAAAGTAACAAACAATGTCGCCCAATCTGTACACCCCGTAGCCACGCCACTCTTCCAAATTTCTTTTGCAGTTCTTTGAAATTTATTTTTTATAGAAAATTCTTCACTATTTGAACTTGTTACATGTGCATGTACCCATCTCATTAAACTTTCAATGTCATTCGCGTGAGAATGCGTATTTTTGTCATACAATATTTTATTTTTTACTATTTCACCACTCAAAAATGGTTCGGTTAAAACTCCTGCTTGTAGATAAGTTTGAATATCATTTATATTTAGTTTATTTAATTCCTTCATATTTATTTAATTTCTCCATATATGACAATTTTACCATATTTCCAACATTTCCGCAATTGTTTTTACTTTGTTTTGCAACATACAAACAAATACCAAGCCAAGCCATAAAAACAGTAACTGAAGTCCCACCACTTGAAATGACAGGAAGAGAACGTAATTTTGGTAATATTGAACCTATTTAAATCAATTACTTCGCTTACAAAAAATAGTTAAAATTATATTTCTTACCATTTTATAATTAAAATTTAATTTTATTTTACTTTCGAATTAATTTTTTTTACAAATAATTGATTATTTATTTCTATACTTTGTTCCATTCTTCTTTTAAAAGTCCGTAACAATACAAATCTACAAATTTATTGTTTTTAATTCTTGCCTTTCTTTCAATGCCTTCTTGAACAAATCCAAGTTTGCTTGCCAACTTTTTACTTGCATCATTTTTATTCCAAATAACAACTTTTATTCTATTCATTTTAACAATATTAAAAATGTAATTTATTAAACACTTCACTGCTTCATAGGCAAACCCTTGATTTTGGAATTTAGGGCTTAATCCCCAACCAATTTCACACCATTTATGTTTAATATTCCAATCTTCTATCGACACACTTCCTATAAGTTTATTGTTATAAAAAATTCCCCATAACAAATTAGGTTCATCTTTATTGTCATAATTCTTAATAATTGAATTTAATGATATTTCATATTCTTGTTTTGTTTTAACATCGGTTGGTAAAAATTTATGATATTCTCTGTTGCTTTTCCATTCTACATAATCATTTAAATTCTTTTTTGTTATTTTTTTTAAAACCAATCTTTCAGTTTTTAGAGTTTTCACTTGTATCATATATAAACCATTTACAATATTGTAACAAAAAATATAAAAATTGTAAACAAGAAATTTGCCTTTTAAGACTTTTTGTCTTAATTTATATTTTTTGTTTTATTTTCTTATTGACTATTTTTACTTTTTTGTAATCTTGTCCTTGACTTTGTCTTAAAACATTTAAACATATTCCAACTCCTGCCATAAACACAGTTACCGAAGTTCCTCCGCTTGAAATAAATGGAAGAGGCAAACCTGTTGGCGGAATTGAACCTGTAACAACTGCTATATTTAATAATGTTTGAACGCCTATGATAAACGCCACACCACTTACTAGCATGGCACCAAAGCGGTCTTTTGCATTTAATGCTATTTTTATAAGATTGTAAATAAGTGCCACAAAAACAAACATGAGCATACATAAACCAAAGAAACCTATTTCTTCTCCAATTATAGATAAAATAAAATCAGATTCTGCAAATGGCAAAAAAAGATATTTTTGTCTTGAATTAAAGAGTCCAACACCGAATAGTCCACCACTTCCTAGCCCATAAAGAGATTGTATAAGTTGAAAACCTTCCCCTTGTGGTGACGCCCAAGGATCAATAAATGCCATAAGTCTTTTTAGTCTATAAGGCTCAAGGACTACAAGCAAAGGGACAACTGCTCCCGCTGGGATTGAAAACATAAGAGTGTGCTTTTTGCTCATACCACCAATTATCAACATGAAAAGTGTAACAAAAGCAATGCACATAGTTACGCTCATGCTTGGCTCTAACATTGTTAAAACGCAAATACTACCCCCTGCAATTAAGACTGGCAAAAGACCTTTAAATGTTTTTACTTTGTCATGGTTATCCGACATATAGCCAGCAATAAAAATGATGAGAGCAAACTTCGCAATTTCAGAAGGTTGAATAGAAATTCCTAAAATCGAAATCCATCGTTTCGCGCCATAACTTTCCATGCCAAGACCGGGCACAAAAACCAAAACAAGCAAAACGATAGCAATTATCAATATCCATAGCTTGTATTTTTTTAGTATATGATAATCAACAAAACTAAAAAAAATCATAGCAACTATGCCAAGCACAACTCCGAAAATTTGTTTAAAAAGAAAAAAGTATTGGTTGCCATAATGATACTGCGCGCTATAAAAACTAGCGCTGTAAACCATGATGCAACCAAAAATTGTCAGTGCAAGCACAAGAAATATAATTTTAAAAATGTCTCTATTGCATTTCGATTTTATCGTAAACACCAAACATAATCTCCTTGAAGACTTCGCCTCTTACAGCATATGAAGAAAATTCGTCAAAACTTGCGCATGCTGGAGCAAGCAAAATTTTTTGACCTTTTTGCGCATTTTCTTTTGCATAAAAGGACGCATTTTTCATGCTAGAAAAAAGTTTTGGCAGATATCCATATTTACTTGCACAGTCAAAAACTTCTTGCCCACATTGACCAAAGCATAAAACATTTTCAAGGTCATAACCTTGTGAAAATATTTCATCAAATTTGCAGTCTTTGTTTTGTCCACCAATTAAAAGCGTTATCTTTTTTCCGCCCAGCGATTCAATAGCACTTATGCACGCTGAAACATTTGTAGCTTTAGAATCATCAAAAACATCTGCTCCATTAACTTGCCCAAGAAATTCAAGCCTATGTGAAGGAGCTTTAAATTGCATGATCGCCTTTTTTATAAAAGCAGGCTTGATTTTGTACTGGCAAGAAATTGCAACCGCCGCTAAAACATTTTCAAGATTTTTTTCACCAAATAATGGAATATCATTACATGAAATTATTTTTGTTTTATTGAAATAGATTGCACAATTTTTGACAAAAACACCTTTGCTAAGCATTTTTTTTGAAAAATACAAGACTTTTTTGTGTAAAACGAAGTTTTTACTTATCTCATCATCAAAATTTAAAACGATTTTTTGTCTTCTTGGTTTTGGCAATATTTTTTTCTTAACTTTAATATATTCATCAAAACTACCATGTCGATCAATATGGTCAGGCGCAATATTTAACACGCATGCAAGCGAAGGAAGAAAATATTTTGAAAGTTCAAGTTGAAAGTTGCTTACTTCACAAACAACAAAACTTTTTTTAGTGGTCTTTAATGCTACTGCGGACAAAGGCAGACCAATATTGCCACAAACAAAAGTTTCTTTCCCTGCTTGCTTAAAAATTTCTCCCACAAGCGAAGTTACCGTAGTCTTTCCGTTTGTTCCTGTAATTGCAACAATGTTTCCATTGCAAAAAAGAAAACCTAAATCAAGTTCGCTAATAACAGGCACTTTATTAACAATGAAAAAACTTATAAGTTTGTTGCCTAAAACTTTAATACCCGGACTAACAACCACTAAATCAAATTTTTTTATTGTGGGATTTTTTTCAAACGAATAAAAAGAGGAAAATTTGTTTTCATCATCATATATGCTCACGCAAGCCCCTTTATCGTGAAGCAATTTGCAAGCAGATTGCCCACTAGATGCAAGACCATATACAAGAACATTTTTTCCTCTTAAATTAAACATATCATATCACTCCTGACAATGCTAGATAACCAATATAACAAGAAAGTCCTAGTACCATTGTCAGTAATATATATATTAAAACAATTCTATTTTCATGCACGCCTTTTTTTTCAAAATGGTGATGAAGAGGTGCCATAAGAAAAATTCTTTTGTGAGTTTTTTTGTAGTATGCAACCTGTAATATATCCGAAATAACTGTGATAACAAAGACTAGACCAATAATTGGCATCAAAAGTTCTGTTCCTGTAAGACATGCTATGCTTGCCATAAGACCACCAAGCGCCAAGGAACCGGTATCACCCATAAATATTTTAGCAGGAAAGCAGTTTACAATTAAAAAAGCGAGTAGTGCTCCCACCGACGCAAAGCATATAAGAGCGTATTGAGTTTGCCCAAGCACAACTAAAATCAACCCGAAAAACAAAAAATATACACTATTAACTCCACCTGCAAGCCCGTCCAGTCCGTCAATTAAGTTTACTGAATTTGTAACAGCTACAAAAAAGAAAACTATAAATGGAATTATGGCCCAACTTAGATTCAGTTTTAACGAGAAAAATTCAAGCTCTCCTCCAAAATTTAAATAAACAAAAATTGCCATAATCAAAGATAAGCCTATTTGTCCTATAATCTTTTGATAAGGTTTTAACCCTTCATTTTTGTGAAATTTTATTTTTATAAAATCATCAAGAAAGCCTAGTAGTCCATATCCAAACATGGTTGCTAGAGCTAAAACTGCTCCCATAACTTGTCCTCTCAAAAAGAAAAAAGAAGATATAATTATAGCAAAAATAAAAATTATTCCACCCATAGTAGGCGTTCCGCTTTTTCCCTTATGCTTGTCCACATAATGAAGAATTGTTTGCGATAAGTGAAATTTTTTACATACCTTTAGAATAGGGAAAGATAATATGACACCTAAAAACAAAGCAAGAAAAAAAGCCATATAATATTTTAACATAAATTCCTCCTAAAATATTTTATGGCAATTTTTTATATTTAGTCATGTTTATTCGTTTTCGTCATCAAATGGATAATCTTTTCTTTTTTTAAAAGATTTTCGGGTATCATTATAACAGTTATAAACCACATCAAAATCACTATAAGGATATTTAACCCCTTTGATTTCTTGATATTTTTCGGCGCCTTTGCCTGCAATAACTATTGTGGTTTTATTTTTATATTTATTCATCGCAAATTCGATAGCCTCTTGACGATTTGTTATGCATTTACATTTCTTTTTTACACCTTTTTCAATTTCTTCAATTATAAAATCAGGGTCTTCGAATCTAGGATTGTCACTTGTTATAATAACTTCGTCCGCAATGGTTGAGGCAATCTCCCCCATAATCGGCCTTTTTAATCTATCACGATTTCCTCCACAGCCAAAAATGCAAACAAGTTTGTTGTCCGACAACTTTTTTGCTGTTTTTAAAACTTTTTCAAGACCATCAGGCGTATGTGCATAATCAATAATAATGTTTTTGCCGTTAAGATTGATTATATTAAATCTGCCTTCTACAGGAGCAAGTGTCCTAATCCCCTTTTTTACAATATCTTTGTCAATTCCAATTGATCTTGCGGCTGCAATACCAGCAAGCAGATTTTCGATGTTGTAATCGCCAACAAGAGAACTTTTTATTTTAAATTTTTCACCTAAAAAGTCACATTCAAATTCGCTTCCATCAAATCCTGTTTTAATGTTCTTTGCAAAAACATCAAAAGACGTGCTTTGGCCATAACAAATCATTGGCACTTTCGGATAAAGATACATCGCTTTACAATAGGGATCATGAGCATTTACAATACCAAGTTTCATAGATTTTTGATTAAAAAAAGAGATTTTCGCTTTTGCATAATTTTCCATGTTATCGAAAAAATCTAAGTGGTCCTCTGTAATATTGGTCAATATTCCTATTTCAAATTTTACATCTTCCAACTTTTTTAATGCTAAAGCATGAGCCGAAACTTCCATAACAACCCATTCAACCCCTTCTTCTAGCATTTGTTTCGAAAGTTTATGAAAAAGATAAGGGTCAGGTGTAGTCATGCCCGTTTCGATTTCTTTTCCATTAAATTTAACTCCTAAAGTACCAATAGTCGCGACATTGTTTCCATTTTCTTTTAAAATGTTAGAAATAATGTTTACTGTTGTAGTTTTGCCATTAGTACCTGTGACGCCTATATATTTTAATTTATCACAAGCACAATCAAAAAAATTTTTACAAATTTGAGCATAGGCATCTCTAACATTATCAACAACTATAACATTATCAAAATCACACTTTTTATCAGTTACAACAACTTGCGCACCTTGCTTAAAAGCGGAAGAGATAAAATCATTTCCATCAAAATTTTCGCCCTTCATGGCAATAAAAAGGTCGCCACTTTCAACCTTTCTGCTATCGATTTTAATATCTTTAATTTCTTGATTCAAAGAGCAACCATATTCTCTAATTTTTACATCAAGCAACATATCATAAAGATTCATTGTCCCCTCCGCTCAAAAATTTTACTATAAATAATTTAAAAAAATTACATCATCACAAAATAAGTCAAAAATAGACAAACAAATGATTTTAAAATAAATATTGCATAATTATGCAATTTAATTTATTATTATGCATTATTTAATTTTTTTAAAGCCGTTATGACTGAGCTTAATGAAACTTTCTATTGCCTCGCTACTAAATTGATAAATGCTTGCCTGATGTGCTTGATTTTTTTCAATACCTTCTTCAATAAGAAGAGTGATCATATCTTCAAATGGACCATCAAACATATTAAAGGAAAGCGAACCGGGAATAGAATTTAATTCATTTACATACAACTTTTGACTTTTCTCTTCAAGCAAAAAATCTATTCTTACAACCCCATCACATCTTAAAGCTGTATAAGATTTAATAGCAAGATTCTGTATTTTTTCGTTTAAAGATTTGTCAATTTGACTTTTTGTGTTTTCTCTTTCGCGCAAATATTTTTCTTCGAAAGTGTAAATTTTACTTTTTTTAACTTCACAAACCTTGCTTGCTACTGATTTACCATTTATTTTAACAACTGCGCAACTGTACTCTTTTGCATTTGAGAGGAATTTTTCTACTAAAATTCGATTATCATATTCAAATGCTTTTTCTATTTCAGACTCTAATTTTGCTTCACATTCACATATGCTAATACCCACACTACTTCCTAATGTAGCAGGTTTTATAATACAGGGCAAGTGCAAATTCTTTTTTATAGAATTTAAAATTTTTAATTTATTTTGTTTATATTGACATTTGTCAAATTGTACATATGGCAAAGTTTTGATACGATCAGAGCTCAACATGACCTTAGTTAAAGTCTTATCCATAGTTAAAGCAGAGCTAGCAACTGAAGAAGAGGAATAAGGAATTTCTAGCAAATCTAACATTCCTTGAAGCGAGCCATCTTCGCCACCATGACCATGATTGCAGAGCAGAGCACAATCTATTTTTATTCTATTTTTAATTTTGTTATTTTTTAAAATGACAAAACATTTGTTAGCAAAGTCAACTGAAACATCATGCAGATTTTTAACTTTTTTATTAAAATTTAAATAAATTTCTGCTTTATTTAGATTGTCAGCCGTTAAAAATCGGCCATCGTGGTTTATGTAAATAGGGATCACTTTATATTCTTTTGGCATGTTTGCAAGTGCCTGCATAGCCGTTATGATAGAAATGTCATGCTCAACACTTTTTCCTCCAAAAATTACTGCAACAGTTTTCATAAAACCTCCTTATTTATAATTATCTGGCAAATCATTTTCAAATAAGACAATGGAATTTTCATTTACTAAAAGTTGTAAAATTTCTTGCTGTTTTTTCCGAGTATTTGCGAAAAAAATATTTTTTCTATTAAAATTGTGCGAAATAGCACCGCAATAAAGGTCATTTTTGTTGACTTCGTTCATAATTATGATAAAATCTGCCACATCTGCAATTTGAGAACCAAGTTTAAAGTTGATTGTTGACTGTTCTTTCCCTAGTTCTACAATTCCGGGGGTAACAACAATTTTTTTGCCTTTAAATTTTGTCAAGACTTCAAGTGCCTGTTTAAATCCAATTTCATTCGAGTTGTAAGAATCATCAATAACAACAGGATTTTCTCTGATAATTTGAAGCCTATGTTCAGTCGCAGGCAGAGTAAGAATTGCGTCAATAATATCTTGCTGAGGGACTTGTAAAATGTAAGCACACGCACTTGCCGTAACAATATTGTTAATGTTTATTTCTCCTAAAAGTCGGGTGTGCACTTTTAAAACTTTGCCATCTATAATTAAATCAAAATCACTTCCTTTATTGGAACACTTGATGTTTTGTGCATAAGCAAATGATTGCGGAATATTTGTTAAAAATTTATTACCTTTAAATTTTTTGTAAAGCTTTGTAGTACTTTTGCTGTCACCATTAAAAATGGCTTTTCCTTCAGTTTGCAAACTTTCACACAACTCAAATTTTGTTTTTTCAATTTCAGAAATAGTTTTAAAACTTTCTAAATGTGCTTTCCCTATAGTTGTAATAATCGCAATATCTGGTCTTACTATATCTGCAACCTTTTTTATGTCATATTTTTTTCTAGCACCCATTTCAGCAATAAAAATATCGTGGTCATCAAGTTTATCTAAAATAGTTTTAGTTATTCCCATTTCAGTATTGTAATTTAAAGGAGTAACACAAACCTTATATTGTTTTTCAAGAATATGGGTTAATATATTTTTAGTGCTTGTTTTGCCATAACTTCCTGTAATTCCGATTTTAATAATTTTTTTCTTTTTTAATTTCGCTTTGGCTCGTAGTATGTAAATTTGTTTTATAAACTGCTCTGTTGGCAACATGAAAAAATGAACAATGCACACAATCAACGGAGAGAGCAAAAATATAACAATAATATTTAAAATAACAAGTGCAACAATTTTAATAAAATATGTTATCAAGAAAAATATAAGAAAACTAAAAATAACATAGACAATAGAAAATCTAACAAATCTTTTTGTCCAAATTATTTTATTTTTATCTCCAAATGAAAAATGAAAAAGCAAAATGTCATCTAAAAATTTTTTTATTTTGTATTGATTAAGCTGATAACTTTTAAAAAAAACTAGTGACCAAATGAAGAATATAACAACAAGTATACATGTGAAAATAAGTGCAACTATCATTGCGTTTCCTCCCAAAATTTGCCAATCAATTTATTAAAAGTAAGGGGACTAGACAGAAAACAAAAATGGCCTGAATTTTTTATAATTTCTAGTTTCGAATTTCTGACATATTTTGCAATTTTTTTTGCCATATACATAGGTGTTTCATTATCTTTTTCTCCCCAAATAATTAAACTTTTACAAACCACATTTTTATAATAGGGTGATAGGTCTTCGTTGACAATACTGTTAAAAGTTTTTTTCATATTTTCATCAAGTTTTTGATAGTCTTTTGAGCCCATATTCAGCGTGCTTTTGCCTAATTTTTTTAGTAATTTATATTTATAAACTTTGTAATAATATTTTAAATTTCTCTTAGGCTTAATACCAGCACTATCAACAAATATGCATGAGCGTACAAGTGAGCACTTAACAGATGCTAAAATGCTAGCAACGCGACCGCCAAAAGAATGAGCAAGCAAATCACATTTATCTATCTTCAGATGCTCACATAAACTCATGACCAAAGCAACATATGTATATATGCTATAATTTTCAACTATTTTTTGACTTTTACCAAAAGGAGGAAAATCTATGCACAAAAAAGATTTTTCAGGAAAAGATTTAACAATTCCATCAAAAATTTGACTATCTACACCCCAACCATGCAAAAGAAGAACAGGTTCTCTAGATTTTTTATTTTTAAAAGTGTAAAAGACCTTGACTCCACAATAGGAATAAAACATAATAATTTTTATGAAAACAAACATGATAAGTTGAAAGAATTTTCATAATTTCTTTAAATTTTTATTAAATTATTTGTGTTTTTTTAAAAAAAATAGTAATATATATTTAACCGAAAGGTAATTTTGACAAAAGGAAGGTAAATAGACTTGAAAATCACAGATGTAAGAGTTAGACTTGTTGCAAAAGAAGAATTAAAATTAAGAGGTGTTGCTTCAATCACAATTGATGATTGCTTTGTTGTTCATGACATCAAAGTTATTGAAGGAAAAGATGGTCTTTTCATTTCAAAAAAAAAAAAAAAAACTCCAGATGGTGAATTTAAAGATATAGTTCATCCAATCAACACTGAAACAAGAGAAATGATTAAATCTGCAGTTTTAGAAGCATACGAAAAAGCAAAAGTTGAAGGAAAATAAAAAATTATCGCTATTTAGCGATAATTTTTTTTATTTTTTAATTATTTAAAATATCTTTTTTCCCTTTACATTAGAAGACTGCCATTATCTGTTTTGATTACTTTTAAAATATTTTCAGTGTTGCCGTTTTCAACATTAAAATAGAAATAGTATGTATTTTCATCTTTAGTTGCTTCCACTTCGTAACAAACCACTTCCCTATTATAATCAAGCGGAGTAAGTGCTTTACGAGTTTGAACAATAGTAAAAGCAGAAGAAACTTTGCTTTCTGCATCTTCTTGTGTTATTGCACCTTGATTTAAAGTTCTCTCTGTATGATTTGTAAAATATGAAGTAGCATCATATCCCACAACAGTTCCTGTTACTAAGTTTATCTTTACTTTAACAAGGTCTGGATATAAAATAATTCCATTTTGAACCGGAGCAATATTTAAATATAAATCTTCATATAATTGGTCGCTCCAAACTACTTTTGCATTTTCAACTCCGTTATTTTTTGCAAATTCAATAGCCAACTTTTCAGCCTGAACTTTATCAATTGACGCCTCACCTGCTCTACCGGCACCGCTGACAGTCAAAATATTTCCACCAATTTTTGTAACTTGCATGTAAAGTGTTTCAGCGTCAGAGTTTATCGCTCTGAAATTATAAGTTACAAATCTACCGTTCGTCATTTCTTCATAATTTAATTCTACTAAATTTTTAAACTGTGTGTTTATTTTTTCTTTTGCTTTTTCTTCAGACACGCTTGCCCCACTAAGTCCTTTTATCTCGCTATTTACAACAGAATCTGAAAAAGGCCCATCATAAATCATGGTAGGATATTTTACATCTAAATCGGTCATTTGTGTAAAAATTTGCGTAAAATTTGTTGTTCCATCATCATTATAAACACTTTCATCTAAAATGGAATACCCTTTATCTAATTTCCTAGCAAAATTGTTTAGCTCATTTTTGAGAATTAAAATGTTTTGATAAACATCTTCAAGGGTGCTGATTTCACTTTCTGTCAAAGACTCCCCTTTAGCAACTTTTTCAGAAAGAGAGCTTGTATAACCATAGATTTGATTGACCATTTTTACTGTATCATAAATATTGCTTTGAGTTAATGGCAAAGACGCAACAGAAATTTGCGCTTCATTTGATGCTTTGGCAACAGAATCAAGCATTTTTGCTTGATAATCACCGCTTTGACTTGCTAAAACTTTAGAAAGATCATTCTCTGCAGTATTAACACTATTTAAAAGATTATAAAAGTTTTTTTCATAAACATTTTCAAGATTATTTTTATAATACATTGATTGACTTTGCGCAACACCAAATGCAATACTCATTCCAATCGTAGATAATGCAAGAATAGAAGTTGAAAGAGCAAGAGCTTTAATAGCTCTATTTTTCTTTTTTATATTATTTTTTGTTAGTTTTTCGTTGTTTGATAAATCAACAATTTTATCTGACATAGAATTATCTATAGAAATATTGCTATCTATATTTAAATTTTTATCATTTTTTTCCATATTTACCTCCTATCTTGCAAAAATATGACTTCCAATGGTAACAACTTGTTCTCTAGACCAAATCCAAGAACTTGTAGCCGTTGCAGGGTTAAAATAATAAATGCAACCATAAGTTGGATCCCAGCCGTTTAAAGCATCTTGCGCTGCTTTATATGCAGTGCTGTTTGGTGTTAAATTGATTTGACCATCATCAACCGCAGTAAAAGCATAAGGCTGATAAATAACTCCAGCGATAGTGTTTGGGAAAGACGCACTTTTTACTCTGTTTAATACAACAGCGGCAACTGCAACTTGTCCAGTATAAGGTTCGCCTCTTGCTTCAGCATAAACACATCTAGCAAGCAAGTCAAGGTCACTAGAAGAAACTGACGAAGTAGAACCAGACAAAGTCATTCCAAGAGCTGCTGCAGTTTTAGGTCCAATAATACCATCAACAGCCAAGCCATTTTTACTTTGAAAATATCTTACTGCTTGTTTAGTAAGCGGACCATTGATGCCATCTACCGAACCAGTATAATATCCCCACCTTTTTAGTTTTGTTTGAGCTGTTCTTAGCTCTGAAGTTGTTATTGCGGCTTCCGTTTGAGCATAGTGATGCTGGGAAAATGAAAAATATGTAAGTCCTGCGCCTGTCAAAGTAAGCATAAACACAAATAACAAAGAAAGAGATGCAAAAAGTCTTTTTTTCATAAATTCCTCCTAATTATGAAATTACACTTTTAATTATCTCCCAAATTTGCGAAATATATACAATGTTGTCAGATTTTTTTGTTTGAGTAAAACAAAATGCTGGAAAAACTATACACCACCAGTTATCACCTTGTCCGCTACCTAAATTTAAAATTAAAGCATCATAATAACCTTCTTGCAAAGTAATATTTTCATAAGTTCTTGTGGGGAAATATTCATTAGAAATATTTGCTTTGCTAGAATATGTAAAGCCATTTTCTTGCAATGTTTTATTTGCGACTGATTCAATTAAACTAAAGTTGCTTGCGACAACTTCTTTTGCCTCATCAAAGCTCGTTATTTCGCTAAGTAATGGTATTAAAGCTTCTACAATATTATCTTTTACTTTATATTTGACATTTTGATCTTCGACAGAATTCGAATTAGCTCTTATATGTATTCTAAGATATTGTACATCTTCAGTTGTACTATTAAGACCGCAAAAGCATAATATTAAAAAAGTCACAATGACAGAAACTGCAACTAATATGTATTTCATCTTTATAACCTCGCTTTAATTATTGCAAGAAAATAGTAAATAAAAAGGAAAAGAAGTGCAAAAAAACACTAAAAAAATAAAAAAAGTGCAAATTAAGATTTTTACACTTTTTTTGTTTTAGAGAGTATTTTAAATTTTAACCTTTTTTATAATATAAAACAATCGAGGTATCTTGTTCAAGTGGGAAAATAACATCAGGATTTTGAGCCGACACTTGTTCAACAGGCACGTGTGTAGATTTGGCAATATCCCAAGCACTTTGACCAGACATTGCAAAAATCACTTCCATTGCGTAATCGCGTTCTGATAAAGGTTCTGAAATGTTTGCCTGTGAAATAACTGCCGAAACATTATCATAACTACAATTTATTGTGACTTTTACTTTTGAATCATAATACAAGTCTCTTCCTTTCTTTACGACAACATCTACATCGCTTACAATAGCACTAGCAATCAAAACGCCATCACATTCACAATCAAACTTGTCTGAAAAACTAAAAGGCACATCAACTTGAACACTATTAAGAGAATTTGTATCGTCATTTAAATACACAACATTTGTTTTTGCGATACCTTCAATATAGACCTGCCCGTCCTGAAGATAAACGTTGGTTAGATTAACCCCATTTCCGCTAGCAAACAAAACTTTGTCAACTCTTGGTGCGTCTTCTTCTAAGGTTAAACTACCTTCAATTTTATCTTCAATATTAACAGCAGGACAAACAACTGTATTTTCAAAAGATTCAGTTGTTAAAGCTATTTCATTTTTTGTGCTATATAGATCATTGATAACAGTTATCAGTTCATTTTTAAAGACTTTTACATTAGCACATACAGGAACTTTGATATTAAGTTTTTGACCATTATCTTCATTTTCTATTGAAGTTGTAACATCTTTTTCTTTTACAGATAAATAAGCTTCGCAAATATAATCTTTTTCAACTCCATCAATTTCAATTTCTTGCTTAAAAGATTCATTTATATAAAAACTATCAAATTTGTCTTCTTCAGTCAAATATAAAACTCTTGTAAGGACATCACCTTGTAATGATACAAATCCTGTTCCGCTTTCAACACTTTTAAGCATAACTTGACTTTCGGTTGTTAAAACTTTTTTGATGTTTTCTCGTAGTACTGTTTCACTTTCGACATCAAAAATTCCCTTTTTAGAGCCGACAAATTTTACGACTTCTATTTCTTCATTTTTGCAACACACTTCTTCATCGTTAGACCCAATAGAAGAAATTTCATTTTGACCAAGGCAAAGACCAGATTGATTTAAATTTACAACAATCCTTAAGCTATCCCCTGAAATACTTTCTATTGAATAATCGACGACTTTTAAAATGATTATAGGTTCTTGCCCCGTCAAAATATCACTGCTTTCAAACTTTGATGAAAAATTGCAACTGTGACAAGTTGAATTTATTTCACCTTCAGGCGTAATAAAAATGATTTTTAAATCTACTATTCCAGAATAGTTCAAAACACCATTCAGTGTTTCACTGGACTCGTCGTAGGCTTTAACCCCTATTGATAAAATTTTGTCAACTTCACAGCCAAGCGAAACATTACATTCAACTGAAAAATCGCTTGTTGGAAGCTTTATCTTCTTTGCGACTGAAAATTTGTTACTTTCAAATGCCATTTTACCCTCCAAAACATTTTACGAGATATATTTACGAGGCAAATATTTTTTTTATGACAAAAATGTTTGAAAATAATAAAAAGAGGCAAAAATTACAAAAAGGAGATAATATGCGAAGAATAACAATGAGTTTAGAAGAAGCAAAACTAAAAATACTCGCTTTAAAGGGAAGCCAAGTCGAGATGAATGTCAATAGAGGTCGAAAAAAAATAGAGGCAGTAAGTGGGATAATTCGAGATGTATATCCTAGCGTATTTACTGTTGAAACAAATATGGACAAAATTCAAACATTTTCATATTATGATGTTTTGTGCGGAAACATCAAAATATTAGATAATTAAACATATAAAAAATATTTTTATTTAAAATCATCAATTTTTTGTTTTTAAAAGAAATGACTAATCGTTAAAATTTTTAACAATTTAAGATATTTTTGACAATTTGTTGGAATTTTTCATATTTTAAACTTGTTTTTAACGATCTGTTGAATTTTTCATATTGTAAAGAAATTTTTAAAGTTTTTATATAGTTATAAATAAAAAAGCACACAAATCAAAGTGTGACTTAAAATTTTTTAAGTGCACTTTTTGTGTACTTTTTTTTATTTATTATTTCTTTCTAGGATTTTTTATATTTGCTTGCGCTGCAGCAAGTCTTGCAATAGGCACTCTATATGGAGAGCAAGAAACATAAGTCAATCCTGCATTGTGGCAGAATTCAATTGAAGATGGGTCTCCGCCATGTTCGCCACAAATTCCAAGTTTAATTTCAGGTCTTGTTTCTTTACCAAGATCAGCAGCCATTTTAACAAGTTTTCCTACACCATTTTGATCAAGTCTTGCAAATGGATCGCTTTCAAAAATCTTTTTAGCATAATAAACATCTAAGAATTTACCAGCATCATCTCTTGAGAAACCGTAAGTCATTTGTGTAAGGTCATTTGTACCAAAAGAGAAGAATTCTGCATATTTAGCGATTTCATCAGCAGTTAAAGCGGCACGAGGAATTTCAATCATTGTACCAATCTTATAAGTAAGTTTAACACCTTTTTTAGCAATAATTTCATCAGCTTTATTAGCTACTATATCACGAACATATTTAAATTCTTTCCAATCGCAAGTAAGAGGAATCATAATTTCAGGAACAATGTTGTATCCTTTTTCTTTATTTACTTCAATAGCAGCTTCAATAACAGCCTGTGTTTGCATCTGGGCAATTTCAGGATAAGTTACCGCAAGTCTAAGACCTCTATGTCCCATCATTGGGTTAAATTCATGAAGGTCAGCAACAGTTGCTTTTAGTTTATCGAATGAAATACCCATTTCTTTTGCTAAATCGCGAATTTCACTATCTTCATGAGGTAAAAATTCATGAAGAGGTGGATCCAAGAAACGAATAGTAACAGGATATCCGCCCATAGATTTATAAATGCCTTTAAAGTCTTTCTTTTGCATTGGCAATAATTTAGCAAGAGCCTTCTTTCTTTCTTCAGTTGTAGAAGAAACTATCATTTCTCTGACCGCAGGAATTCTGTCAGCTTCAAAGAACATATGTTCTGTTCTGCAAAGTCCAACACCTTGTGCACCAAAATTGAAAGCATTTTTAGCATCGGCAGGGTTGTCAGCATTAGTTCTTACTTCAAGAACACGGTATTTATCAGCCCATTGCATAATAGTTGCAAATTCACCAGAAATTGTAGCAGGTTCAGTTTTAACTTCTCCGTCATAAATCTTACCAGTTGAACCATCAAAAGATATAACATCACCCTCTTTGTAAGTTTTTCCACCAAGAGTGAAAGATTTTTCATCAGAAGCAAACTTGATTGCAGAGCAACCAGCA
Source organism: uncultured Clostridia bacterium (assembly GCA_944349925.1). Taxonomy (GTDB): domain Bacteria; phylum Bacillota; class Clostridia; order Christensenellales; family UBA1242; genus Caccovivens. Next base: position 65,421 of record CALVNT010000008.1, read on the forward strand.
ACACAAGCAGTACCCATACCACGAGCAACAACTGCAGCGTGAGAAGTCATTCCTCCACGGGCAGTCAAAACACCTTGACTTGCAGCCATACCTTCAATATCTTCAGGTGAGGTTTCAAGACGAACCAAAACGACCTTTTCTTTCTTTTCTGCCATTTCCTTTGCTTTTTCAGCAGTAAAGCAAATTTTTCCACAAGCCGCCCCAGGAGAAGCAGGCAAAGCTTGTCCAATGACAACAGCTTTTTTCAAAGATGAGTTGTCAAATTGTGGGTGCAATAAAGCATCAAGTTGTTTAGGGTCAATCATCATAACTGCTTCTTTTTCAGTTATCATGCCTTCATTTACAAGGTCAACAGCAATTTTCAACGCAGCTTTTGCAGTTCTTTTTCCGTTTCTTGTTTGAAGCATATAAAGTTTACCATTTTCAATAGTAAATTCCATATCTTGCATATCTTTATTATGTTTTTCAAGTTTCTTTGCAATAGTTGCAAATTGTTTGTAAACTTCAGGGTTTTGTTTTTCAAGCTCAGCAATAGGCATTGGAGTTCTAATACCAGCAACAACATCTTCGCCTTGAGCATTCATCAAATATTCACCATAAAGTTTGTTTTCACCGGTAGCAGGGTTACGAGAGAAAGCAACACCTGTACCAGAAGTATCACCCATATTACCAAAAACCATAGATTGAACATTTACAGCAGTTCCCCATTCATAAGGAATGTCATGCATTCTTCTATAAACATTTGCTCTATCGTTATCCCAAGAGCGGAATACAGCTTTGATAGCCTCAATAAGTTGAACCTGTGGATCTTGAGGGAATTCTTCGCCTTGAGATTTTTTATAAAGGTCTTTAAACATTTTAATAATTTCTTTTAAATCATCACTTGTCAAATCTTTATCAAATTTAACACCTTTTTTATCTTTTACTTTGTCAAGAATTTTTTCATATTTAGATTTCTCTTGTTGCATAACAACATCACTAAACATTTGAATAAATCTTCTATAGCAGTCGTAAGCGAAACGAGGATTTCCTGTGTTATTAGCCATAGCTTCAACAGAAACATCATTAAGACCAAGGTTTAAAATAGTATCCATCATACCCGGCATAGAAACTCTAGCACCAGAGCGAACAGAAACTAAAAGTGGATTTTTTGGATCGCCAAACTTTTTGCCAGTGATTTTTTCAAGTTCACTAAGTTTAGATTTAATTTGTTTTAAAATATCATTGTTGATTTTTCTTCCATCTTGATAGTATTGGGTGCAGGCTTCAGTAGTTACTGTAAAACCTTGAGGAACAGGCATACCAAGATTGGTCATTTCGGCAAGGTTAGCCCCTTTGCCACCAAATAAAGCTTTGTTTTTTCCATCAGCTTCTTTAAACAAGTAAACAAATTTTTTCATAAAAACATTTTCTCCTTTTTTGACAAGAACAATTATAAACAAAAAGAAAAAAATAGGCAAATAAAATAAGCCTATTTTATGAACAATAATGTTATATTTTTTCACATTTGAAATAAAAAGGAAAATAAACAAGCAATAAGGCCAATTACTATTAAACCCAATAAAGTGCCCACCCAACCACGGATAAAAGTTTTTCTTTCATATGTATTATAAGGGTATAACAACAACCCTATTATTAAACCTAAAATTCCACAAAAAAAACAAAAGGACTCCTACCCAAGTTTTTGATTTTTTATTTTGTACATTAAAATTATTAAAGTTTTCCATATACTTTTTCCCTACGATAATATTATATTTATAAGGATTAAAAAGTTAATATAAATTATTTATTAAATATTTTTGTTAAACTATAAATTTAAATATAATATTTATATAAAGATTTTTTATTTTAAAATATAACATTTACAAAATAATTTTTAATTTCCTTAGAAAAAAATAGGCTTATTTTTTTTGCCTATTTTTTTAAGCTATATTTTTTTACTATAATGCAGCTAAAATAGCAACATAGTAAATTATTCCGATCAATAATCCAACTCCAAGACAAACAAAGAAAGTTATAAGCCAACCTTTGATAAAAGTTTTTCTTTCATATGAGCCGTCTTTGTAAAGTAACAAACCAATAATTAACCCAATTAGACCTGTAAATAATTCTAGCAATACGCCTAGCCAAGCCTTTGATGTGGGATTTGGATTTTGGTACTGTTGATCATTTTGTTTAAATTCTTCCATACTTCTCCCCTTTTGAGTAATTTAACATAAAAAGGATTCTTATGTCAAGTTTTGTTTTATAATATAACAGAAAATTTAATTTAAATTTAAAATAACAATTAAAATGCCGAACGAATTTCTGATATTACAACATAATCTTTTTTAGGTCCAATTTTTTTATCATAAACGATAAACTCTACGATTAGGTCATAGAGTTCATATTTGTTTATATAATCCATAAGTTTGCTAAAACCGGAAATTTCCCAAATTTTTTCATCATCAAGAGAAACATGGAGATTGTATTTAGGATTTTCATAAACATTTCGATTTGTGCCATCTTCATCATCACGAGCTACAAGGTCGACCATTTCTATATAACTTTTAGAAACTTTAACATCACCTACTAAAACGATATGACTTTTGTATTGATTATAAGACACGCCAACAGTAACACTTTTATCAAAATTGTGAAGCAGATTTTTTGCCTCCTCAAAGGAGGAGACGAAGAAAAATTCTCCGTCTGCTTTATCAGTATTTCGAAGCACATATTCCTTAGCACCATACTTATCGAAAAAGTTTTTAATGCCATCTAAATTACTGGCCTCAAAAATATCTAAAGGGAAATAATTTAGTCCTAGCGTTTTCATAGTCTCCACCGCATCTTTCTTATCTTCTATTATAATCATATCTTTTCTAACCTTCTTTTTTTACTTTTACTATTATTTTAAGACTGCTGTCATATGCAAGGTTTTCGAATTTAAATGTTGTATACTTGTCTCCTCTATTAATTCCAAAGAAAACATTTACTACATAATCTCCATGTTCTTCTTGTAAATTAGTGAACCAATCCTCAAAAAAACCTTCTTTATCTACATCAGGCAATCGCAAATAACCATCAACTTCATAAAAGAAATCTTGCCAAGAAAAGCCTACAAGTTCTGTATAATTTCCATTTTTTAATTCAGCAAATGTTATTAACTTGTATTCATATTCGTTGCCAGATTCTGTAAATGTATAATCCCACCCAGCAGCTACAAAATCATCTTTAGAAATTGCAGGATTGCCTGCTGAATCCAAAAATAAATATTTTAATGATTCAATTAACAATTCACTTACTTCATCCGTATCATATTGATTAGCACTTGCTGATCTTGAATAAGCTTTAAGTATATTATCACCATCAGATCTCACACAAAAGCCGATAAATTTTGGATCATCCCCAGCTGTCCTTATCACCGTTAATGGATCATAAAAATCATAGCTAGCATTTTCTGATTTGTCGAAAATATCTCGAGAAAAATCATATTTTACCTCTCCAACATATAGATTTGTCGAAAAAATTCTACCCATCGCATCATTTAAAAATTCTTCTTCGTCATTTTCAGTATCAAAATAAATACCAGCATTAATTCCATCTTTAGAACTAATTTCTTGCTTTATATTTTCAATATTTTCGCCTATATCCACTATCCCTGCTTTTCCAGCAATACAACTTCCTACATATTCGCCAGCATTAATTCCATCACCTGCTTTTACAATACAATCACTTAATGCACTAGTATAAATAGCGATATTATAACCATTTTTATGATCTGCATTCCCATTTTGTGCTATCGCTACTCCTTTAAATGTAGGTTGACGAGTCGTTATTGAGTTTCCAATTTTCATATCAGCACCAATTATCTTCCCGTTTTCATCTTTATCTATTCCATATATAGTAGAATACAAAGTCAAACCTATATGTGATAAATTCGGTTGTGTAGCATAAATCATTCCAAAATGCTTTACGTTTTTCAAAAGATTTATATTATTAATGTCAACAATATTTGAAGAAATTCCCGCTAAATATGTATGTGATAATGTGTATTTTGGATAACTTTGACCGATAATTAAAGAATCTTTTGCTCCAGAAATAATTGCATAATTATTATTGTATAGATTATAATTTAATTTAAATTTATCTGATACAAAAACATCTCCTACAATTATCACCGGACTTGTACTTTGATCTAATATTTCATCGGCATTACCTTCAATGGTAATGTAACTTGTACCTGCAATATTTACAAAATTTGTATTAGTCTGCTTTGCAAAATAATCATTTTTTGAAACATTACATTCGGTACTTTGAGAGCTACCATAAGCAAAAGTATCAATACTTGTAACATTATTTGTTAAATCATAATAATAATTGCGGTTTATTGTTGTGTTAATAGTAAAATATTTGCCCCATTGGTCTTGCAATTTCCAATTTACATTTATACTTTGTGTTTCCACAAACTTTAATGGTAAATTATAATTATCAAATTCTAAAACTGAAAAATTTTCTTGCTTGTATGATAGTGTATTAAAAGTAATTCCTTCATTTGTAAGGCGAAAAGTATTATTTAGATCTATCCCATAAAAAACCATATTTTGAGATAAACCACTGCCAATATCGTAAATATATTTATAATCATTATACGCAATAGTTTTCTTCATCATATACAAATATTTATCTTCTGCATAAATGCCTCCTATACCCAAATACGCGCCATTATTTTTAATTTCAGGATTGCTATCATTGCAGTTTGTTACCGCGATATTTGAAATACTATAAGCCGAGACTGTTCTTCCTCTTGCTTCAACTAACTGAATTTTAGGATTTGTTGCAGATGTTATCACTCCGCTTGAATTGTACTTAACATCATCAGTAACCTTATATTGAATTTGAGGATCAGCGCCAAGAGCCTCAACCGGTCCTTCATTGTAACAATTTGTTATTTTTGTAGCAGAGCCATCAATTATTTCTAATTCAGAATTAGCATGAGCTGCTCTTCCGACTATACCTGCGGCATAAGAAATCGCCGTGTTGTATTTATTGCCCGCCTTAATCATTCCTGCATTATAACAATTCGATATAGTCGAACCATTAGACATATCAAAGCCTAAAATTCCACCTGCTGCGTAATTAACTTTTTTAGCTTCCGATATTGTATATCCAGCAAGAATGGCTCCTCCATTAAAACAATTATTTATTTCTAATGAGCAATTCGTGCCAGTCTCCCCAACGATACCTCCCGACGAAGAAGATGTTATCATTCCATAATTAGAGCAAAAAGATATTTTTCCAGAAGTCCCATAATAATAACCTACAATACCTCCAGCATCATCTCCATCACTTTGAATTTTAACTAAACTAGTAACAGTGTTAATTTCTCCTCCTGTCATTGTGTTGAGTAGTCCTCCAACACTAGAAGAATTTACTGAAGATATCTCTCCTTCGAGAGTGATATTCGAAATTGTACTATCACCACTCATCTCATCTGCAAGAAGTGCGGTTGAAGAGTTTGCTTCCGTTAAACGAAGGTTGCGAATTTCTTTTGATGATAGAGCTGTAAATAAACTTGTTTTCAGTCCTGTTATAGTTCTATCTTGTCCATCAAATACATTACCACTGCAATAAATTGAAGTCCAATTATTTGCAAATTGAGTGTTTGCTAAGTCAATATCATATAAAAGTGCCACACCTTTATTATATAATTTTTGGTATATAGTTGAAGTTGTCGTGCCCGTTTGAGCAAGTATTCCTGCATTTGGTACAAGATAAGAATAAGAAAGCGAAGTGTCTGTAGGACTTTCTCCATTACCAAGTCTTGTATATGAATATGTGACAATATAATAATCATATGTATTTTTAGTACTGCTAAGTCTAGCACCTTCATCTCTTGTTGCCCAAGAAGATTGTTTTAAATATTTAAAGTTTCTTGTTGGGTAACCATAATTAAAGTTAATGTCGGTAGTCCATTGATTAGTGTTTGTTAATTTGCTATCTTCGTTTACTGTTATCAATAATGAAGTTGTTAATTGATTTTGAGTTATATTTGTGTTTGTAAAATTGTAATTCAACCCATTTTGATCGTAATAAGAATTAGATGTTGTCGCACTTCCAAAAACACCTATTGTGCTTGGAGTTGTAGTTGTTACATATTCATTATAGTCGATTTTTGTTATTGTATAGCAGTTGTTGAGTGTTAAATTATCACTTGCTGAAGAAGTAAATGCATATAGACTTGCTTTGCTGTAAGAAACAACTGAACCTGTTGCGTAGGTATAATTTATAAACGCTGAGTTTTTTTCTTGATAATTTGCTATTGCAGACATTGTTCCACCTGCTCCAGCACGATAAATCATATCAATAGATGTGTAACTTTCGCTGATTATTCCACTATTGATTACACCAACTATACCGCCAACATTGACACTGTTTTTTCCACCAATTGACATTTTCCCATTCACGCCGACTGCGTAAATTATACTATCACCGCTCATGGTATTTACAAGTCCGCCGACATTTTCACTTGCATCATTTGTTGTCATATCAATTTTAACATTAAAACCTGAAATCATATTGTAACCAGATGACAAACTGTTTATTAGCGCTGTAGATATTGTAGTAGATTTTTCAGAATCTTCATTATCTTTTGTAAAATCAAAAGTTTCAAAGTTCCCTACAATTGCAACATTAGATAAAGTTTTGTCACTTAGTCCACTCAATAAGGTCTTGCTTGCGGTATAATACGAAACGTTATAACCGCTGTTATCGCTTCCATTATCTGTAAAAGTTTCAGATGGGTTTAATTTACTAATACTTGAATACCAATTGTTATTAGTTGTCGATCCATAGTAATTTTTTATAAAACTTCCAAGGTTTGTAATTTTATTTACACAACTCTTAATCTTATTTATTATAAAGTCAGAATCTGAAGTTGTGCCAAAGCCGTTGTTTGAAGCTGTGCTATATCCAATATCTATTCCTTGTGTGTCATAGGCTAGACAAACTGCTGAGTTATAATAATTTGATGTTGAAGAATCCTTTAATGTTCCACTACCAACCAAAGCGTTAACATTGTTTGTTTTTGCAACTCTTGCATTATGATTTGTGACTGCGCTATTACTATTTTTAACTGAGACTAAACTTGTTTCACTATTTATATGTCCAACAATACCACCAAAACTATAAGATGAAATAATATCTACCTTATTATCATTATCATCACCATCATCACCATAATCAATAAATACTTCACCGTAGTTATTTGCATTATCTATGCTAAAACTTGCATTTGTATATCCGATTGTTCCACCTACATAAACATTAACATTAACATTTTTGTCTATAGTGCTTGTAGGATTTTTAATGATAATATTTCCACCAAAGACAGAATTGGTAAATGTTGTATTTGAGTTTAGATTTCCAACAATACCACCCACATATAAATTGCGAGCATTATTTAAATCTATTGTCATAGTGCCAATATAAGCATTTGAGTTTATATTTGAGTTTATAGCAGAATCAGAATTTGTAATATATCCAAACAGACCACCGATATTTAATTCTCTAATTTCATTTTTGTTTTCACTATCACTACACTTATAATCAATGTTGATTGATGAATACAATTGTCCTTGAGTACTTGATATAGTGGTTGTGCCATATCCTACCATTGAGCCTATTGCTGTAGCGCTGTTGCTTACAGATTGAACATTTATACCACCATCATTATTTTTCACTGTAATTTTTTCAAGTGAAATATCGTTTGTTGAAAATCCAACTATACCACCCACTGCTAAATCAACAACATTTGTATTTGAAGAGCCATTTACTAATATATTTTTTGCAGAAAATTGTAAATCAATATCTAAAATATTAAGCGAGCTTTCCGTTTTACCAACAATTCCACCTACGAATGCCGAACTAAAGATTGAAGTTATACTTGCGTTTGAAGGATTTACCTTTCCTTCGACAGAAACCATTATTGATTTTTTAGGAGTTTCAGATTGAGAATTTAATGCAAATGAACTATTTTCATTAGAAGTTTCGCCAAAAATTCCTCCAACATATAAAGATTTTCCGTCCGTGCTGTTTGAAGGTAGTTTTATATTGATTTTTGCTGTTGTCATTTGGCTTTCAAAATATATGCCTGTTGCATTTGCTACATAACCAATATATCCCCCAACACGCAAATTGTTTGTTTTTGACAAATCTAAATTTTCTATATTTATAGTGCCCACAATTTTTTCGCTATTGCCATCAATATCACCAAGTCTAAAATTGCTTTGATAAGTACCTTCATCTTTTTCAACTTTACCAAAGTACAAGCCAACATTCGATTCTTTCAATGCTTGGTTTTCACCAAAATAGATTAGACTTCCACTATTTGCTGTAATATTGACATTTTGAGCATATAAGCTTGCTGTTGAACTTTGTTGAGACATAACACCCGCAATAAGACCGACATTTAATTCTTGTGCTGAAGTCTTTTTAAAACGAACAGAAAGAGTGTTGCCCGCCTGTACTTGACTTGCATCAATATTTAGTACATTTATTTGAGAAGAAATAATTTTTGGAGCAAGAAGTCCCGCATTGCCATCTTTTGTTTCAATAGTAACACCTGTTTTCATAAATATAGAAAGATTGGTAATATTTGCCCCTTCAATAGCGTTTGCAGAAATAATTCCACCTGATAATGATTTTTGATCGTTAGCTTCTGCTTCGTATTGAATATGCAAATCTGTAATACTAAATCCTATTGCTGTGCTTTTAAACAAACTGTCTTCAATTATTAAGCGAATTTGCCTAATAGAGTTTGTTGTTGGATCTTTAGTTGTATATTCACTGCTACTGATTATCGAACCAGCAAAAGAAGTTAATTCAAACCTGTTTTGATATTGTATTAAATCGACATCAGTGTACGAATCAGTAGTATTGGCATTTTTTAGACCTCTAACAATAATTGTTATTGTAGGATTTTCTTTTGCTCTATTTAATGCATATAAAATGCTTTCTTCATAGGCATCAAGATAAACATAAGAAGGATCAGAAAGTGCATATCTGATTTCTGGGAAGAATCTATCTGCAGAATGAACCCAATTTTTTAGTGACCATACCCCACTATTTAAGAATATTTTTTGAGTCGCTTGATAACCCGCAGTGCCACTAAAATAAGTGCTTATGCTTTCTACTTCGTAAAGAGATTTATTATTATTTTGATTTGCCCTTAAAGAACAACCCGGGTACAGATTAACAAAGATTTCTTTATCATTAAACAAATAACTTTGTACATAACCAACTGAAGGGTTTTGCGTATCTTGTTCGGTTGTCTCAGAAGATCCGTCAGTATTAGTATTAACATTTCTCGCTGTCCAGAAACTAACCGCCGTTGACAAATTCCCTTTGTCTACAATACCACCAACAAATTGGAAGATATAATTTGCAATCTCTTCTTCAGTTTCATTATTTAAAGAGCTAAAATCACTTTGATAGTTTTCACCCGTTCTATAGTCGATGTTTGTAAAGAAGTTTACTGCATTTGTTGAAAGGAATGCCACTCTATCTGTTGCTTGAGATATGTAGCCGATAATACCGCCACTCATTCCTTCTACAGGAGTCGTTTTTGAATCTGCATCATCGTCATAATAAGCTCGTACATCACCTGTAGCATAAACTTCATAGACAAGATATTTTGTATATTGTCCGGTTGCAATTATATTGTTGTCAACATAATAACTTATAGAACCTGAAAGGTCAGTTTCTCCAATAATTCCACCTGCACTTACAGCAGTAGTGGAAATAACATTGAGTTTAGAATAAGATGTTTGCAATGCGCCTGCACCTACTTGACCAATAAGACCACCTATCGCTTGTTGTGAATAATAATTACCTGAGTCCGAGGTCATAAACAAATCAAGTGCGCCCCTTTCAACATTTGTACTTCCGTTGTAATATGACGCAATATTGTTTTCAATATTTAATTGAATTTCATCATCATGAGTTGCGAAGATTTTTGATAAAAGACCGAATGACTGTCCTATAACTCCTCCCGCATAATCTTTTGTGCTGACTATATGAGAAGTATTTGAAGTTGATGTGCCATCAATAGTAAGCCCTGCATCTTCTATAAATGTTTGATGTGCCGTTAAGCCAAAGAGTCCACCGACTACTTGTCCTATAACATTTACAGTTTCATTAACTCTAATGTTTGAAACATTGTAAATTGGGGTGGTAGTGTAATTGAAATAATCTACTGCCGAAGAATATAAATCAACATAACCAGCCACACCACCTGCATAAGAGTATTTTTCGGTTTCAAGATAAACTGTATCTGAACCAGTAAAATTATAGTTGTAACTTAATTGAGATACAAATCCTTTTCGATTGTCGTTGATTTCAGTTTGGCTGTATGAAGTATCTATACCAGCGCTTTGACTTGTTAACCTTGTTGTTTGAATATTAGGGTTAGAAACAGTAATATTTTTAATAACGCTATTTCCAGTAATCATACCAGCGAGTGAACCAACAAAGTTTTTGCCTTGTACCAAAGCTCCATTTGAATAACTTAAATCAATGTTTATAAGAAGAGCGTCTTTGATATATCCAGCAACAGTACCAACAAATATTGTATCACCCGCAAATAAATTAGAACTTATTTCAAAATTAAGATTTATAATTTGTGGATAATACTCTTTTACTTTGTCGCCTGAAGCCGTTTCAAAATATGGTTCAATTGATTTGAATAATCCATAAGAAAGATTTTGCCCATTATAAGAGAGGCTTAAAGAAGAAATGGTAAACCCATTGCCGTACAACTTGCCACTGAAAGCACTCTTTGTAGAAGGAAGAGAAATGGCTTGAGATGAAAATTTGCTCATATCAATATCATCTACTAGTCTGTACGTGCCATGAATAGTATTTTCATATTGTTTTTGTATAGGAGTTGATGAACTTGCTCCCATAACTTCAACAAATTCTTCAGCATTTCGTATAATAATAGGATTTTGGTCAGAACCATATTCAGTGTTTATTTCTAGATTAGAATTTTCAATATAAATAATTCCATAAGGGAGTTGATACTCACCATTGATGTTAACTGAGCCATCAGAATTTCTCTCTGTATAATTTGCATATCTATAGCTGTAAGAAATTGTATCTGCCTCTATAAGTTTTAGTCCTTCTCTTGCAGTTTGGCCGTCACCGACATCCATTACCCAAACGCCGTCAACTCCCCCTGCTGAAGCAATGGCTAGACCATAGAAATAGTCTTCATTGCCAGCGTCAGGAACTAAAATTACATCAGTGTCAAAAGCAGTTTCTGTGCTAGAATCAGAAGTAGAGTTGTAAGGATCGTAATCTTTATTGTAGTAATAACAATTTTCATATTCACCTGAAGCTAAAAGGTTGCCTTCTGCATCAAGACCTGAGAAATTCATTTGCGAATATTTTTGATTTTCAACTTGACTTGCAGAGTAGCAGTTTGAAACTTTACCTTCATTTCTGTAAACAAAACCAGAAGCAAGATAAACTTCACTAACATTATCCGAACTAGAAATCAAAATGTTTGAGTATGAGTCTTCAATAAGAGAACTATCACCAAGATTAGTTAAAACAAAGCCTGAAATTACACATTGTTGAGATTTAATTTGAGAGCCTAACCTTGCAAATATTTGCTCATCAGATGAAGAAGTTTGTTTTACGCCTTCGACATAACTTGTTAAGATTTTTCCACTATTGCTTCCTACAAAGCCCGCGCAGTAAGCCTTGTTTTCATTTGCTGTTTTGCTATTGTTTTGCATTGCAAGATTTTTTACATAAGAAGCTGATATGTTTGCTCTATTTTCAAGTACAAATCCAGCGACTTGTCCTTGAGCTTTTATCGTAAAAGTTTCAAGTTTTGTATATCTACCTGTAATTTGATTGTTGTTTGTATCATTAGGGTCAGGAGCGTCCAAAAGTTCAAGTACTTCATCTCCACCTACACGAGAATTTGTAATATTACCATTGTTGTTTATAACAAATCCCGCTACTTTGCTATCCCAAGAAGAAGCCTCTTGCATAACTTCTTCGCTTGTTCCAGAGCCACGAATATAAGAAATATTCAAACCTTTTGCTCCGCTTTCTTTATTTGTGGCAACTTCGCTTAAACCACTTTGTCCAATAGCATTTCTGTCTGTATAGAATGCCACCACTTCACAATTAGTTATTATACCGTTGTTAGTGATTGCAAAACCCGCAATATTGATATTGGAAACGTAGTTTGTTGTGTTATTCGAAACATCAACTGTGATATTTCCACCATTGTAAAGGTTTACTCTTACATTTTTAAGGGTTGTCAAAGCATTTACATTGTTAAATAACGCGATATTAAGTGTATGAGAGTTTTCTTCTGCTGTTGTCTTGAAAGAACGTATAAAGATTGTGTGTCCGTTACCATCAAAACTAGAAATAAAATTGGTATCAAATGGTGAATAATTATCAAGAACGATATCATTCATAAGAATATAATCGTGCATTAAATTGTCTTCACTTTCTTGAAGTGATAAGAAATCTTCTGCTGATTTAACCATGATAGGTAAATCTTCATCAGAATAAATTTCCGTTTTTATAGTAAAGAAAGTTTCAACAATTTGTTGCTCACCATTTGTTTCAATATAAGTGAGAATTACCATTTGTTGGGAAGCTTGTGTAAGAGATTTTGCTCTGATATTTATATTACCATTATTATCCACATTTATTGTAAAAGGAGATTTCTCTTCGCTTGCACCATTTATAGGAACATAGGTGTTTCCGGTAACATAATAAATTCTATCTTCCAACTTAATCGGTTCGTAAGAAGTTGTTCCATCAGAATTTTTCGTTGCTTTTATATTTATTAAATAATCACCAGTTGCAATAGGATTGCCTTCGCCATCTTCAGCAATTTGGCCGTTTTCAATCATTGGATAGTAGTGATTTGATTCAAACTGCTGTCTTTTTTCCATAATTGAATTATAAGCATTTCGTGAAGCCTCATCAGAACTATCATAAATTAAAGTTTCAGGATTAAATACATAATTTAAAGATGTTGTTTGATTTATGTTTACATAAACATCTAAAACACCATCATTAGCCCTTTCTAGATATGATTTGTTTGCATCAATTTTAAAATCGACAAGAGTGACTGTTGCTGTAGTTGTTTTTCGCTCAACAGTATTATTTAATCTTCGAATTACGGTAGCATTTACATAGAAGCGATTGTCTGTAGACTCTGTGCTAGATAAAACAGTCGAGTAAAGAGTATAACTATAAATACGCTTATTTGTTTTATCATCAATTCTAGTTCCGTTGCTTATATAGTCAATTCCAACAGCACCGCTGATATTTACCGATTCAACTTCTTGATCAAGATCTACTGCCACTTCAACATTTGCACTTCCACCTTTAGCAAGAAGAACGCTATTTTGTCCATCAATTGTGATTGTTGGCTCAGACAAATATGAAACAAAGATAAATGAGTTTACATAATCGATTGCCTCTGCCTCACCTTTTTCATTATAAACGTAATAAGTTATTTTAATTGTTAAAGTGCAATCTTGTGGTATTTTATTATTAAACCATGCATGGAAGTATAAGTTATATTTGTATATGGCTAAATTAGAATTATTTGAAGGAACAAATCTAAAACCGTTTGCAATTTGCTCAAAAACGATTGCCGAAGTTGAATAATAGGTGTTGCTAACAGAGCTATCTTTTTCAACAGGAGTAAATACTACAGCATTTGAAATAGGAGCATTTTCAACAGTAACTTCTAAGAAATCATAATAAGCAAAATCAGGGTTTACACTAGCATGAATTATTGAAGAAGATCCCGGTGCCATAACCCCTGTTGTAGTGCTAAGAGTTTTGTATGTCGTTTTAGACGAGTTGTAACTAGTGTCATCAATTTTATTGTTTGTTATATCAACTTTAGAAATATCTTGTCTAGAAAGATTTAATATAAATTTTTCAGAAACAAATTTAGAATCTGAAATAAAATTTACAAGATAGGTCTCATCACTACTTAATTTTGATTTATAATCTGAAGCGACTGTGAAAGTAAATAAATAAGATTTGTTATATATAACATTTGATGATTCATCATTTTGATAAGCAGTATCATCTGTCAAATCTTGTCTTGTGATTGTCAATACCACTTGCCCGTCAGGTTTAACAAAATTAAAAGAATTTTCTCCGCTTGTGTCAGGGTCTAATGAAAGAGAAATTTCATTGTCATCAGGTCCAACAAGCGCAATTTCAAGTGAAATGTTATCATCTTTACTTGTTGTCATCATTGAAGCCGTTACCGATTTCGTCGTAGATGGAGAAATTGAAATTTCGTCTCCGTCAAAACCTAAAGCGATAGCACCATCTACCGGTTTGATAGTAATATTAACGCCTACATTTTCTTTTACTGCATCTTGGTATACAGTTGTTGAACCTTCGTCATCATAAGCATTTGTAAGTTTTGCGGAAATTGTGCCAGTAAGAGAGTTTTCTCCTTGCGACACAGCATTAAAAGAAGTATTGGAAGTTTGCGTAAATTGCACCTGACTAGCAGTACCTTGCAAATACAACTCAAAACTACTTATCATATCTAGTTCAAATTCGCTTGCATCGGTGCCAAGATAAACGCTAGCAGATTTATAATCTACTATAAATTCTTTAGATTTAGATTTTTGCAAATTAACAGTTTTTTGATTGTCTTTTGTAAATTCTTCATCTTGAGCAGAAGAATTTTTAGATGTCACAATCAAATCACTAAGCGCCTTTTCTACAACAAAATTATAAGTTGTTTTAACCTTGACATCTTGCTTAGAGTAGATAGATAAAGTTCCACTACCTACACTTTGTATATAAATTTCAGAGCCACTTGTCACTAAATTATTTGTAGAAGAAGATGCAACTAAATTTTTATAGCTTTGATTGTCATCAGACAGCAAATCTTTAAATTGCAATGAATTTATTTCTCTATAATCTTGACTTTGAGATGTAGTCAAATTATTTGAATTTGAAAAAATTGAGCTTCTAAAGAAAACAATACTATTTTCGTCCGCTACAATAGCTTTATAAAGCCCTGTTTGATCGTCTTTGACAACAGAGTTAGAAGAAGCCGTAACACTTGATATCTTCTCATCTTGATAGAAATTTCGTAGATAAGAATTTCCTTGATTTATATTAGTGTTAAATTCTGTATCTGCAGAAGTGACAACTTTGTCACTATTTACGTCGTTATTAAAATCATTGCTAAAATAAGATTGATATTCTGTATTTTCATTATAATAAGAAATGTAAGAACAAGAAATTTTTACATTACCTTGACCAACAAAATCTATAATTGTTTGTTCTTCGTCTTCCGAAGAAATTTGTTTGGTTGAAAAGTTGTCTACAAAAGCAAAACTTTCGCTTATTGTAACATTGACACCCTCATCAATAGCTCCAATCAATGTACCAATAGTTTGACCTTGCAATCTATTTTGAGAATCTTCTTTGTCTGACAAAATATCTAGCAAAATATAATCATATGCATAAATTTGAGAAATAGTTGCGTCTTTTGCTTGTTGTCCAATAACACCGCCAACAATATTTCCTTTGAAATAATTATTATAATAAGCACTTTCGTTTTCGCCTAAAAGTCTATAAAATTCAACTCTTGCTTGAGATATTTCACCATTATTTAATCCAACAACACCACCAATAGTGCCATTTTCTGCCAAAATTGTAAGCCCAAGAACATAAACATTTGAAATAGTTCCATTGTTTGTTCCAGCAACGCCACCTACAACAGAGCTTTCGCCACTTAAAATCAAACTAGATAGACTACTGCTATAAAGACCATTTGTATCTACTGTTACATTTGTGATAGTACCATTGTTTTGGTCTACAACAAATCCTAAACCTAAAACATTGCCGTTGAAAGATATGTTTTTGATAATTCCATCTTTTTCAAGCACGCTTGCAAAATTGTTTTTGTTGTTTTGAATTATGCCGTTATCATCTTTGCAAGTATTAAATGTGATTGTAACATCTTCAGTTAAACCTTGCAAACCACCACTAAAAGTGCCGAACGCTTTCCAATTTGAATCAAGAGAGATGTCGTTCATAACAGTGTAATAATATGAATTTGAATAATCACCTTTAGTAAATCCAGTTTGGTCATAGACTCTATAAGCGTGTTCAAAATCACGCCCGTCTGCAATATTTATATCTATTGAAATCAAGAAGTCTTTAAAATAAACATTTTCGCCTTGATTGTTTACAAAGAAAGCATTTTCGACAAGCCATTCAAAATATGTTTGGTTGTTATCTTTAATTTGAAACAATTTATTTAAGGATATGCTATCTGACAGAATTGACTCGCCAACAAGATATTGATAGTTTATTTTGTCATTAAATACAGCATCGCTTGGGAAAAGATATAAAGTTCCATTAACGCCTTCTGTAACTGTTGAAGATAAGTCTACTTTTAGACGCTGACTACCTACACTTGAAATAGAAACAATTTGGCTTTGATTGCCATTTTCATCAACAATCAAATATTTTATACTGCTATCCTTTGCGTTGCTTGGAGAAGTTTTGACAATTATAGTCTGTGAAGATTTGTCCGGCTGACCAATTTCAAAATAAAGTCCGTTTTCGTCAACGCCATCAACAACAACCTCTTCTACTCTATCTGCATTTTTTATTACAAATGCGATATTTGCAATGTATGGTTGCGTAGTCTGATTAAGTTCTACCACATTTAAAAGTGCATCTTCGCTTGAAATGGAATATTCAAGAGTTAAATTATGAAGCGAACTTTGCATTCCTTCAGTAGAAAGTGCGACAACAGTAAAGTCAATATATTTTCCATTTATCTCTACATCTATTATTTCAAAATATCTGTTTCCATCAAACCTTGTTTCAGTATTAGGCTCGTCAATATACCATACAACACATTTTTTTTCATCAATCTTGCCTACAAGAGAAATATTGTCTATCATAGTTTTAAAAGTAAAATTGTTTTTCGCAAAATATGATATATCATTTGAAGAATAAACAACCCTTACAGTTTTGATAACTTCATCTGCCTGTCCAACAGAGTTGCTAGCATAAAGAGAAAATTCTCTATCGGTAGACGGTGAAACTGAAAAACTTTCAATTGCATTGTATGAATGGACAAGCACAATTCTTTGCAATGAAACATTTTGCCCGCCATTGCCAATTCCTTCATAAGTAAATACTAAATATGTATAGCCAACACTAGTAGTTCTAAAACTTTCCAATACATTATTTGATGACACAATATTTGAAGCGTTTACATTTGCATTAGCCAAAATTGTTTGTCTGCCTAGCGTGCTGTTTAAAAGAGAGAGAAATTGCCTAAGCTGTTCCTGCTCTGAAATTTCGCTTGATGTATCAACATTAAAATCATAAAAGGACAGACTAACACTTGCTTGAGCTGAGTTTCGGGAATTTGCACTTACATTAAAGATATGATTTATAAAATATGTTGCTCCATTTTTTAACATTAAAACAGAATTAGACAAAGAGCCGAGCGTTTCTTCTCCATCAACAAACATTTGATTGCTAGACTGATACATTGTCACTGAAGACGATGTGTTGTCAACCAAAATAGACGCATCGGTTAAAGGGAAATAGATATTTAAGTAGATAGGCTGACTTTCTGCACCATTTTCATGAGATAAAACAAAATAAGAATTTGAATCTGTCAAACCGATATATTCTGGTTTTAATGTAAACTCTATAGAAAAGCGAACATTATTTCCATCATTTGAGATGTATTTTGGCTCTGAGATATCCACAAATTGACTAGAAGAAACAACAGATAGACCTTCTATAGTTGTTTGTCCTAATAGAACAAATTCTTTAGAGATGATTTGGCTATAAGAACTGTCTATTGAAATATCTTCCACTTCGCCAGCAAAATTTATCTCCCCCAAGCTTTTAATTATTTTAAAAGTCAACTGTGAAGAGACGTCTTTGTTGTCCACAGATACAAATATAACTTTAATGCCACTTAATGTTGTTATATCGTTTCCTGCATTTTGCTCTGCGTCAAAAAATTCTTGACTAGCTTTGAGATAAACTTCATGCTCTAAAATCTTGTTTGATGTGCTTTCAATTTCTTCTGAAAGGTATGATGCAGAATTTATATCCCAGTAAAAGTTTATTTCTCTGTAAGCACCAGAGACGCGAACATAAGCTTTTAAAGGAGGCAAATTAGATTTGATATTTAAACCTTGAACAGAAATTGAAATTTGATACTTACCACTTACGCCAATGACGGTGTCAGGGCTAAGCGAGATTTTATATAACTGACCAAAACCCGAATTGAAATTTTGAGAATATTGAGAATACAAAGTCTGCTCACTAAAAGAAGCGTCAACTTCATTTTTTGTGATAGATATTGAATTTATTTTCTCTTTAGCATCAACAACAACTCTTCCATACCCTAATTGGTCAGAATTTACTTGATAATTATAATTTTTGTAACCAATGTTAAAAGAAACTTGAAACTCATCATTTACCGATTTTGAAGAGTCAGCAAAAGCTCGAAAAATGTAAAGCCCTTGATTTGAATTTATTTGCTCACTAACAACATATAGATCTGTTGATACACTCCCTTCCCCATCGAATACAACAGGAGAAATTTCAAGTTCTGAATTTGCTAAATCGCCCAGATACCTTACGGCTAAGTAAGCTAAATTTTCGTTATCTATTGCAATGTTTGGAGTAATTTCAATCGTAACGTTTCCATTTGAAAGATATTCGAAAGCTCCGGTAAGAGTTTTCGCTCCTCCTAAATCTAAAGATGAAACATCAATTGGATCTAAACAAGCAATTGTTACTGTAGTGCTAACTCCAAGATGAGTTGTCGCCATCAATACAATTTCATTATGACGAAATTCTTCAGGTATAATTATGCTTTGTCCAACTATCTCGGCTCCATCTAAACTAAGGGCTCCGTTTGCTTCAAAAGTCCATGAGACATCTTTTTTATTACTTGAAGATGGATAGAAATCTATAAGATTTTCAGCTACTAAAAGATTTGTTTGACCTTTCACCACAAATTTGTTGCTTTTATTCTGAACGTCTTCGATTTTTTCAGTCATCGAAGTAACTTCGCTGTATACATCAATGTAAACACTTTTTTTGACATTGCCTTGCTTAGTTGTGACAACAAGTTCCGTTTGCCCTTCGCTAAGACCTGTAATGGTTATGACATTTTGTCCGTCCTCAGTTTGAGACAAAGAAGCGGAAGCAACACCATTGTCAAGCGTAAAATCAAGTGAGACTGATTTGTCGTCGGTGCTTGAAACAATTGCGTTTACAGTGCTGACAGGATCGTTTTCACCATTAAGCTGAATAGAAATGTTTTGATTTGACAATTCTAGCTCGACTTTTGGAGAACCGCAAGCATAAAGGATAGATGCGCCAAGCATCATAAATACGGTTAAAAGTCCGACAACAAACTTTTTCATTTTGCCTCCTTGTTTAATATTTGTAATTTGAAAAATATTAAACGCCAAAAAGTCGAACAAAAACAGTATTTTGTCGACCTTTATAAAAAGTATACTTTTTATGGCTAAAAATGTCAAATAAATAAAACAGAAATAAGAAAAGTATATTTTGATATTTTTTAATTTTTTTTGTTAATTTTTTTAATATTTTTTGATAGGTTTTTTAATGTTTTTTATATTTTTTGTTATTTTTTTAATTTTTTTTAATTTTTTGTTATTTTTAATTTTTTGTTATTTTTTTATTTTCTATTTTTCATTATGTAAAAAAATAAATAATTAACGTTTAAATTGAATTTTTTTCTTTAAAATTATTTAAAAAGATAAAAAAAAGAATATTAAAAAACCAAACTAATCAATTTTTTAAAAAGTTTCAATATTTTGAATATTTTTTTATAAATAATTTTATTTTATTGTTTTTTTGTGATAAAATTATTAAAATTTAAATTTAAAAGGATTTTTTGTTGTTTTTTATGAGAAAAATATTGAGCTTGATGCGCAAAATATGCGAAGAAGAAAATTTAATTTTAAAAGGAGATAAAATAGCTGTAGGATTATCAGGAGGAAAAGATAGCCTAGCATTATTAAAGGCGTTAAATGAATATAGAAAATTTATTTTCCCTTACTTTGATTTAATTGCCATTACGGTTGACCTTACTTCGGGAAAAACAGATTTTTCTCCATTAAAAAGATATTGCGAAAATTTAGGTGTAGAATATGAAATTGTACCATCAAATGTTTTCGAGATAGTTTTTGACATCAGAAAAGAAAAAAATCCATGCTCTTTATGCGCAAATTTAAGACGCGGAATTTTAAACAGCAAAGCAAAAGAACTAGGGTGCAACAAAGTTGCCTTAGGCCATCATCGAGATGACTTAATAGAAACTTTTATTTTATCATTGTTTTTTGAAGGCAGGCTTTCAACATTTAAACCAAAAACATATTTATCAAAAACTGATTTGACTGTGATCAGACCTTTGCTTTATGTAGAAGAAAAATCAATTATAAATATATCTAAAGATTTACCAATTGTGCACAACATCTGCCCAGTCGACAAAAAAACAGAAAGAGAAAGAGCAAAAACTGTTTTAGAGTATTTAGAAAAAAACTACCCTGACTGCAAAGAAAAATTATTTAGCGCAATAATACATAAGGAGAGATATAATCTTTTTTAAAGAAAATTTGATAAAAAAGATGTAAAAAGTAAATAAAAATTGACTTTTTTAAATGTTTTTAATAAAATTTAAAAAAAAGGATTTTTAATCATGGTTACATTGATAGTTCTTGATGGCTTTGGAATTAGCAAAAATAAATACGGCAACGCCATTAGCTCAGCCGGCACTCCCTATCTTGATAAGTTGAAAAAAAAATACCCTTATACTACATTGCTAGCTAGTGGAAGCGCTGTAGGTCTTCCAAAAGGACAAATGGGCAACAGTGAAGTTGGGCATTTAACTCTTGGAACAGGCAGAGTGGTTTTGCAAGACCTTGAAAAAATAAATATGGCAATACAAGATAAAAGTTTTTATAAAAATCCAAATTTGATCAAGGCAATAGATTATGCCATAAAAAATAAAAGTTGCTTGCATTTGATGGGATTGTTGTCTGATGGTGGCATACACAGCCACATAAATCACCTTTTTGCAATTTTAGATCTTGCAAAACGCAAAAAATTAGAAAATGTATATATCCACGCATTCCTAGATGGAAGAGATACTCCTCCATCTAGCGCTAAAAAATATCTAAAAATGCTTGAAGACAAAATGCAAAATACAAATTATAAAATTGCATCTATATCTGGAAGAATATATGCAATGGATAGAGAAAAACGTTATGACAGGCTGAAACTCGCATATGATGTCTTAGTTAACGGTAAAAACTATAAAAACATATCCGCAACTAGAGCAGTTGAAGAAAGTTATAATAACGGAATAACAGACGAATTTGTACTGCCTACACTTATAGATAAAAATGGCATTATAAAAGACAACGACAGCGTGATCTTTTATAACTACAGAGCTGATCGCGCAATAGAATTGACTGAAGCTTTTACATGCAAAAATTATGATCACTTTGAAACCAAAAAATTTAAAAAATTATTGTTTTCGCCGATGGAATTGTACAATGAAAAATTCAAAAATCTAAATGTTTTATATCCTCCACAAATAATTGATGACAATTTATCTGCAATAATATCACAAAACGGGCTAAAACAGTTTCACATTGCAGAAACAACAAAGTATGCCCATGTTACATTTTTCTTTAACGGAACAATTGAAAAACCTTATAAAAATGAAGACAGAAAACTGATAGAGAGCATAAACACAAAGGATTTTTCATATTATCCTAAGATGAAAGCAATTGAGATAACTGAAGAAACGTTAGACGCAATAGCTTCGGCAAAATATGATTTTATATTAGTAAATTATTCTAACCCCGACATGATTGGACATACGGGAAACTTTGAAGCGACAAAAGAAGCAATAAAATGTATAGACAAGCAGGCTTACGCGCTGGCGCTTGCAACTTTAATGGCAGGTGGAGACTGTATAATAACAGCGGATCACGGAAACGCAGAAGAGATGTTTGATAAAAAAGGAGAAAAAATAACCTCTCACACCACGAGCCCTGTTCCAATTTACCTTGTAAGCGAAAAATACAAAGACATAAAACTTGCTAAAAATCGTTCAATTGCATTTATTGCCCCGACTATTTTAAAGATGTTGAATTTAAAGTTGCCAAAAACAATGGAAAAACCTCTCTTTTAAAAAAAAGACTATTTTAAGCAGTTTTCTATCGCTACTTTAAGATAGTCTTTTTATATTTATTTAGTTTTTTAACTTTAATTTCTTTTTCCTAAAAGTCTTAACCTTTTTTGAATTTTTATCGAATTTTATATCAGTTTTTAATATGTTATTGAAAGAGATTTCATGTTTCTTTTTCTTTCGTTTTTTTGCAAATAACATTAAAATGCTATCTTTTTCAAGATCAAATTGTCTTTTCTCTAGCCTGATTTTCTCAATTCTTTTTGGCAAAGCCTTCTTTTCTATAGGCAAAATCACTCGGTCTTTTCGCTCGCGAATTTCAAGTTGATCATAAGGAATTGATATTTTGTTTCGTTTAAGCTCGTTGTAAACAAGTTCTAGAACATCAAAATAAACATTCCAATAATCTTCACTATCACACCAAGCACGAGCTAAAAATTCAATACTGCTTCCCCCTAAAGAATTTAACCTGCAAAATGGCGCCGGCTCTAAAAGTATATTACCATTACTATACATGCAGTCATATATTATTTTTTTTACCGTTTCCACATCACTTTCATACGCAACTGAAAATTTCCATTCTACGCGACGCGTTTTGCATGAATCATAATCAACAACCGAGCTATTAACTATAGTAGAGTTTGGTATAGTAACTCGTTTATTATCTGAAGTTATAATAGTTGTAAAAAGAAAATTTATTTGTACAACAGTCCCCTCTTTGCCATCGACAGAAATATAATCACCTTTTTTAAACATTTTTGAAGAAACTACAATCAAACCATTTGCCGCATTTGCTATATTGTTTTGAAGAGCTAGTCCAATGGCAAGAACGAGAGCACTTAGGGCTGTTAAGATTCCTGTAATTTGAATACCTACAATAGAGAGCAACACTAAAATAAGGCATAAATATAGACATACCTTTAAAATAGCCAAGATAAAACCCAATGCGATTTTTTCTATCTTTGTTTTATTTAAAACCCTTCTAGTAATATTTATTAAAACTTTTACTAAAATAATTCCAATAAATAAAACAGCAAAAAATAGCACAATATTCCATATATTTGTTTCAAAAAAAGTAACAATGTCATTCCAAATTTGATTCCAATCCATCTTTTATCCCCTAATTGTAGTAAATTAAAACTGTTTATTTATTGTAAATATGCTTGCAAAAAAAACTTATGATAAACAATTTACACCACTTATTTTAAATAAAATCGAATATTTTGTCAAATTTTTAATCACGGTTTTTAAATACTGCAAAACTAACTATTCCTACAACAACCACCAACCCAACAAAAAACAATACAATAATAGAATAATCAGGAGTATCTTCTCCTCCTTGAGAAGTTACGGCTTTTTCATCTAGATTAAAGCTAACAACTAAATCATTAGCACCTATATTAACTTGGTATCTATTATCTTGTAAATAACTCATTGCAAGCTTATTTCCGTTTTCATCAAATGCACTATAACTTTTTACATATTTATCAGATGGTAAATTTGTTATAGTGATAATATAATAAAAGTTTGTTCCATTTTGCTTTAACTGGCTTTCATATTGCAATTGATTGTTAGTAAAAGTTATTTTTGGCACATCAAACAATTCAACTTCGATTACAACATTTTCTTCCGGCATCATAAACGAGTACTCATTATCATTGACCTTTTGAGCGCTAACGCCATTTACTTTCACATCTGAAACGACAAAACCTTCTTCTATTTTTAAAATTTGCAAAACAACTTCTTCGCCAAAATATGCTTCATTTTTATCTAAAGCGCATATTACTTCTTCTTTATTATCAATTGAAATATAATGTTTGTCAGTTCTTTGAGAAGTGATAGTCAAATTTATATCTTGAGCAGGCATAATAAATGATATACAATCATTTGAAACAACATCAAAGTCAAGTTCAACATCATCACAAACAACAATCAACTTTTCATTTTCAGGCAAATTAGTGGCTTCAATATAAATTTTTTGATTATAAGTACTGCTATTTTGTAAATTTATATCTAGCCCTTCTTGTACATTATAAGAAATATTGTAAACAACATTTTGAAGTAAAATTTCAATATTGACATCTTCTGCTGGCATTGTAAATATAAATTCTTCATTTAAATTTACAATATACTCATTGCCTGAAATGGATATTGCTTCTATGCTTTTCCCTACAGGAACTTGCAAAATTTTTATTGTGACCTCTTCATTAAAAATTGCTTGCGTTTTGTCAATTTCATATACAATACCATCAACATTTATAACAGATATTTGATAAAGTTTGTCCTTTAACGAAACATCTATTTGAATATCATTGTTTGGAAAATTAAAATAGTAAACATTGTCTTGATTTGAAATTTCCGCCTGCTGACTAGAAACTTGATCAATTTCTTTTCCCTCTGGCAATTTTGTAAAAGATATTGAAATCGAATCCCCAGCATAATAGCTTTCTTTTTGTGGAGAAACCACAAATTCAACACCATCAGGAACGTTTATCTGCAAATTATATTTTGTCCCAACTTCAACAGTAAAAACATTTTCAAATTCTTTTACAATTTTTCCATCATCGGTTATTATATAAAACTTGTAAACTCCGTTCTGAGTAGGCAAGTCAAAAGTAATAGAATTTTCACAAGAAACAAAATCTCCAAATGAAAGACCGCCATCACTACTATATTTGTAAGCAAAATGCATGTTTTCAAGCATATTAGTGGCACTCAATGAGATTGTCGAAGATGAATTAGATTCTCCTTCAGAAACATTATTTTGCGAAACATTAAAAACAGGATCAGCATAGTCATTAACTTCAATTTCTGGACAAGGCAACTCGTAAATAATATAAGTTTCATCATTTAACTGAAAATACAATTCATAATTTTGAACAACTCTTTCATCTTGGTCTTCGTCCATTAAATAGAAACCTCTGTTTGTTTCAGCATTCCAACCTTTTAAAAAATATGTTGTTTTGAGACTCTCTAAAAAACTTTGTGGATAGTTTCCGTAAACAATAGGATCATTCCATGTTATGTCGAGACCATACCAGTGATCATAAAGATTTACGTAACTCCACATGTGCCCTTCACTTGAACCTGTAGAAGGATTGTATGCATATCCTGCACAGACAAGATTTTTTATTCCTAATCCATCTAATAAATATTGTCCACCGTAAGAATAGCCGTCACAAACAGCAACATTGTTTACAATTGAGCCATAAACAGTATGAACGAAATTTTTACTTAGTGAAAGATCATATTCAACATTTTCTACAAGATAATTATTTACAAACAATACCTTTTCATAATCGGTCCAATTCATATCCATTTGAGAATAAATTTCCTCTCGGGATTGCTCAAGCTTGTTGAGCATAGTATTAAGTTGCGTGCTGCTACTTATCCCATCAATATAGCAATTATCTGAAGTTATAACATAATAACCAATACCATAAGATCTCTCTAGATTAACAGCCGTAAAGTCTACAAAAAATATTTCAGGGACATCGTATTTTATTGCATTTATTGCCCCTGCCAAAGATCTATATTTCTCTTGAGTACTTAAAGATACAAAACCATTATAATTGTCATAGTCTTTCAAAGAAATTTCGAAAGAACCATTTTTCATTAAATTGAAATTATCGTAAAGAGCATCATAAAGCATCACAATATACTTATTGATATCATTATTGATATTTCCACGAAAATAATCAATATAGTCATCACATTCTTCTATTGAGACAGATGAATAAGCATAAGAATTTTGTTGCTTTTTATCAAATAAATATGGCAAAAAAGCAAGAGATAAGATTAAACAAAAACACAAAAAATTGGTAATATAAAATTTTTTAACTTTCATAATATTATAATACCACAATTTTCAATTTTATCAACATTCATAATGAAAATAATTTAACTTTTTTTATTTTTTATCAAGAATTTAATTAGATGTTTTTTAGGTACAAATTGATAAATTTATAGAATTAAAACAAAATCTTATTTAAAAACTTATTAACTAAAAAACGCAAGCCGACTATGACTTGCGATTTTTTAATAATAAGATATACAAAAATATTAAAAAATTAAAATGTTCGAAAAGGACTTAAATCTTCTTCTAAAGATTTAAAAAGTTTTGAAATTTTATTACCCAATTTCTTATGCCCATTTAAAGTTAAGTGCTCACCATCTTCTCCAACCTCTAAATCTATACCTGAAACGAACAAAATCCCGTTATCATTAGAAAATTTCTTTAGAAACTTATCTAATTGCACAGTTTTTTTATTCGCACCCTGATAATATTTTTTAGTAATAGCCGTATTTTCTATAATCTGCGAAGGACTTATTATTACGATTTGAGCGTTAGTAAGATTTTTTATTTTTAATACTAATTGTACTAAATTGTATGCTATTTTTTCAGCGGATTCATTATACTCACTTTTACAATCATTTGTCCCTAGTTGAATAACAACAACATCAAGATTTTTATATTTCTTTAAATCATTATCTAATGTAATAGATGCATTTCTATTCTGCAACCATTTGTTTTCATGAGCTATACATCTTCCACATAAACCATCAATATATAAATTGTGCTTCGATAAACAATACCACCAACAATCTTGATTGTTGTATTGTCTAGGAATTGCATTTTTTGAATAACCGTTTATATTAGGTATATATCCCCAAGTATTAGAATCGCCATAACATAAAATATTCATATCGCACCTTTTAAATTTTAAAAATATAATTTTTTTAATTTAAATTCATTTTTTATTTTTGAGCTTCTTCCCCCTCATTGATATAATTTGAAACCAACTTCGATATATCAAAATTTGTAAAATCTTCATATATAATCGGACTTTCTTTATCTATCAAGTCGCATATCTTTATTGCCGTATCATAAGACTCTGTCCTAGCAAATTTTAACAAACTTAATTTATTAAAATAAACTTTGAGTTCTTTTTGATCTAATTCATGATTTATATCTTCACTGCCGTCAGACAAGATGTCATAAGTTTCTGCCGCGAGATATTTATCAAAGGCATTTTTTTCTCCTTGCAAAATTCTTTGTGCCTTATTAAGTTCCAATATTATCTCGTTTCCATATTGACTTTCTCCAAAATAATAGATTGCGTTACTTATATCGTAATCTAACAAAGAAAGCATAAATTCATTAACATCTTTATAGAAATTTGCATTTTCTCTAATACTAAGATCTTTTCTCATCAACTGAATGCAAAAATAATAATTGTCCGCTATTTCTTTATTAGTAGAAGAATTCTTTAATTTATTAAAAGCTTTATCTGCAGAAGTAAGTATTGCTTCTTTTTCTTTCTCGAGTTCTAAATTTAATATTTTAATTAAATTGTCACTATCAATATTTTTATCTGAAGCATATTGTTGAATTTCTTTTATACTTTTTTGTAAAAAATCTAAATTTTTTGTTTTTGTAAATATAAATAAAATTTCCATTACAAAATCTTTTAATTGATCAATATCAAGAATTGCGGGAAGCTTTTTTCTTACATAGTGATAAGGTGCATCAAATTCATATTCTCCATCTTTTACGATATAGTTTTTGTCAAATTTCTCATTCTTTACAAAAACTTTATTCTTCTCTGCGTCATATATATATGCGCCTTTTATATATTGAGGTGGAATAATACGATATATTTCTTGAAAATCATGATAAGTTGTGCCAATCTCAAGTGGAGAATTTGAGTGTTCATAAAGCATTTGCACTTTATTTTCGGGATTTACGCTTTCAATTGGAATTTCTAAAACTAACACAATTTCCATGTTATCTCTAAACGTAATTTTAGAATTAAATCCTGCCCCGTAATGACTAACTAATTTGTTCATTCTTTTTGTTTGTTCTTCATACGAAGCATCGTCTTCATCGCAAACAAAAGTTACAGTTCTATCTATAGAACTAAATTGACAAAATAACCCTTCTTGAAAAAACTTTAATAAACGCTCACGGATATTTTTTTGCTGTACAGCTTGCATCTCTTCAATCGAAATACCACTTTCCTGCATTGCTCTCAAAATGCCTT
>CALVNT010000009.1 GCA_944349925.1 uncultured Clostridia bacterium
AGCGGTTCAATCAATTGATGATCTTTTACCAAAGGTTAAAGATGATAATTTAAAAAAAGAGCTTGCTTCTGAGCAAGATATGTATATTGCACTTCAAAAGGAATGCGAAGTGCTGGCGCGTTCTGAAAAATTAGAAAAAATAAAAGATAACAACTGGTTAGAAAAAGCTCGTCTTTGGTCTAGCATCAATCTTTCAACACTAACAAATAAAACTACAAGACATATTGCTGAAATGATGTTGTTTGGAACTTTTATGGGCTATATAACTTGCATAAAAGATCAAGCTGACCACAGAAATGTTTCAAAAGAAATAGACGAAATTTTATCCAAATTGAAGGAATTTGAAAGAAAAAATATAGACTCACTTGTTCCTTATTTGGTTTAGAATTTCTTCTATTGACAAAGATAAAGGAAATTTTAGCATAAAAGAGAAAACTTTTTCCTCATCTAAAAAGTATGTTTTTTTATCACAAACAACAAAAATTGTAAATTTATTTTGATCAACTTTGCTTAAGATTTTTGCAAGCGAAGTTGATTTTTTTATATAAATTATTTTTACTTTTGAAAAATTTTTTTTGCGTTTATTTATTTTATTTATCAATTGATATTTACTTTCTGCATAAGTCGAAAAATAACTTAAAATTAAAAATACTGCACCAAAGGCAAAAGTAATATTAAAATCTATAAAGCATGAAATTAGAAACATTAACAACAAAATAATAGCAAAAACAAAATTTAGTATACTTATAATCTTTATTGCCCTTTCTCTAGAAGTAAAATTTTGCATAAAAGCAGCGGCAATTCTTCCTCCATCTAAAGGATAACAAGGAAGAAGGTTAAACATAGCAAATAAATATGATTGTTTTACAAAAAGATAAGAAATGTTATAAAAAGCAGGATAAAACCACCAAAAAGAAACAACAACTGTCGCAGTAAATAGGTTTATCATAGGGCCAGCAACAGAAACGAACATCTCATCTTTATTTTCAAAAATTTTTTCCTTATAATTTAAAGAAGCACCATATGGTGCAAGCACAAAACTATCAAGTCTATAGCCTAGTTTTTTTGCAACAAAAGCATGCGCAAGTTCATGTAAAAGCATAACGATAAAAAAACTTAACATACTTAAGATACCATTGACAATTATAAAATACAAAATAAAGATTAAAAAGGTTGGTTCAAAAGGTAATTTTTTATTTAAAAGCCTAGCGCCCATAATATACCTAGAGCTATTTCAGTCAGCAAAATAAAAAACAAAAAGATGTTGAATAATATTCCTCTAGCAAGGTGGTATTTAACCTTGTTCTGTTGATACTTTTGACCATAAACCTTTATTTTTTTCTGCATAAAACATAATATTTAATTTGCAAAAAATTTATGATAAAAGATACAAAATCTTTGCTAACTAACTTAAAATTTATCAAGCAATTGTTCCATTGACAGAATCGTCAGCTGTAACAGTTTGCACATCTTCCCCCTTCAAAAAATCAGGGAGGTCTTCGTTAAATTCAATGTCTTCTACATTTCTAAAAAGAGTATCTTCTTTAGCACTGTCTTCTTCTTGTCTTATAGTTTTTATTCGCTCAAGAAGTTCTTCATAATCTGGCAAATCATTGATATTAGTCAAATTAAATCTCTTTAAGAAATTTTCTGTTGTCCCAAAAAGTAAAGGTTTACCTACGGCATCTTTACGCCCTACCACCTCAATCATATTTTGGTCAACAAGAATTTGGACAGCATAATCTGAATTAACACGACGAATATCTTCAACTTCAAGTTTTGTGATTGGTTGTTTGTAAGCAATAATAGCAAGAGTTTCAAGCGCTGCCCTAGTTAAAGATTTTTCTCTAATAGGATTTAAAACATCTGAAACATATGAGGCATAGTTTGGATTTGAAGAAAGTTGAACTTTATTTTTATATTCAATTAAGTGCACTCCCTTTTCGCCTGACAATTCTTGTTTAAGCTCTTTGAGGGCATTATCAATTTCTTTCTGACTTACTTGCAATTTTTCTGCCAAAAAAGGCTTTTCAATTCCATCACCTGCCACAAACAAAATTGAATATAAAACATCTTTTAAGTTATAGACTGTGTCAATAGTACTCATATTTATACCTCGTTTGAAATTATGTTGATTTGCTCAAAGATTCCAGATTGCTCAACTCTCACTGTTTGCAATTTTAAAAGTTCTAAAAGAGCCAAAAATACATTTATCATTTCACTCTTTGTCATATCGGGAGTGTAAATATCTTCAAAAGGAAATCGCTTATGCTCTTTTGCATATTCTCTGATAGATACAATTTTTTCAGCAACAGTGAATCGATCTTTAACAATCTTTTTTGGTTCAGGCTTATCTTGTCCCCTTGCCTCCGCTTTAGCCAGAAGATTTGCGAAAGCATCAAGAAGTTTATCAAGCACCATATCTTTGATAATAATTTTAACTTTTTCAGTTTCTTTTCCAGGGGCTCTGTAAAGTTTATTTATATCTTCAATTTCCTTTAATCTTTTTCCTGTTTCCTTAAATAATTCATATTCTTTTAACCTTTCTAGTAGCAATGCTTCACTATCTTCTTCATCAATTTCATCTTCTTGTTCAACAGGCAAAAGATGTTTTGATTTTATTTCAATCAATGTGGCTGCAACTGTTATAAATTCGCTTGCTCTATCCATATCTATCGAATCAAGATCTTGCATATAAACTAAATATTGCTCTGTTATATCGGCAAGTTTCACAGTCATAATGTCCATTTTTGCGTCTTTTATAAGGTGTAAAAGTAAGTCTAAAGGTCCCTCAAAATTATCTAGTTTAAATCTATATTTTTCGTCAACAAAACTCATTTGTTCTGTTGCTAGCACGCTTTGTTCTATGTTCTCTTCCATGTTTTCTCCTTCAAATGAGATTTGCCGACTTTTATTTTATGGTTAACCGAAATTAAAAACCAAAGATAGTATAAATCTAATATAAAAAAATTGCAAGCAATTTAAGAAATTTGTACACTAACAATTATATCAACTTTAAAATTGAGCTGATAAAAATCAATAATAAAATTGCCTTTTCCGTTTGCCTCTAACATATAACCAAAAGGCGTCAATTCAATGCTTATGCCGTCTGAACAAAGGAACGAGATTTCTGGATTTTCAACAACACAGCCAAATTTGTCAAACAAAGAAATTTTAAATTGGCATGATTTTCCTGCTAGCATTAAAATATTATTATCAAAACTGCAGTCGCTAATTGGTATTAACTCTAAAACATAGTCTTCACGCTCGGCTGTAAAATAAAAATTGCAGACGGCATATTTATTTTCAAAAGAAGCAGTAATCTTTACCAAAGTTGTGCCCGGACTTAAAGCATAAATAGTTTTGTTTTCGATTTTGGCAATTGAAGAGTCATAAATTTCAAAAGTCAAAGTTGCATTTTCGTTAGAAAGTTGTATAGGAAGATAAACACTCTCGCCCACTGAAGCAGTTATGTTTGGGCACTCAACTGTTAAAACATCACTTTTAGAATAGTTTTCGTTTTTGAAAAAAGAAAAATATATGACAACTGCAATTATACTTGCCATTATTAAAGCGATACCGCTTAATAAAATAATTATTTTCTTTCTATCTTCTTTCAACTAAAATCCCTTAAAAAACAATTTCTTGTTGTATGATATCAAAAAATGTCGAAAAATCAAAATATTTTTATGAAATAAAAATAAAAAAAGAGGATAATATTATCCTCTTTAACAATTTATAATTTTTAGGAGAAAATTTTAAAAGACGGTTTACCACTGAGTTGCCACTCTATCAAAACAATCTTTTAAAGAAAGTTTATCTACATTTTCTTTTACAATAAGTTCAATTTCTTTCAAAACAGTGCCCTCTTTTGATAATACAACTTTTCCTACAACCTCTCCTGCTTTTGTTGGAGCATTTATTTTATCTGGCAAGTTATAATTTATATCAATATTTGTTTCTTCTCCTTTTTTTGTTGTTACGCTAAAATCTTCTTTGGCAAAGATATCTATGGCATTGTTTTTGCCTTTGTTTATTGGCAAAGACTTAATGCTTTTTTGACTATCAACAATAGACCTATTTTCAAAGTTTGCAAAGCCATAATTAAACAATTTAGAACATTCGTTAAACCGAGTTTGACTATTTTTAGCACCAATAATAACTGAAATAAGTCTCATGTTACCTTTTTTTGCTGTTGCACTTAAACAACAACCTGCTTCATTTGTGGAACCTGTTTTCCCGCCATCACAACCTTCATAATACTTTACAAGCCTGTTCGTATTAACAAGCTCAGTTTTCCTTCCAGAAGGATGAACAAGCTCGTCCATCCAAATAGTAGAAAATTCATGATATTTGTCAAATTTTGCAACTTCTTTTAAAACAATAGCACAATCTTTCGCGCATGAATATTGCTCTGGTGCAGGAAGACCTGTACAATTAACATAATTTGTATCATTCATACCTAAAGCTTTTGCTTTTTCGTTCATTTTGACTACAAAATTTTCTTCACTACCCGCAATATGTTCAGCAAGAGCAACTGAAGCATCGTTGGCAGAAGAGACAATCACACTTTTAAGCATATCTTTTGCACTATACTCTACATAAGGATCTATAAAAACTTGACTTCCACCCATTGAAGATGCATTTTCACTAGTTGAGATTAAGGTTTCATCTGTCATGGTGCCTTTTTCATATTCTTCTAATGTAAGCAAAATAGTCATCATTTTAACCATACTTGCTACTGGTAAATGAGAACTTGCATCTTTTTCAAATAGAATCTGTCCAGAAGCAAAATCGACAAGACAAGCCGATTTACTAGAAAGGTCAACAGCAACATCAGCACTTGCTGTTGCTTGCATACTAGTACAACATATTGTTGCTAATATGCATATCATAATACAAAATGCAATAAAACGCTTCATAAAAATCTCCTTTTTGTTTCTAGTGTAAACAAAAAAGATTTTTCTATTCATAAGAGAAATTTTTGAATTTTGATTATTGATTTATTTACAAAAATTTAATAACATTTTTAAATTATCAAAATTACATTAGCGCTGAAAATAGCAAGCAAGATTGATTCTAACAAACTAATTACAACAAGTGTAATAAAGAAACCTATTGTTATATAAAATTTTTGCCTAGGAAATCTAAATCCTCCAAAGTCACAAAAATCTCTACGCGTACGAATTAAAATTATATAAAAAAGCATTAAAGCGAGCAAACAAAATAGATGGCAAGGCAAAACTATAAACAATGACAAAATAGCTCCAGAAAATCCATAGATAATTATCATAAAACAAAGGTTTAAACTTAAAAGATAACTTCTATAAGATAAAAGCAGTAAGCCAAGAGGGAAAAGAAATTTGTTTAACGAAAAAAGCAAAAGCAGAAGCATAATAAGAAGCATTGATAAAAGTCTAGTGAAAAATGAAGAAGTTATAATTACCAAAGTGCCCTGCTTAAGAGCGTAACCAAATATATTGTCAGGATTAACAGGACCATTTTTGCATGCAACTATAATTCCTGTTATAAACAAAATAGAGCAAAAAACAAAAAGCGCCAAGCTTTTAACTTTGTTTAATTTAATGCTTTCAAGTAAAAAATCTTTTGCTGGAGAAAATTGCCGAAATTTGTTTTTCATACTTTTAATGTATGAAAATCAATAAAAAAAAGAACTGTTTATCAAAGAAAAAGAAAATCTTGCAAAAAAGCAACCAAATCTTCATAATTAAAATTTGATCGCTTAAATATAAAAGTTGTTGTATTTATATCAAATTCTTTAAATTAATAAATACTTAATTTAACCTTTACAATAAAAACAAATGCTTACACAAAAAATTAGAGAAAATAAAAAAAAGAACAATGTATGCTATACTAACAGCCGATTTTTTGCAATAAAATTTTTTATGTATACGCTTGTCTGCCGGCACATAGCGATAGTGCTTGTGTCAAGATAAACACATGTTTAAAAACCTAAACTATTTTTTTTATTATGATTACCATCCAGTAAGACTAATTAATTTATAATGAGCCGGAGTACCAATACTTACACTTCCCATATACATTGCTTCAAAACTCCAAGTCCCATTTGCATTTATATAACCTATGAAATCAAAAGCTGTTCCTAGATTGACATTATTATTATCAGTTATAGAAAACTGTATTGAGGCATACGAAAGTGATTGATTAGTATTATTTTTTACAGTTCCTCTAATATATAAAGTATAAAATCCGGCAGATTGAGATATTTCAATTGTTGGATCACCTATTAATGAAAGTTTCTCAGAATATGAAGAATTATTATTAGACGTATTGCTATTAGAACATGCAGTGCATACCAATAAAACCGAAATGAGAATTACTAACAAGATAATTATTTTCATAATTGATGTTTTTGTTATAGATTTCATAAATTCTCCTTATCCAATAGAACTTTATTTGAATTATATGTTGTAATATAACATATTTTAGTTAAATTTCCAAATATTTTTGACGAATAAAAATATTTACCAATGTTACTAACAAAATTTAAAACTTAATCTTTCTTTTAATTTGTTCAGTTGAGTTCGTCAAAATTAGTTGATTTAAAAAACATTTTATTGAAATTGATTAGATATTTTTTATTTTGCTATTTTTAAAACTAATACCATTAACCATTTTTTTATTGAAATTTCATGAACAAAACTTTTAATAAATTTTATTCAGTTCTTCTGCTAAGATTTTCACATGTTCGTAAGTTAGCCCGCCTTGAAAATATGCGATATATGGCGATTTGATTGGTGAATCACAAGAAAGTTCAATTGATGCACCTCCTACAAATGTTCCAGCAGCCATTATAACTTGGTCATTATATCCAGGCATATCCCAAGGCATTGGAACTATAAATGAATCCACTGGAGAAGTTTTTTGAACAAGTTGTACAAATTTGATTAGTTCTTCTGAAGTATTGAAAACTACAGATTTTATAATATCTTCAGGCATTTCATCATTTGAAGGTATAATTTTGTAACCTTTTTCTTGCATGATTCCGCCAACAAGCATTGCTCCCTTTAAAGCTTGCGCAACGGTGTGTGGTGCCATGAATAAACCTTGATAAAATAATCTATATCCAAATTCATAAGAACCAACTTCTAGCATAAGTGAAGGCGAAGTATATCTAGTGGATATCATATCTATTGCTTTGCTACTACCACATATATATCCACCTGTTGGAGCCAGTCCACCACCGGGATTTTTTATAAGCGAGCCGACAATAACATCTGCTCCAACTTCAGTAGGCTCTTTTTCTTCTACAAATTCTCCATAACAATTGTCAACTACAATAAATGGAGCATTTTTTGAAGATTTTATTATTGCAAAAATGTCTTGCATTTTTTTGATTGAAAGAGCTTTTCTACTAGTATAACCACGAGAGCGCTGCACGAACACAAGTTTAGGTTTATATTTTTTTATTGATTTTAAAATAAGGTCTTTATCAAACTCGTCGTTTTTTAGTTCTATTTGCTTAAATTTTATACCAAATTCTTCAAGTGAGCCGTTATTTGCACCAAACAGTGTATCATGCAAAGTATCATAAAGCTGACCGCTTATTGAAAGCATAGTGTCGCCAGGTCTTAAAAGTCCATAAAGCACAATAGAAATTGCGTGAGATCCACAAGTGATTAAAGGCGAAACAATTGCTTTTTCCGTTTTAAAAACTTTGCTGTATAAAAGAGCAAGTTTATCTCTCCCTTGGTCATCATATCCATATCCAGTTGTTCCTGAAAAACATTGAGAGGTTATTTTACAATCACTGAAAGCTTGAAGAACTTTTTTTTGATTTAAAAAAGCAATTTGATCAATCTTTTCAAATTTGTCTTTCAACTTATTTTCAACATTTTTTAGTGTAACCACAATTCTATCTCCTTTTCAATTTGTTGTTGTGCTATAATTTTGTCTTTTACATCAATCCAGCTTACATTTTGCATTCCGCGGATAAAAGTAAGTTGCCTTTTAGCATAATTTCTAGAATGTTGTTTTATTAGATTTATTAGTTGCTGTTGAGAATATTCGCCTTTAAAATAAGGCAAAAATTCTTTATACCCAATTGCTTTAAAAGGTTGAACGCTATCTCCATACTTTTCTAAAAGTAAGCGAACTTCTTTTTCTAAACCTTGCTCAAACATTTCGTCAACTCTTGAATTTATGATTTTGTAAAGCTCTTCCCTATCTCTATTCAACGCAAAAATTTTGTAATCATATGGACTTTCTTGTTTTGTTTTATTTTGATTAGACAAGACAATCTCTAATGCCCTTATAACCCTTTGGGGATTTTTTAAATCTATTTTTTCTGCTTCATCTGGAGCAAGTTTTTTAAGATTATCAGACAAAAAATCAAGACCTTTTTCGTTTAATTGCTCTTGTAGTTGATGTCTTAAATCTTCATTTTTTGTTGCGCCTAAATTATAATTTTCTAATAAGGCCTTAACATATAATGCCGTGCCACCTACGATTATGGGCAGCTTCCCTTGTTTGACAATATTATCTATAGTTTCTTTTGCATAAATCACGAAGTCGTATGCTGTAAAGTTTTCACTAGCACGCACAATATCGATAGCATAATGCTTAACTGTTTGCATTTGAGATTGATTGATTTTTGCGGAGCCTATATCAAATTCTTTAAAAATTTGCACTGAATCAGCAGAGATTATCTCACCATTAAACTTTTTTGCAACATTTATTCCCATTGCAGATTTGCCGACTCCTGTAGGTCCTAAAATTGCCACTACTTTCGTTTTCAATTTCATAAATCCTTTTATTTTTTATAAATCTTGGTGAATTTCAAGATATTTAATTATTTTTTTATAAATATTTATACAATTCTTTTGAACATTTTTTCAAAGTCTGTTTTTGATAATACAAGGGTTATTGGTCTTCCATGAGGACAGAGCATTACCCCCTGTTTTACTTTTTCAATAATATAAGCACATTCATCTTTTGTTATTGTATCGCCTGCTTTGATAGCATGTTTACAAGCGGT
Organism: uncultured Clostridia bacterium; assembly: GCA_944349925.1. GTDB lineage: Bacteria > Bacillota > Clostridia > Christensenellales > UBA1242 > Caccovivens. The sequence goes on from CALVNT010000009.1 coordinate 9,020, forward strand.
TTGACAAAGTTTTTCATGAATAAAATCGCTACGCTTTTTATCCCAGTTAACGCCATCTTTAACAATTTCATTTGCAAAATCATCAAGCGAAATGCCGGATAATAGTGCCGGAACAGATGTGATTGATAATTTGTTGCCATTTATTTTTATGTTAAAACCAAGCTGATTGACTTGATCAATAATTTGATTTAAACTTTCAATTTCTTTTGCTCCTACATCAAAATTATATGGATCAAGCAAATCCTGAGAAATAACTTTATTTGAGTCAACTTGTCTTAAAAGTTTGTCATAGAGAAGTCTTTCATGGGCTGCATGTTGATCAATAAAATATAAATTGTCATCATACTCAATCGCTATATATGTTTTAAATACTGTCCCCAAAAGTTTCATCTCATCACGAACGCTTGCTTCTATAAATTTTTGAGTTTGGGCGCTTTCGTATTTATTTTTGATATCCGCGAGAAAATTTGTATCATTTTGATCAAAAAATATAACACTATTTTTATTGTTTGCTGGGACATCTCTAGTACTCAATTTTATATTGTTAAAATCTGGTATTTGGGTATTTACAACTTTTTCAGTTTTGATTTCATTGTCAATATCAACTTCTTTATTGATTAAGTCAACAACATCAGTCTTTAAAGAAAAACTTTTTCCTTCGTTTGTTGGTAAAGCATTTTCAAATATTGAATTTTGCGCTATTTTAGAATCAAAATGAGGTAAAATTGTTTTTGAAAAATTTTCATTTGAAGTTTGGTCAGTTGTTGTAAATTTTCTAACCTGCTCGTCAGACAACAATGCTTTTTCGATTGCCATACGAACTAAAGTAAAAATTTTATTTGGATTTTCAAACTTAACTTCTTTTTTTGATGGATGAACATTTACATCAACACTGTCAGCTGGCACTGACAAAGTTAAAACATAAAAAGGAAATCTCCCTTTCATCAAAAAACTTTCAAAAACACTTTGAACAGCAGATGAAACTATATAATTTTCAACATATCTCTTGTTGACAAAGAAAGACTGAAATGTTCTATTTGACCTTGAATACGCTGGCTTGCTTACATAACCTTGCAAAACAAATCCATCTTGTACTAAATTTACTGGAAGAAGATTGTCATATACTTCTTTGCCATAAATCGTATATATTATGTCTTGCATACTACAAGATATAGTATTATAAATCATTTTTCCGTCTACAAAATATTTAAAACAAATATCGCTACGGCAAAGCATAAACTTCTCAACAATGTGAGTAATTTCGCTTTCCTCTTGCTTTGTCTTTTTCAAAAACTTTTCACGAACAGGCGTATTGAAAAATAGATTTGAGCAACTTATAGTTGTGCCTTGACTTCGGGCTATTTGTGAGATTTCACCCTGCACGCCACCATCAACTGAAATCTTATAGCCATATTCATTTTCAGCCGTTTTGGAAGATAGTTTGACTTGACAAACAGAGCTAATGCTTGCAAGAGCTTCACCTCGAAAACCTAAACTTATAATATTGTCAAGGTCGTCTACAGTTTTTATTTTGCTTGTAGCATGCGGAAGAAATGCTAGAGGCAAATCCTCTTTTGAAATTCCACTGCCATCATCTGATACTGTAATGTTTCTTTTGCCACCTTCTTCAATCTCAATGTTAATATTTTTTGCACCAGCATCTATACTATTTTCTACTAGTTCTTTTACAATAGAGGCAGGTCTTTCTACAACTTCACCAGCACTTATACGATTGAATACTTTTGCATCAAGAATATTTATTTTACTCATTGCTATCCTCCTTGGCTTTTGTGATCAAATCATTTAGCACTTCGAAAGCATACATTGGTGAAATTTTATTGATATCCATATCTTTTAAAGTTGATAGAATTGATAAAGCAGTTTTTGTATTATCCACCACTTCGTTTTTATTTTCATTAAAAAGATTTACATCAAGTTTATGATTGACTTGTTCTAGATTTTTTGAAATTTCTTTTGCACGGCTAAGAACTTCATTTGGAAGCCCTGCAAGTTTTGCAACTTCTATACCAAAACTTCTATTTGCTCCACCTCTAACAATTTTTCGTAAAAACACAATGTTACCATCAATTTCTTTTACGGCTATTTTATAATTTTTTACGCCCTTAATGACTCCTTCAAGTTCAGTTAATTCGTGGTAGTGTGTTGCAAATAAAGTTTTTGATTTAAAATTATTTGCCAAATATTCAATTACAGCCCAAGCAATACTTAAGCCGTCAAAGGTTGAAGTGCCTCTTCCAATTTCGTCAAGAATAATTAAACTTCTATCGGTTGCATTTGCTACAATTAAAGCAACTTCACTCATTTCAACCATAAAAGTACTTTGACCAAAAGCCAAATCATCGCTTGCTCCAACTCTTGTAAATATTCTATCCGTTATCGCAATTTCTGCCTCTCTTGCAGGCACAAAACTTCCAATATGAGCCATATAAGTTATAATCGCGTTTTGACGCATATATGTACTTTTCCCTGCCATATTTGGACCTGTTATAATCATCATTTTATTTTCATCTTGGTCAAGATAGGTATCATTTGCGACAAATTGTCCTACTTTTAAGTATTGCTCTACAACAGGATGTCTGCCGCCTTCGATTTTTATATGAGATATTGAATTTTTGATAACAGGTTTACAATAATTGTTTTTTACTGCAACTGTAGCCAAAGATAACAAAGCGTCAGTTTCGGCAATTGCTTTAGAAATTTGTTGGAATAATGAAATTTGAGAAACCAAATACTCTTTTAATTGTGCAAAAATTTGTGCTTCTAATTTTAAAGCATCTTCTTCAGAATGTAAAACAATATCCTCAATTTGCTTTAAATCTTCTGTTATAAATCGTTCGTTATTTGCAATTGTCTGTCTTCTTTTGTATCTCAAAGGAACATTTTCCGCTTGATTTTTACTAACTTCAATATAATATCCAAAGACTCTGTTGTAGCCTATTTTTAAGGTTTTTATTCCCGTTTCTTCAATTTCTTTTGCCTCTAAATCTTTTATCCACTGTGAAGCAGAAGTTTTAGCATCTCTAAGCTTATCAAGTTCCTTATTGAAGCCTTTTTTTATGTAGCCCCCGTCTTTCATATTGTTTGACGCTTCTTCATCTATTGCATTTGTAAGTAGATTTTCAATTTGACTTATGTCTACTAAATTTTCATTACAATTTTTAAGTAATCTGCTTTGGCATGAAGACAAAATATTTTTTAAATTTGGAATTGCTTGCAAAGATGTTTTTAATCCTAAAAGCTCTTTTGGCGTTACTGAGCCATAACCAATTCTCCCCGCTATTCTTTCAATATCACTTACAGGTGCTAAAGCGTTTGAAAGTTCATCTCTTATTATAGGTTTTTTGAAAAGTTCATCAACTGCATCTAGTCGTTCATTTATTTCTTTTTCATCTTGAAGAGGCTGATCAATCATTCTTCTAAGTTTTCTTCCGCCCATAGCAGTTTTTGTTTTGTCAAGCACCCATAATAAAGATCCCGTTTTGCTTCGATCTCGCATATTTTCTACAATTTCAAGATTTCTTCGAGAATTAGCATCTATTGTTAAATACTTATTATTTTTTATAACGCTAATTTTATTGATACTTTTCAATAACCGTTTTTGAGTTTCTTTTAAATATTCAAGCGTCGCTCCCGCAGCTGCAATAAGTTCTGGTTGATTTTTTAGTTCATAAATTGTTTTATAATTAGAGCCAAATTGATTTGTTAAGTTATCTTCCGCCCTAGAAATAGAAAATGCCCATTCGTAATATGGATAAAATTTGCAAATTGAATTTGCTCTAGATTGTTTTATTTGCGCCAATTCTTCACTAGCATTTTCATTGCATATGATTTCTGATGGCATAACTCTTGCTATAACATCACAAAGATCTCTGTTATAATTTTTATCAAAAGGTACAACAGCAAACTCACCCGTAGAAATGTCCACATAACATACGCCTACTTTGTCATAACCCTTAAATATAGTCATGAGATAATTATTTTTGTTTCCATCAAGCATTTCGTCTTCTACTATTGTACCGGGTGTAATCACTCGGACAACATCTCTTTTTAGCACTTTATTATCAGTTTGAGTGGTTGTCTGCTCACATATAGCAACTTTGTATCCTTTAGCAATGAGTCTTGCTATATAATTTTGGCAGGCATGATAAGGTATGCCACACATTGGTGCTTTTTCAGGCAGACCACATTGTTTTGCTGTTAGGATTAAATCAAGTTCTTTAGAAGCAACTATGGCATCTTCATAGAACATTTCATAAAAGTCCCCCATTCTATAAAAAAGAATGCAGTCTTTATAGTTTTCTTTCGTTTCTAAATATTGTCTCATGCCTGGCGATAGTTCGGCTTTACTCATCGTTTACCAGTCTCCTTTTGTATTTCTTTTTCGAGATTTAATAGCTTATTTACTCTCTCATGTTTGATTTCATCTGAAATTTGATTTTCCATTTTGCTTGCAACTGTTCCTTCTCTAGGAGAATACATGAAAGCAAAAATGCTGTCAAACTGAACTTGTTTTACAAGAGAATAAGTGTCTTCAAATTCTTGTTCTGTTTCTCCCGGGAAACCTACTATAAAATCTGAAGTTATTCTGCAAGATGGGATTTTGTTTCTTATCTTTTCAATGATGGTCAAATATTTTTCTCGCGTATAATTTCTATTCATTTTCTGGAGAATGCGATTATTACCACTTTGCGCAGGAAGATGGATATATTTTTCAATTTTGTCTTCACTAGCAATAACATCTATAACTTCATCAGTCAAATCTTTTGGGTGAGAGGTCATAAAGGAAAGTTTAAAATCTCCTTCAAGAGCGCATATATCTTTTAAAAGTTTTGCAAATGAACATGGAACAGTTAAATCTTTTCCATATGAGTTTACATTTTGACCTAAAAGTGTTATTTTTTTATATTTTTTTTGTGCGATTATCTCTTTTATCTCATTTAAGATATTTTCTTCTTTTCGCGATTTTTCCCGTCCTCTTACATATGGAACAATGCAATATGTGCAAAAATTATTGCAACCTTGCATAATATTTACCCAAGCATTATCCCCGCTTGTACGCTTATAAGATAAAGTTTCGTCAATATCTCCTTCCTGCCATATTTCAAGTTGCCTGCCTTTCTTTACAGCGTCAATATAGTCGCCTAGTTTTGGTAAATTAAAAGTTCCAATAACAACATCTACAAAAGGAAAAGTCCTCAACATCTTCTGTGCCGTTGCTTCTTTTTGTGTCATACAACCACATAGCACTATAATCAAATTTTTGTTTTTCTTCTTTAATTTTTTTAAATTTCCGACATTGCCAAAAACCCTATCCTCTGCTCCTTCTCGAATTGCACAGGTGTTAAAAACGATAATATCTGCTTCTTCTCTTTTTTCCGCCAAAACATAACCTTTATTTTCTAAAATAGAGGCTATTTTTTCCGATTCATGGACATTCATTTGGCAACCATAAGTTACAATAAAGTATTTCATATCAACCTTCTTTTGAAAAAATAATGCTTAAACGCAAAACTTTTATATACCTTTTCTATTATACAATACATTTAATAAATTTTCAAATAAAAAGTAAAATAAGCAAATATTTTTTCAATTCGGCGCCATAATAAAAAAGATGAAAAAGTTTTTAAAGTGGTTTTTTATTGTTTTAACAGTTATTTTGCTTGGCGCACTTATAGCACTATCTTTTTACATAGGTTCAATATACACCAATGCATTAAAGATAGATATAGATGAAGCAAAACTAACCGCTCCTTTTACAGCCATCGAAATTTTCGATAAAGACAACAAACCTATAAATGAAGATAATACTATCAATGAAAAATATGTTGAAATAGAGAATTTAAGCAAAGACACGACAAATGCGTTTGTATCAATAGAAGACAAAGAATTTTACAACCATCATGGCGTGAATTATAAAAGAATGGTTAAGGCAATGCTTAACAACTTAAAAGCTGGAAGATTTAAAGAAGGTGCTTCAACTATAACCCAACAACTTATAAAAAATAGTCATTTGACTAGCGCAAAAACATTTGAGCGTAAAATAACAGAAATTGCACTCAGCCAAAAACTTGAAAAGCAATATTCAAAAGACGAAATATTAAATCAATATCTAAACATTATTTATTTTGGGAACAATTGCTACGGAATTGAAGATGCTAGCGAGTATTATTTTTCAAAATCCGCCAAAGATCTCAGTTTATCAGAAAGCGCATTGCTTGCTGGTCTTATAAAATCTCCCTCTAAATATAGTCCAATTAAAAATCCAGACAATGCAATAAAAAGAAGAAATTTAGTTATTTCTGAAATGGAAAAAGATGGCAAGATTTCATCTGAAGAAGCGTTAATAGCAAAAAATCAGCCTATAAACTTAAATATCAACACAGAAAGTAAGAATAAACTAAATTCATATAGCCAAGCTTCAATAGATGAAGCTGAAGAAATATTACAAATTCCTGCACAGCAAATTGCCTTGCAAGGATACAAAATATATACATATCAAGATGAAAAATTACAAAACGATTTATTAGACGCATTTAAATCATCAAGTGTAAATTGTGACAATGCAGGAATTGTTGTCGATAATTCATCGCATGCTGTAGTTGCCTATTCTGGGCAAGGTGATTATAAAATACTAGAATGCAAAAGACAGCCTGGCTCTTGTATAAAACCAATCTTAGTTTACGGACCTGCCTTAAATGAAGATATAATTTATCCCTGCACTCAACTATTAGATGAAAAAACAGATATTGCAGGATTTAAGCCAAAAAATATTGGAAATGTTTATCATGGATATGTTTCTGCAAGAGAAAGTCTTTCAAAATCTATAAATATTCCCGCAGTAAAAGTTTTAAGCTATGTAGGAATTGATAAAGCAAAAAGTTATGCTGAAGATGTCGGTTTTGAATTTGTAGAAAATGATGAAGGTTATTGCTTGGCTCTAGGCGGTATGACATACGGCGTTAATATTCTTCAACTTGCAAGTGCATATTCCACCTTTGCAAACCTTGGTGCATATAGTAAAGCAAAATTTATTTCTTTTATAACAGATAAAAATGGAAAAATTGTTTATATAAATAAACCTGAAGAAAAGCAAGTATTTAGACAAGACAGTTCATACCTTTTGACCGACATGCTTAAAACTTGTGCAAAAAGCGGCACAGGAAAAAAACTTGCACAACTAAATATGCCGATTGCAACAAAAACAGGTACTGTTGGCAAATCTAATTCAAAACAAAATCTTGATGCATGGAATGTTTCATATTCGCCAAAATATACTTGTGCAGTTTGGTTAGGTAATTTAGATAACACACCAATTGATTATACTGGCGGTAACCAACCTACAGAAATTGTAAAAAATTTTTATAAAAACAATATTGAAGAGGAAGATTTTGAAAAACCTGACTGCATTGTTGAGAAAAAAATTGATATGACCGAGCTTGAAGAAAATCATCGAATAATACTAGCAAATGAATTTATGCCAGAGCGTTATACGCAAGAAGAGATTTTTTCGTCATTTAATTTACCAAAAAACTATTCAGAAAAATTTGCAAAAGCTAAATTGCCATCATTTACAAGCAAAGTTGTAAATGATAAAGCTATTATAACATTTCTAGCAAATGATTATATGACATATCAACTTTATGAGGGAGACACACTTAAACAACAAATTGAAAATAAGTCTGGAAAGCAAACTTTTTCGCTTCCTTTGACTCAGAATAAAGAGACTTTAATTTTTAAAGCATTTTACACCCTATCGCCAGAAATTGAAAATGAAGAAGAAATTACTTTTGTAAAAACCAAACCAAAAATACATAATAACAAAAAATGGTATATCTAAAATAATTATTTGTCGTAAAAATATTTTAATTAAAAATAGAAAATTAAAAAAAGCTTCTATAACACTGTAGAAGCTTTTTATATCAACTTAAAATTTATAATCAATTTATCTCGTATTTTTCTTTAACTTTTTGCATGATTTCCTCATAAATGTCTTTATGCTCTTCAAGATACTGTTTTACATTTTCTTTTCCTTGACCAATTTTTTCATCATTATAAGAGAACCATGAACCAGATTTTTGAATTATATCACCATTTAGAGCAAGATCAACAACACAACCTGATTGAGAAATTCCTTTTCCATAAATTATATCAAATTCAGCTGTTTTAAAAGGAGGAGCAAGTTTATTTTTAACAACTTTCACCACCGTTCTATTTCCAATAATATTGGCACCATCTTTGATGGTATCTTTTTTTCTTACATCAAGTCTTATGCTTGAATAAAATTTAAGAGCTTTACCACCTGTAGTTGTTTCTGGAGAGCCAAACATAACTCCAACTTTTTCTCTTAATTGGTTGATAAATATAACTGTAGTGTTGCTCTTATTTATAACACCAGTCAATTTTCTTAAAGCTTGGCTCATCATTCTTGCTTGCAATCCTACATGAGAATCTCCCATTTCGCCATCTATTTCAGCTTTTGGAGTAAGTGCAGCAACAGAGTCTACAACAACTATATCAACCGAACCTGATTTAACAAGTGTTTCACAGATATTTAGCGCTTGTTCGCCATTGTCTGGTTGTGAAACTAATAAATCATCAAGATTTACTCCTAACTTTTCTGCGTAAGAAGGGTCTAAAGCGTGCTCTGCATCTATAAAAGCAGCTGTTCCACCGAGTTTTTGAGTTTCAGCAATAATGTGTAAAGAGACAGTAGTCTTACCAGAAGATTCTGGACCATAAATTTCAATAACTCTTCCTCTAGGTATTCCACCGATACCCAAAGCAATATCCAAAACTAAACAGCCAGTAGGAATAACATCAATCTTTTCGTGAACTTTCTCGCCCATTTTCATGATTGAGCCTTTTCCATATTGTTTTTCAATTTGCAAAAGAGCTTGTTCGAGGGCTTCTCTTTTTGCATCTTTTTTTACATCTTTTTTATCCATACATTCCCCTTTAAATTATTATTTTGATAAATTTTTCGTACTTATCTTATCACGAAAAATCTAAAAAACAAAATCATTTTGACGCAATTTTTTTACCAAATGAAACAGAACGGTATTTTTTGCCATTTCTATTGAACTTTCTATGTTTCCAGTAAAATTACATTTATAAAAATGTACTTCCTTTTTATCCGCAATAGTAAAAGTAAAATTAAATTTGTTTTCTTCTTTGATTCCACAAGTCATTATAGCAATATCTGAGCCACTTTCATTTAAGATTTCCGTTGTTCGAGTATGTAAAAAATCATTATCTATTTTGTCATAAAACTCGACTTTACCGAGTTTTAATACATTTGAAAAACATTCGTTTTTTTCTAAAAGAGATGCTAATATTTTACCCTGCGTAACATTTTCGCAAATTGATATTGAAAGGTTTTTCATCTTTAATAATTGAAAAACAATGTTTTCTAGAGTCAGTTCATTTTCGCTATACATATTTGCTTTAAAAATTGAAGCAATTTTTACAAGATTGTCATCAATGACATCACCTTGACCTTTGTAAGAAAGATATACATCACACAAAATATTGTTTTCAATAACTTTATATGTAAGATTGCTAACTTCATTTTTTATTTCTTCAAGTTTGTTTATAATTTCATTTTTATTCATTCCAAAAACATGAAATTGACACAATTTTTCATTAGTATATAAAATTTTATGTAAAAGCTCAATATCACTTTCAAGTGGAATAAAAATAGTTTTTACCCCTGCTTTGTTAAATACAACCAACTGTTCGTCTATTATTTCTTTTTCACTGCCAAGTTGTGAATACAAATCTATAATTATGTTGTCTAGATTTTCATTTTCTGAAAATATTATGTTGTTTTGAGATAAAGTTAAATTTTTACTGCTATCTAAAGGCAAGATTTCAAACCTGCTCATAGTAGTCAATGTGCGAGCAAAAATAAAATTTAATTTTTTTAAATCAAAATTTGTTATACCATTTAAAACATTCTCTGAAAAAATGTAAACCTTATAATCCACTTTTTCTCCTTTAGCAATAAAATACAGAAATACTTTTTAATCTTTAGAATCTTCTTCTAAAGAATTGTTTTCTTCTGTTATTCTTTTAGAAATTTTATTTTCTTTTACCTTGTCTTCTTTAAACACAAAACGATTTTCAATTAAATAATGAACACCTGAATAAACTGTTAAAATGGTCGCTCCGGCAAGAATAATCATTAAAATAAGTCCAATTACCCCCGTTATTCTTTCAACTGTAGATGTGCTCATAGTTGGCACAATGTCTGTTAAGAAAAATGCATAAAGCATATAAAGAATAATGGAAATAAATTGCAAAGTTGCTTTAATTTTTCCACTCATATCTGCGGCTAAAACTTTGCCTTTGCTTGCAGCAAGCTGTCTAAGAGCTGAAATAATAAATTCTCTTGCAAGCATAACAATTATACAAGCCACGCCAAGCCAAGCAGGCCAAACGACTGGTGCTGTGCCAGTAATAGGAACTGCAATAATCAAAATAAAGCCTGTCATAGTAAGAACTTTGTCGGCTATTGCGTCAAAAAATTTACCCAAATCAGTCACTTGATTTGTTTTTCTTGCAATTTTACCATCAATAAAGTCTGTTAAACTTGCAATAGCAAATAATAATGCTGAAACAAGTCTACCATAAGGTATAAATGTTGCAAGATAGAAAAATACAATAAAAGGTATTAAAAGAATTCTTGATAAAGTAATCTTGTTTGGTGTATTCATAATAATTCTCCTTTAAAAAAGCTTCCATCAAAATCGTAAATTTTTACTTTTACAAAAGTTGAAACTTCCACATTCCCATTATCCACAAAACGAACCCCAAAGTCAACTGTTGGCGATAATTTTTGACTATGACCAACATATTCTCCACTGCTTTGGTCAAAATAATCGACAAGAATTTCCATTTCAGAGCCAATTATATCTTTTATTTTTTCTTCTACAATTTTTTGTTGTAAAAGCTTTATTTTCTTTGCTCGTATTTTTTTAATAAACGACGGCACTTGTTTTTTCATGAAAAACGAAGCAGTACTTTCTTCTTTGCTATATGGGAAAAAACCAGCATAATCAAATTTGGTATCTTTGATAAATTTGCAAAGTTTTTTGAATTTTTTTCTGTTTTCTCCGGGATAGCCAACGATAAATGTTGAACGTAAAGCAAAAAGTGGATATTGTGTTTTGATTTTCTCAATCAAACTGCGAGTCTGCTCTTCGTCTAGTCTTCTTCGCATGCTTTTTAAGATGTCATCATCTATATGCTGAAGAGGTAAATCAATATATTTGCACATTTTTTCGTTGTGATCTATGTAATTTAATAGTTCATCAGTAATCTTTTCAGGATAAAGATAGTGAAGCCTTATCCATTTAATGTTTTTGATTTTTGATAATTTTTGGCACAACTCAATCAGTTTATTTTCACCATATAAATCTTCCCCATACCGAGTAGTATCTTGAGCTACCAATATAAGTTCTTTTATTCCCCTATCTGCAAGATTTTTTGCCTCATTTACAAGTTCATCAATAGGCACACTTTTATATCTTCCTCTGATTCTAGGAATTGTACAATATGAACATACATTATCGCAACCGTCTGCAATTTTTAAATAAGCATAACTTATTCCACAAGTAAGTACCCGTTCTTCATTTTTTGCAGGTTTAGTTATTTGCACACCATACATTTCTTCAATTTTTTGACAAATCAAGTCATTTTCTCTTAATCTTAAAAACAAGTCAATGCTAGGAAAATTTGTCTTCATATCATCAAAATGTCTTTCTGGAAGACAACCGCTAACGATAATTTTTTCAATAACGCCCTGTTCTTTTAATTTTTCAACTGTCAAAATATTTTCGATTGCTTCTTCCTCTGCACTTTCAATAAAAGCACAGGTATTTACAATCACTATATCAGCGTCGTATATGTCGCCAACAATTTCAAAGCCATAATCTTTGAGTCTTCCTAGCAATTTTTCTAAGTCAACTTTGTTTTTGTCACAGCCAAGACTTATAGCTGAAACCTTTTTTGTAACAAGTTCTTTTTTAGTCATAAGTATCTCCAAAAATTTGATAATATTCTTCTATTGTAATGTAAACACTTCTTTGTTTAGAACCTTCTGCAGAAGAAATATATCCTCGCTCTTCCATCTGATCAATAATTCTCGCCGCTCTTGGATAACCAATAGCCAATTTTCTTTGCACCATAGTTGTACTAGCAACGCCATTGTCAATGCAAATTTTAAGCGCTTGAGGTAAAAGAGGATCCATACTGCTGTCTTCACCGCCTCCGTTTGTGTTTTTCCCGGGACTATTTATAGCATTGTTTGCTTCTTCATCAAAAGTTTCTTCATTATTTTCAATAATAAAGTTGACAATATCTTTAGTCTCTGGAGTATCAATAAAACAACCTTGCAATCTAATAGGAGCAGAATCGGCAGGTTTATATAGCATATCACCATATCCTAAAAGTTTTTCAGCCCCAGTTGCACCCATAATAACTTCGCTATCAACTCTACTTGCAACTTTAAAAGCAATTCGAGCAGGAAGATTTGCTTTAAGAGTACCTGTAACGACATCTGTTGAAGGTCTTTGCGTTGCCAAGATTAAGTGAATTCCTGCAGCTCTCGCTTTGCCTGCTAGTCTTCTTATTTTATCTTCTATTTCATTTTTAGCAACAGCCATAAAATCAGCAAATTCGTCAAAGATTACTACAATGTAAGGCATTTTTTTAACTTTTCTAGATAGAACTTTTTCAGTCTTATTATATTCGTCGATGTTTCGGACTCTTTCTTCAGAAATAAGTCTAAATCGTCTTTCCATTTCGTCAACTGCCCATTGAAGTGCATTTACCGCTTTAGTTGGATCTGTCAATACTTTTGGAATAACCATATGAGGCAACCCTTCATACATAGAAAGTTCGACTTGTTTAGGGTCAATCATAATAAATTTTACTTCGTCTGGCGAAGATTTGTAAATTAGAGATGTAATTATTGTGTTTAAGCATACACTTTTACCAGAACCAGTAGTACCTGCTACAAGAAGATGAGGCATTTTTTGAAGATTGCAAACTTTAACTGTGCCTGTTATATCTTTACCAAGAGCAAAGGTTAAAGGTGAAGGCGAAAGCGAAAATTCTTTAGAAAGCAAAACATCTTTAATACTTACTTTTGCTACTTTATTATTTGGCACTTCAATACCAACTTTACTGCGCCCTGGTATAGGAGCCTCAATTCTAATTTGCCCTTTGGCAGAAAGAGCATAAGCAATATCAGCATCAAGGGATAAAATTTTCTTAACAGAAATTCCTTCAGGCATTTCAATTTCATACCTTGTTACTGTAGGTCCAATAACAACATTTTGCACTTTTGCTGGAACACCAAATTTTTCAAGTGCATTTTCAAGCGCAACCCGTTTCATCGGGATTTCTTCGTTAAATATGGATAGATCGTCCGATTGAGTAGTAATCAAATCAATAGAAGGTCTTGTATAGTTGTAAGGCTTTACAAGTTCTTGCTTTGTATCACTATCAAGTTCAACAAATCTTTTTGGTTTGTTTTCTGTATGTTTTTCTTCTGCGTGTTTTTCCTCTAAATGATTTGTTCTTAGCAGATCTTCTCTTGGTTGTCTAGAAAAATCTTCGCGAGCAAAACTATCTCGCCTTGCATCTTCTCTAGCAAATCTATCCCTAGAAAAATTTGATAAATTTCTATCTTCTCTTGCCTGCTGTATTGGATTTAAATTTTCGCGATTTTGCATAAAATCATTTCGATCACGCAAATTTCCATTTTGCTCACCATTGATTTTTTGCTCAGACTCAACAGATGAAAAATCAATAAAACCTCCATCACTTTCGTTTTCAAGTTCGGCATTTCTTTGCGAAATTTCTTCTCGAACAACTTCCCGTATAATATCTTCTGCTTGAGATGTTATTTGTTCAGGTTTCATTTCAGGCAAATTCCCGCGTTTAATTTGTGGCTGAGAAAAATCATAGTTTTCTTCATGAACATATGTTGTAGGCCCCATTTGTTGACCTTTCAAATCATTTATCGCTTTATTTAAATCATTGTTGTTTATATTTGTAACAGTTGGGGCAACTCTTTTGTTCTTGTTTGCCATAAATTTATCCATATCAACTGTTGGTGGTTGTAAAAGATAGTCTCTTATACTCATACCTTGTGGAATTTTTGGTTCATTTTCATCTTCTTTAGGCAATTTAATTTGTTGATGTTCTGACGGAATTTGCTTAAATCCCCCAGCTAAACCAAGTTTTTCACGAGCAGTAAGTTCTTTTACTTCTTTTTCCTTTTGAGATGCGTCAAACATCACGTTTACATCTTCTTTTGGTGTCAATAATTTTGCAATCTTAGGCGATTTATCATAAATAATCTGACTTTGTGCAGTTGATTTTTCTTTAATGTTAAGTTTAACAGGTTGTTGCTGTTTTTCGTTTTTCTTAAGAGATAAAATAGTTTCAACGAAAAACGCTATGCATACAACAAATGCTAAGGCAAAAACTATATAAGTTGCTACTGCACCCATTAAATACGCAAGCGAACAAGGTAAAAAGCCAATTAAAATTCCCCCAGCTGTAAAACGCTTAGTATAATTTAATGCAAGATATTCACCATAATTCATATCACCTGGCAAGCCAACTATGATTAACTGTAAAATTGCCAAGAAAAAGTAAAGTGATAAAAGTAGAAAAATTGCATAACGCTTAGGCATTACATATTTTTTTTCATTTAATAATGCCAAAGAAAGAAGCAATCCAAAAACTGAAAATGGATAGACAAATATACCTAATATACCCAAGAAAAAAGTTTGTAAAGCAGGTATTAAACTTGTAACAGAAAATAAGAAAACTACGGTTGAGAACCCAAGCAAAATTCCTCCAACGAGTTTTTTCTTATTTTTTGAAGATTTTTTATTTTTATTTGAAACATGAAAAGTTGCCATAAGACTTCCTTATAAAAACAATTGTATACTAAGTATACCATAAAAGCAAAATATCTCAAACAAAGTTGAGATATTTTTAATTAAAGTTGCAATATTTTTTGTTCTAACTTGTAAAAACTTTTCTTATATTGCCAAAAATACTTTCGATAATACTAAAAATTTTATTTTATTTTTTATGATTTAACACTGGGCTCTAAAGTTTGCGTTACGGTGGTTAAATTAAAACCATTGTCTTTAAACCATGATATTATTTTTGGTAAGGCTTCGAGAGTTTTTTCAGTTGGATGCATTAAAATTAAATCTCCTCCGCTAGCATTTTTTATAGCTCTAGAATAGATGAGATTTGCATCTTTATCTCTCCAATCAACAGTGTCCCTAGTCCACATAATTGTTTTATAACCGAGCGAAGAAGCACTCGAAACAGTAACCTTATCATAAGCCCCACTTGGCGGAGCAAACAAGTTCATTTCCACGCCTAAAAGTTCTTGAACAATTTTGTGTGTGGTAGAAATTTCATTAAGATTACCTTGCTCGTCAAGTTTATCATGGTCTTTGTGATGATAACCATGATTTGCGATTTCGTGTCCATCATCATAAATCTTTTTAAGCATATCTTCATTAAGAACAGCCCATGTCCCACCTATAAAGAAAGTAGTTTGCACATTATTTTCTTTTAAGATTGAGAGCATATCGTCAAGATATTCTGTTCCCCAATAAACATTTATCATAAGAGATACATTTTTTGAATTTTTATCCCCATTATAATAAACACCGCTTACAGCAGAAGAAGTTGCAAGTATATTGCCACCCCACACAGCAAATGCTGAAATGCCAGCTAAAAGTACAACAATAAAGATATTTACTATCCATTTTCTAAATTTAATAACTTTAAAATGTATTTTTTTCATAGTATAAAATATGATTTTAAAAAAATTTTATGACATAAATAAAAAACATACAAGAATTTTTTCTTGTATGCTTATACATTATTTTTCAATTTCTTCTTTCAAACTTGCTCTTTCACTTTCTGGAACAAATCTATAGTGGTCACCTTCTCTAACAAACATATCCCCAAATAACTCTGCTTGCCAGTCATCTAAAAATACTTTGCCTTTTACCTCTTTTAAAGAAGATAAATTGTTAATTTTGCTATTAATTAAGTTTAAATTTCCTCCAACACTCTGCAAAGCGCTTAAATCTGTCACTTGACTATTGCAAAAACTAGCTCCTCCACCTATACTTTGTAACCGACTCAAATCACTTATTTTGCTATTCCTAAAGTAAACATATTCACCTATACTTTGTAAACTGCTTAAATCAGTTACTTGGCTATCCTCGAAAAAAGCAGTCCCACTAATTCTTTGCAAAGAACTTAAGTCTGTCACTATACTATTGTTAAAATCAGCATTTCCCCCTATATTTTGTAAACTGCTTAAATCAGTTACTTTACTATCACTAAAATCAGCACTTCCACCTATTCTTTGTAAAACTTTTAATTTTGTTACTTTGCTATAACTAAAATCAGCATTTCCCCCTATACTTTGTAATCTGCTTAAGTCTGTTACTTTGCTATAACTAAAAACAGCATCTCCACCTATTCTTTGCAAAATATTTAATTTTTTTATTTTGCTATCATTAAAATAAGCTTTGCCTCCTATGCTTTGCAAACTGCTTAAATCAGTCACTTGACTATCACCAAAATAAACATCTCCACCTATACTTTGTAAACTGCTTAGATCAGTTACTTGGCTATCTTCAAAATCAGCATCTCCACCTATACTTTGTAAACTGCTTAAGTCAGTCACTTGACTATACTTAAAACCAGCGTCGCCACATATACTTTGTAGACTACTTAAATCATATTCTTCACTATAAGTAAAGTCTACATCTTTCAAACAAACTTTAATTTTTTGACTATAATTGGTCGCATCATATTCTTCAAAGCAAATTTCATTAACCTTACAATTAAAATTTTTTGCGATTTTACCTTGAAGATGTGTATTTGTATTTATATATCCAATAATTTTTTCTTTATTTGAGTTTTCTTCAAAATGCGCTTTGTAATCTTTAAATATAAAAACATCAT
>CALVNT010000010.1 GCA_944349925.1 uncultured Clostridia bacterium
ATGATGTTTTTATATTTAAAGATTACAAAGCGCATTTTGAAGAAAACTCAAATAAAGAAAAAATTATTGGATATATAAATACAAATACACATCTTCAAGGTAAAATCGCAAAAAATTTTAATTGTAAAGATGATGAAATTTGTTTTGAAGAATTGAATTCGTTAAATTATAACGAAAAAATTAAAATTGCTTTGTCAAATGCCAATTTTAAAAATAGTGGAGAATATGACTTAAGCAGTTTGCAAAGAATATATGGAAAAACCGATTTTAGCAACAGCCTAGTAAGTAATTTAAGTGGTTTACAAAGTATAAGTGGATGGGCTAATTTTAGTAACAGCAAAGTAACAGATTTAAATAGTTTGCAAAATATAGGAGGAGATGCTAATTTTAGTAATAGCAAAGTAACAGACTTAAGTAGTTTAGAAAGTATAGGTAGAAGTGCTGATTTTATATATAGTCAAGTAACAGACTTAAGCAGTTTGCAAAATATAGGAGGATATGCTAATTTTTTCGGTAGCAAAGTAACTGATTTACGAAGCTTGCAAAGTATAGGAGGATATTCTAATTTTAGTAATAGCAAAGTAACTAATTTAAGTAGCCTGATAAGTATCGGTGGAGGTACTAGCTTTTGGCATAGTAAGGTAGAAAATTTAAGCAGCTTACAAAGTATAGGTGGAAGTGCTAATTTTAGATATAGCGAAGTAAAAGACTTAAGTAATTTACAAAGTATAGGTGGAGAGGCTGATTTTAATAATAGTGAAGTGACAGATTTAAGCAGTCTAGAAAGTGTTGGAGGTTCTTTAGATTTGCGAGATAGTAAAGTTAACAATTTATCTTCTTTAAAAGAAGTAAAAGGAAATGTATATTTAGATGACTGGCAAGCAGAATTATTTGGAGATATGTTTGTTAAAGAAGGTGACCACTATAGATTTGTTCCAGAAAGTGAAAGAGCAAGTTTGAAAGAAGAAATTGAAAAATAAGAAGTAATTTATACGTAAATTAAAAAATATTTTACAAATAATCGTTAGTTAAAAATAACCTATGCAATAAGCATAGGTTATTTTATTTAAATAATTTTTTTAATAAGGTTTTGGATAAATTAGCTATATAACAAAAAGGTTTAATGTGAAAGAAGAATTTTGTTTGATTTCAAATTTAAAGGAAATGTTACTTATTCCACCATCATTTCTCTCTATAGTTTGTGCATAATCATTTATAATAATTTCAAAATCGCTCCAATTCGAATAATAAAGTTCAAACTCTAAATATTGTTTACCGTCAATTTCAGTTGTGCAAATCTCGCCATCTTTTTGATTTAGAAAATGAATTGCATATTTATCTAGTATATTTTCAATATAATAAACTTCGCCAATATTAGATGAAAAAATTGCTTCTGGAAATAAAGAAACTACATTAGAAGGATTGTCAAATTTTTCAACTATGACAGGTATTCCACAGTTCTCTATCTCAAAACTGATTTTATAACTTTCAGTAGCAGGATCGGTTTCTTCATCAGAAGGATTATTTTCCTCATCAGAAGGATCGGTTTCTTCATCAGAAGGATTTGCTTCTTCTCCTGAATTATCTTTATCACCTTCGCCATCGGGATTATCTGGATTGTTTTCGGAAGAGCCAGAATCGCTTGGTTTATCATTTGAATCATTATCAGAATTGTTGTTATCTTCTGAACCTTCTTCTGAATCATTCCCATTTTGATTATTATCAGAAACATTTGAAGAATCATCTGGTTGAGTTATTCCTGGAGGCGTTACTGCGTCATTATTTCCTTTCGAATCATATGAACATGCTACTGTTAAAAATATTACAGGCAATATTAAAATAATTAGGAACATTTTTCTTATGAATTTCATTTTATCTCCTTTGTATACCGCGAATATTTTAGCATAATTTGTCGAAAAAGCAAAACAAAAAATAAAATTTTGTTAGTGATTTTTTTTAATATTTAATTTGATTGCAAAACGATTTATTTTTGTTTAAAATTAAAGTATAATTAAATAAAAAAATTAAAGGAGTTTTTATGAAAAAAGAGATGGGAGAAAACAAAAGCTTATTTTACAAAAAAAATAATTATTTTGATGAAATAACAAAACAAGAAGAAAAGAATTTAGAAAACTTTTCAAAAGATTATATAAATTTTATAAATAAAAGCAAAACTGAAAGAGAAGCATGTAAAGAATCCAAGCAACTAGCAATAAATAACGGATTTAGCGAATACAATTTTGGTCAAAGATTAAAGGTTGGAGACAAAAAATATTTTATCAATCGAGATAAAAGCATAATACTATTCAAAATAGGGAAAAACAATTTAGAAGAAAAGGGCATAAAAATTATTGGTTCGCATATTGACTCGCCAAGACTAGACTTAAAACCTCAACCGATATATGAAGATAATGGATTTTGTTTTTTTAAAACTCATTATTATGGCGGGATAAAAAAATATCAGTGGACAACGATTCCAATAGCCTTACATGGTGTAGTAGTTTTAGAGAATGGTGAAAAGATAGAAATATCAGTTGGAGAAAATGACGACGAGCCAATATTCTATATAAGTGATTTGTTACCACATCTTGCAAGCGCACAAATGCAACAAAAAGCAAGCGAACTGATTAAAGGTGAACAACTCAATTTAATTGTAGGTGGAAAAAGTTATAAAAGCGAAGAGATAAAAGAAAAAATAAAATTAAACATTCTTAAAATTTTAAATCAAAAATATTCTATAACAGAGCAAGATTTTATGAGCAGTGAAATTTGTGCTGTACCTGCTTTTAAAGCAAGAGAAGTGGGATTTGATAGAGCTTTTATTTCAGCTTATGGGCATGATGATAAGTGTTGTGCATATCCATCACTTAGGGCAATATTGGATAGTGATAGTGATGACACTGTAATGGTAATTTTGGCTGATAAGGAAGAGATTGGAAGTGAAGGAAACACAGGAGCACAAAGCAAAATTATTGAAGATATAATTGACGAAATATGCTTGAGTTTAAACAAAAATTCTAGGCTTACAAGAAGTAGGTCAAAATGTATTTCGGCTGATGTAACAAGTTGCTATGATCCTAATTTCCCAGAGGTGTTTGAAAAGAATAATGCGGCAAAAGTATCTTGTGGCACTTGTGTATGTAAGTATGATGGCTCTAGAGGAAAATCTGGTTCAAATGATGCTTCCGCAGAATTAGTTGGACATATAAGGGAAATTTTTTCTAAAGAAAATATCAAGTGGCAGACGGGAGAACTTGGCAAAATTGATATCGGTGGAAGTGGAACAATAGCTAATTATATTGCTAAATTAAATATTGATACAATAGATATTGGTTTGCCTGTTTTATCAATGCACGCACCTTATGAGCTTATTTCTAAAGCTGATTTATATAGCACATATAAAGCCTTTAGCGCATTTATAAAATAGAAGGAGATTTATGAGAACGGAAAACCAAAGATTTTACGAACTGAAACTTTTAAATTTAGAACGCTTTTTGCCAGTGATTACAGCTCCAAATGGAATAAAAATAGCAGGTTTTAATTGTGTGGGAGATATGAAATTATTGCAAAAAGCAGGGAAAAATCTTTCAAAAAAATTAAAAAAAATTCAAGACGTTATAGTTTTAACTACAGAACTAAAAGGCTTGCCTATTGCCCAAGAAGTTGCGAGAAGTTTAAAATGTGATTATGTATGTTTGCGAAAAGAAGCAAAGTGTTATATGTTGAATCCTTTGCAAGTGAAAAGTAAAAGTATTACATCGGGAAAAAGTAATTATTTTGTAGGGGAAGATGATATAAGTAAACTTCGCAATAAAAATATTATATTTATAGACGATGTTTTTTCTACAGGAGCAACTTTTTTAAACATAATAAAATTTTTGGAAAAGAACAATTTGAAAATTGTTGCAGGAGCAGTGATTTTAAAAGAATGTGAAAAAAATCAAGTAGAAAAAGATAAGATATTTTACTTTAAAGACATTCCTATATATTTTTGCGAATATTTGCCTCTTCAATAAAAAAAGCTAGATTGATAAATCTAGTTTTTTATTTACTTAAAATTTACTTCCGCAATATGGACAACGCTCTCCATCTTCAGTTTTTTCAAGCCCGCCTCCACAATTTGGACATTTGTTTAAAATGTTTTTGTTTTGTAGAGGTTTGTTATCATTTTTCTTTAAATTTGCGCCATCAAAAATAAAACCTGGCAAATATTGTTTTCTTATACACTTGCTTAATATCTCTTTTGCTTGTCGCTCGCTTATTTGAAGATGAGAGGCAATCTCCGTTACATTTGTAAAATTTTCTTGCAAAACAGCATAAACAACTCTTTTTGTTGTTCGCAAACTTCCGTATGATACCCATAATATAGGAGAGCCGTAAAATCCAAACACTACAAAAATTATACCGATAACCATTAATGGCCAAAAATTAGATGCTCCAAAAATTATCAAAGGCACGCCTGCGACTAAACATAATGATGCTATTATACTTATTATAAGCATCTTTTGCAGATCTTGATCTATTTTGAGTTTCTTTTCTCTTTTCATAATTATATTATATTATATTTTTCAAATAAAGTAAATATAATTAGTGTCAAATTTTGCGATAAAAATAGTAAAATTAATGTTTTACGCTAAACAAACGTTTCAAATTTTATTGTCGTTTTTGATTGAAGGGGCTTAAAATTACACAATGTTTTTTTAAAGAATCTTGCACGTCTATAATTCTTTGATTAGCCGAACCTTTAAATCGAAGTGAAATATCTTTTAGCTTTTCAATAAATTCGCCATCGACCATTATATCAATAAGACTTAAAATTTCATTTGTACAATTGGTATGCATTTTCCCGTTCGGCAAAAAATCTTCAAAGAGATATCCGGTATAGCACCATATTGTTTTATTTGGATATTTTTCTTTAACAGATTTAATTAAGGGGAGTATTCCTAATTGATTTGCTTTTTCTAAAGGCTCGCCACCAAGCAATGTTAAACCATTTATATAGTCGGGAGCTAAAGATTCTATAATTGTTTTAATTGTTTGATTGGTAAAAGGTTGTCCGTAACAAAAATCCCATGTTTCAGGATTAAAACAATTTTTGCAGTGGTGCGTGCAACCACTTACAAATAAACTTGTACGAACACCTTCTCCATTTGCGATATCATAAAATTTTATATTTGCATAGTTCATTATAAATGAAGCACCCTGTCCCTAATTTCCTGAGTTCGACCTTGATTCCAAAATTTGCTACCAATATAACCGCAAGTTCTTCTAGCCACATTCATTTTTGTTTGGTCTCTATTTTTACATTTTGGACATTCCCATATAAGCTTTCCGTCTTTATCTTCGACAATTTGTATTTCACCGTCATATCCACAGACTTGACAATAATCGGATTTAGTATTAAGTTCTGCATACATAATATTGTCATATATAAATTTAATTACTTGCAAGACTGCTTCTAAGTTATCCTGCATGTTTGGAACTTCAACATAACTGATTGCTCCACCTTTAGAAAGGGCTTGAAATTGACTTTCAAATTTAAGTTTATCAAAAGCATTTATTTTTTCACAAACATTTACATGGTATGAATTTGTAATATAATTTTTATCAGTTACACCTTCAATTATACCAAACCTCTTTTGCAAACATTTTGCAAATTTGTATGTAGTGCTTTCAAGTGGAGTTCCATAAATGCTAAATCCAATATTTGTTTCATCTTTCCATTTGTCGCAAGCATCGTTCATATATTGCATTATTTTGATAGCAAAAGGTGTAACGCTAGGATCGGTATGCGATTTCCCAGTCATGTATTTTACGCATTCATATAATCCTGCATATCCTAAAGATATTGTTGAATAGCCTCCATACAACAGTTTGTCTATTTTTTCTCCTGGCTTAAGTCTTGCTAAAGCGCCATGTTGCCAAAGTATAGGTGCGACATCAGAGAGAGTTCCTTTTAATCTATTGTGCCTAGCCATAAGTGCTTCAAAACAAAGAGCTAGTCTTTCATCAAAAATTTTCCAGAACTTATTTAAATCTTTTTTGCTTGAGAGAGCAATATCAACAAGGTTTATTGTAACCACCCCTTGATTAAATCTGCCATAAAATTGATAATTTCCGTTTTCATCTTTCCAAGGCGAAAGTGCACTTCTGCAACCCATTACAGGGAAACAATTTCCTTCTTTAAGTTCTTTCATTTTCTTTTCCGATATATAATCAGGAACAAGCCTTTTTGCAGTACACTTTGCTGCTAGCTCAGTTAAATAATAATATTTGCTTTCAGGGTAAATATTATCTTCCTCAAGCACATAAATGAGTTTTGGGAAAGCGGGTGTGATAGCGACGCCTTGTTCGTTTTTAACTCCCATATATCTTTGTCGCAAAGTTTCTTCTATTATTAAAGCCAAATCATCTTTTTCTCGCTGATTCGTAGCTTCTCCTAGATATAAAAACTCGGTAACGAATGGAGTTTGTCCATTTGTTGTCATCAGGGTTATCATTTGATACTGGATAGTTTGGACACCTCTATTGATTTCTTGTTTCACGCGTTTTTCTGTTATTTCATCAACGAGATTTTCATCATAATCTTTGTTAATAAGATTTAGCTCTTGAATAACTTGTTTGCGAATTCTTTGTCTGCTTACATCAACAAAAGGTGCAAGATGAGCCAAGCTTATGCTTTGACCGCCATATTGGCTAGAAGCAACTTGAGCAACAATTTGTGTTGCAATGTTGCATGCTGTCGAAAATGAATGAGGTTTTTCAATTAGAACATTAGAAATAACAGTTCCATTTTGTAGCATATCTTTGAGATTTACGAGATCACAATTATGCATTCTTTGGGCAAAATAATCTGCGTCGTGGAAATGAATGAGGCCTTCTTCATGTGCCTTCCAAATATGTTCTGGCAATAAAAATCTTTTAGTCAAATCTTTGCTCACTTCTCCAGCCATATAATCTCTTTGAACACTGTTTATTGTGGGATTTTTATTGCTATTTTCCTGCTTTATTTCTTCATTTTCACCATCAATAATAGCAAAGATTTTTTTGTCGGTATTGTTTATTTGTCTTGCCAGTTGTCGTCTATATCTATATGTAATATAGTTTTTGGCAACTTGAAAAGCGCCTTTACTCATTATACCCATTTCTACAAAGTCTTGTATTTCTTCTACTCCAACAGCCCTTGAAATTTTTTGACATTTTTCAGTTACTGTCCTTGCGATTTCTGAAATTTCGGATTCAGAAAGTTGTTGTTGCCCTGGATCAACTGAGTCATTTGCCTTTCTTATAGCATTTAAAATTTTTTGCTCATCAAAAGCCATTTCTTGACCATTTCTTTTTATTATGTTCATTTGTGTCCCTCCTAGGAAATCGGAAAACTTTAAACTTTTTCTTGACTTCTCAATACCCATTATACTATACTTTTTCTATAAGTTTTGTTGTTTTTTCAACATTTTGAGGAAAGTATGGAAATTTTTAAAGTATTGAGAAAATCTGATCTCTTTTCGCAAATTGACGACCAAACAATCGCCAAAATGATAAACTGCTTTGATGCAAAAGGCGTAGTTTTTGAGAAAGGGCAGCAGATCGTTGGACAAGGGCAAGAGATAAAAGACATAATATTGCTGGCAAAAGGAGAGGCAAACGCTCAGAATGAAGATCTGTTTGGCAATATTTCGATTATTCTGAACATATCAAGTGGTGATTTTTTTGGAGTTGAGGAAGCCTATGCTGAAGAGCCTTGCTACAAAGACTCTTTAGTTGCTACAGAGCAATCTTTGGTTGTTTTTTTTAATAAAGATAAACTTATATCGCCCTGTGCAAATAACTGTTTATGCCATCAAATATTAACGAAAAGATTAGTAAAAATTTTATCATCTCGTTCATTAGCGCTTACTGACAAAATTAAACATCTTTCACAAAGAGGTATAAAGGATAAAGTTTTGTCTTACCTGCAAACCCAAAGCAGACACGCAAACTCTAGATATTTTGACATACCCTTCAACAAGACCGAACTTGCTAATTATTTAGCTGTAGAGCGAAGTGCACTCTCAAGTGTTTTAAGCAAACTTAAAAAAGAAGGAATAATCGATTTTGAAAAGAAAAGGTTTTTCCTTAAAAATATTAAAGAATAAAAAAAAGACCAAACTTGCAATCGCCTCTTAATAGGTTCACCTTGATTTAGAAAGCTTTTAACTATGTCTGGTCTTTTTTTATGTTTTTGTTAAGCCACAAAAGTTACTGCATAATTGACGCAAACGAAGAACTGGTCTACAATTTCGCCGGCATCATTTAAAAATTTGTAATAGAAGTACCCATCATTTGTTTCAGCATTTCCACAAATGTTCCATTCTGTTTTGTT
Organism: uncultured Clostridia bacterium; assembly: GCA_944349925.1. Lineage (GTDB taxonomy): Bacteria > Bacillota > Clostridia > Christensenellales > UBA1242 > Caccovivens. The sequence continues at coordinate 8,363 of CALVNT010000010.1, forward strand.
TGCGTCTCCAAGCAACCATTGTACATCTACAGTGTAATATCCATCTTTGTTTACTTCGCCTATTTCTTCATCTAATTTTTGTGGATTTCCATCTATAAAACCTACTTGTGTTGCATCTTCCGGAACGAGAATTTTAATTTGAAAAAAGTCCGAGTAATATCCTACAGGCGAGGAATTGTCTTCTACTATATTTCCGTCATTCATCGCAATTGCTTTTTCATCGCATTCAGATTTAGAAACAGTGCCTGCGATCGTGACATTGTATTCTTTTAATTCGTCAAGGGAGCCATATAAAATCACTCTACTTGCTAAATCTTCGCCTTCAACAAATTCTTTTGTTTCAGACTTTCAAACAGTTGCTTTTACACCAAAAATATTGGCTTCGCTTGCACTAACTTTAATTTCTGGCTTTACAGGTTTCTCCCACAAGCAGTCATAGCAAACATAGTAGCAAATATTATAAACAAGGCAAGCATAATTTTTAAGACATTTTTACTTTTGTGTTTTGTAATAATGTTTTCATATCTTTTCCCTCCTTTTTATGAAAAACTTATTTGCCATAATCATTACATAAAATTATACTTGTTAAGTTAACAAAATAATGAAACGGGTTTTCGTCTTTTATTTGATCAATATATTGTAAGCAAAATATAAAATAATATTCTTTTTTTATGCGACAAAAAAATAAAAATGTTAAAAATAATATGCAATAATAAAAAAGAGTAAGAAACATCGCTTTCTAAATAAAAAATTGCAAAAACCTATAATTCTTCACTTTTTTTATTTTGTTACAATAAAAATATGGAGAATGAGTATAAATTTAGCAAAAAAGCAACTGAATGTATTGAAAAAGATATTAGCTTGGCACAAACTTAACTTAAATCTAAATCTAACAATCTTAATTAAGAAATAAATATGTTGAAAATAAAAAAGGTAAAAAATTGGGATCTGAAGAAAATGGACCATTTTCATTTGGTCATGATTTCGTTTGTAATCTTTAAATAAATTTGCAACAAATAAAGAATTTAACAAAAAATAAATGATGCAATAAGCGAATAGAAGCATGAAAAATAGCCTAATAAACAAAATTGGCTACTGTGATAAAAAAATAACTTTAACTTAAGATAAAACCTAAAATTAAAGTTATTAAAAATAATATTGTTATAATTTGTTTTATTATTTAATAAAAAGATGATCTAACTTTATAAATCGTGAGGAACATGTTCATATCCGTCGCCATCTTCACTTTCAGCAATTTGTATTTTTTTAGCTAATTTTTCAGAACAATCTTTAATGATAATAGGGAGTTCGGGTAAGAGCAAAATATCTTTCTTATAAATTTTACCATCTTTGCTCTTGTAAACCTCGCCATTATATTCATAAACTTCTTCTTCATAGGATTTATTGTCTTTTGATTCTTTTCTTACGACTATAAAACGTCTTGTATTTTTTGAAGAAATAGAATTAGATAAAGATTCAACAATTAATTCTGCTCCTTGTTCATTCCTAGGTGATTTTATTTTGTTACAAATTATAAAGGTAAGTCTTTTTTATCAAATCTAAATATTCCAATTATTATGGTTATTATTCCTATTCCAAGCAAGATGGCAAATTTCCATAAGTACGACATTGTTCCGCCTAAAATTGATACCACATCAAATAGGGTGATTATAGAAAGATAGTTAAAGAAATTCATTTGAGATATACGCATTGCACTTGGAACTACAGTGGAACCGAACAATCCTAAAATTGTACACACTAGAGCAAAGATTGTAAGACCTCCGCCTATTGATAAAGAATATTTTGTTCTATTAAATATGGCCGAGCACATAAAGCAAAATCCTGCTATAGCAAACATTGTTAGGTATGCGCCTGCATTTAGCAATAAAATTTCTCCATAATTTATTGCGAAACTATTTCCGCCACTTATCCAAACTGATATTACGCTTACAATAGTTAATAGAGCAAACATAGCAAATAAAGATAACAACAAGTATGCAAGTTGTGTGATTGCAACAGTTCTTCTTTTGGTTGGCGTTGACAACACGTAAGCCATAGAACCTGAGTCAACTTGGCTTGCAATCAAACTGTTGGCGGTCATGATTACAAAAACCATAGGGAGCAGTAATCCTGCTATCTTATAGAAAATAGATCCTATAATCAAAGAGTACATATCCATGTTGCCTAGTTCTTTTAAAGCGACAGCTACTTTTTCCGGTATTTGATCTGAAATGCTTTCGCAGGCTTTTTGTTTTGCATCGGCTTTTTGCTCATCAGTTACTTCTGTTGCACCTTCTTGAGTTTTATATTCATTGAGCCAAAACTCATAAGTTGTTGTTGCTGTATTTGCAATAACCTTTACTGCTGTAGCGTTTTGAATCGCAACCGACTCTTCTGCCCCAAGTGATTTTTGCATATTATATATATAGTCGTACATATATGAATTTACATAGTGATTTGCATCATTAACAAAATCTTCTCTTGAGTACTGGTCGGCATTTGAATAATTTTTGCTTACATAAGAATTGACAGCTTTGGTTGAAATAGCAAGGGTTTGAGATTTTATCAATTCTATTTCTTCTTCACTTTTGCCCTCTTCTAAAGCTTTATTTGCTGCTTGTTGAGCAATTTGATTTGGGATAATTTGGGGAAGAATTGATTTAATCGTGTTTTGAAAACTTATTTTTGCAGTTTCTTTATCACTTTCATAACTTGAAAGGCAGTTTGTGACAATCATTTGCAGCTGTGCTTGTGTAAATTCTGTCCCTTCCAACATAGGTGCAAATTGAGACGAAAAGGCTATAGCGACTTGATTTTGTATTGAAGTTAAAACTTCGCCTTCAGGCTTGGTTCCACTTGCTTGTTCATATTGTTGTTTAGCCATTTCGTATTGGTCAAAAACAACAAGAGTTGAAGATAATGTTTCATTGCTCACTTCTGTTGAAGTTAGGTATAATTCATAAAAATCAACAGAATTTTCTTTTAAATAAGATTGTTCGTCTGCTTGAGCAAAAACATCTTTCAGTGAATCGCGTATATCATTTATGGCTAGATTGCCTAGAACTATAATGACTATTGCAAGCATTGCGCAGGTTGCGACTGTTACGGATAGCCATTTGACCCAGTTTGCTTTGCAAGATTGTTTGAAAAGCGCTCTATTTATCATAATTACCTCCTTCTATTTTTTCATTGTCTTTTAACATTTTAATTGATTGTTTATTTTGTTTTGCTTGCAATTTTATTTGAGAAGCCAAAACTTCTTTGAAATATTTTTCCAGATTTTGTTTAACTTCGCTTATAAATTTTACATTATAATTTTGCAGTATGTTAAACAAATAATTAAGTTTAGCGAGTGAAATTTTTACTGTAACTTGATTATATTGAGGCTGGTCGCGAACAATTTTAAATTTTTTTAATTTGAAATTGAGATAATCTTTTTCATGTTTGAATTCTATTTTGTACATTCTAGATGTTGGATTTTTTAATTTGTGTATGTCAGCAATATCAACAATCTTTCCGTTTAGTATGAGAGCGACTCTATCGCAAGTTTGTTCGAGCTCATCAAATAACTGACTGCTCATTAAAATTGTTTTACCTTTGTTTTTCTCTTCTTTTATTATTTCAAGAAATGTTTCTCTCATCAGAGGGTCTAGCCCTGTTGTAGGTTCATCTAAAATCAAAATTTCTTTATCAGCCATTAAAGCTGCAACTATTGCAGTTTTTTGTTTCATGCCTTTGCTCATACGCTTTAAATTTGCAGAAGTATCAAGTTGCAATTTAGATATAAGCTGATTGGCATATGTCATATCATTTAAAGATAATAGCTCTGCTTGATTTTTTAAAAACTCAGTTCCTGTTCTTAAATCAGGGAAGGCAATTTCGCCGGGTATGTATTCAACAAACTGTTTGATTTTGCAAGAATCTTCCCAGCTGTCTAATCCCAGCAAACAAACCTTGCCTTTTTCAGGTTTTAAAAATCCCATAATATGCCGTATTGTTGTGGTTTTTCCGCTTCCGTTTGTGCCAACAAACCCGAAAACTTCACCTTTTTTAACTGAAAATGAAATATCAACAATCCCTCTTCCGTTTCCATAATCTTTTGTAAGGTGCTCAACTTGAATAATATCACTCATAATACACCTCCAAAGTTTTTATCCTCTCGATAGAATTGTATAAAATGATCTTCTACTGTATATTTTAATTCTTCAAAATTTTCGAATTCGAAATCTTTTATAATGTTGATTAAATTGTTTATATATTTATCGTTGACTGCAACAATTAAGGATAGATTTTCGTTACTGCTTTTAATTATGCTCGGTTGTTTTGAATTTTTTCTATACTTTGGCAAAATATTTAAAATTTTTTCGAAATTTTCTTTGTTTTTCATCTTTAAAAGAAATTTTTTGTCTTGACTGTGTTTTATGTAATTTGTTTCAAAAGTAGAAACTATTTTCCCATCTTTTATTATTGAAATTCTATCACAAGTTGCTTCTACTTCATTAAACATATGTGAGGACAATAAAATTGTTTTTCCTCTTTTCTTTTCTTCTTTTATAAAGTCTATAAAATTTTGCTGCATAACAGGATCAAGTCCGCTAGTGGGTTCGTCTAGAATTAAAACATCGGGGTCAGCCATAAAAGCGGTGACTATTGCAAGTTTTCTTTTGTCGCCTAAGCTCATTTTTTTTGTTTCGCCAGCAGGATTAAGTTTAAATTTGTCAAGTAAATATTTCAGCATAGTTTTGTCTTTACAGTTTCGTAATTTTTGCATCATTTCTATAAATTCAAAACCAGTTAAGCCTTCAGGTAAAGCAATTTCGCCAGGCAAATACCCAACATTTGCTAAAATTTTATAATAATTTTTAAAAGCTTCTTGTCCAAAAATAAAACAATTTCCGCTTTGAGGTTTCGAAAATCCCATAAGGTGACGAATAGTTGTGCTTTTTCCTGCGCCGTTTGGGCCAAGGAAACCATAGACTTCGCCTTTTTGTACACAAAGCGAAATATCAAATATTCCTCGGCCATGTCCATAGTCTTGAGTAAGATGGTCAACAATTATCACTTTTTCTAAATCTTTTTCCATAATTGTCTCCTTATGCTCAATTTTAATTACATATATAGTATATTATTTTTTTGTCGAAAAATCAAACATTATTAAAGTTTTACAAAATAATAAATATTAACTTTCAAATATTGCTAGATTTAACAAAATATCACTTTTTTTAATATATTGTTTTTGTATTTAGGAGAATGTAGCATGTTAAATTGTTTAAAAATAATAAAAAACAATCTTTCAAATTGTAGCAATAGAAACTGTAAAGACAGGTTAAATATAATTAGTAATGATAAATATTGCGATTGCTTTCAAAATAAAACATGTTTTTTTGCTCCACCCGGACCGATTGGTCCAACAGGGCCAACAGGGCCCTCTGGGGAAGATGGAACTATTGGTGCAACAGGGCCAACGGGGCCTACAGGAGCTAGAGGAAATGACGGAGCAACGGGTCCTACGGGGCCAACCGGAAGTACAATTACATTAGTAAATGTAGTTTCTACAACGACAATACCATCTGGTGAAAATGCAAGAGTTGAACAAACAAACGTTGGTCAAAGTGCGCAACTTTCCTTTTTCATACCACAAGGTGCTTTAGGCCCAACTGGTCCGACAGGAGCAAATGGAATGCTGGGTGCAACAGGGCCAACGGGTGCAACAGGGCCAACGGGGCTTACTGGGGCTACCGGAGCGACTGGTGCAACGGGACCGACTGGCCCTTCAGGAGCGTCAGGAAATAATGTTTTTAATCCTTATAGCGTTTTTGTTAAAAGCAATACTGTTGGAGGAATAGGAACTCAAAGTAATCCATTGTCTAGTATAAGTGATGCCTTAGAGGTTGTGGCAAACAATGGCAAAATCACAGTATATGATGGGTTTTATCCTATAGATGAAACGTTGACAGTGTCGAAAAATAATATAACTATTAAGGGCACTCCAAATGCAACAATATATTTGACTTCAAATACAGTGGCAATGTTAATAACAGGAACAGGAAACACTATTGAAAATTTGACATTTACAAGCGACGCCGCATATCCGTCAGAATTTATTCAAATTGGTGGAAACAATAATGTTATTAGAAACAACATTATTTATGGCCCTCAGCAGGGCGGAAGCAGTGATACATGGGTTGCCAACAGGGGAATCGTCACGCAATCAAGCACCTCTAATAATTGGATAGAAGGCAATATATTTTATTCCTTAAGACAAAGTGGTTATTTGAATCCAAATTCGACAGGCTTTATAACGCATAACGTTGTTTTTGATACAAGGGGTTGGGTTGTTGACCAAGCTTTATTTCAATTTTCTGGCAATTCGTGGGGAGAGCCTACAAATGCAGTGGATATTGCGCTTTTGGCAGGAACAACAACAGGAGCACCGTACAACTCAATTTTGCAATTGCAAAACAACAACAGCGAAGCAAATATTAGCGATCAAAGATAAAAATATTTGAAACAAAGATTTCTACTTGGTTTTATAATAGACTAAAAAAACATTAAAAGGATCAACTTCGATGTTTAATTATTATTGATTAACATCGAAATTTTTTATTGTTAATATATTTAGGAAAATGAATAGGAGGTAAATATGAAATTAGATCAATATAGAGACAAATGGTTAAGTGAAAAATTTGACGAATTTATAGGTTTTTATCCAAGAGAATTTTTTGTATTTGACAACTTCAGTTCTTTTGGAATTGAAATGAATGGCGAATTTTATTCTACAGTTGAACATGCTTATCAAGCAGGAAAATTTATTAAAACTGCTCCAAATATCGCGAAATAAATAAAAAATGCTTTTCTGCACATGAAGCACAAAAAATTGCTTTTGCAAATCGGGACAAACAATCAAAAAACTGGGATAAAATAAAAGTCGAGTATATGGAAAAATTATTAAGATTGAAATTAGAACAAAATCCATATGTAAAGAAAAAACTTTTACAGACAAAAGATTATATAATTTGTGAAGATAGTCCTAAAGATGATTTTTGGGGTATTGGAGAAGAAAGAAATGTGAGAGAAATGAACTTGGTAAACTTTGGATGAAACTTCGTGACGAAATAAAAAATTAGAAAGCGATTTTTGTTAAAAATTAATTGCGAAATTAAAATAATTTATCAAATAAATTTGTTGATAATTGTTATTTAAGAAATTAATTTAAATTAAAAGTTAAATAAAAGATTTTCTTTATCTAAAATAATCGCAACAGCTAGTTATAAAAATACTGTTGCAAATATCTAATATTTTTGAATATTGTATCTTTTTTTACTGCCTAAAACTATCTAATGCTTTATAAAATTTTGTAAATAAAATTATCAATTCTGTATTTTTTATGTTATAATAAATTTATGAAACTTATAGAAAAAATTAAACGACAAAAGGAAAAGATTTTTACATCAACTGGTGAGAATGTTAAAATTGATAGCATTATGATTGATGATAATGGCGAAGTTTCTTCTTATTTTTATAAGCCTGATGATTTGCATGAAATGCGAAGTGTAAGTAAAGTGTTGATCGCACTTGCCTATGGTATTGCTATTGATAGAAAAATGTTAGTTAATGGTGAGCCGATTACAACAGAAATAGATATTTATCCTATTTTTAAAAATCTCACTAAAATAAGACTTGAGAATGTTGAAAAAATAAAGAAATGGAAAATCAAAACACTTTTGACTTACTCTGCTGGTTATGCTACCCAAATGTTTAGTGAAAAATTTATCAAAGGGCTAGATGAAAAGATTTATATTGATTATGTTTTAAACTATGATTTGCCAAACGAACCAAATGAAAAATATGCTTATAACAATGCAGAGATATTTTTGCTTTCAATCTTTTTTCAAGAAACTTTTGGAATAAATATAGCTGATTTTATAAAAAAAGAAATTTTTAATCCGCTTGGCATTAAAAAATACATATGGAAAAATTATGATAAATATTGTCCTGGGGGAACTGGTTTATACATTTCTCACAAAGATTTATTTAAAATTGGCGAACTGATTCTTCATAAAGGCAACTTTAATGGTAAACAAATCATATCTCAAAAATATATTGAAGAAATGTGTTCAACGCAAATTGATACTCCTTATGCTGTTAAGCCAGAAAGGGTTTTACCAAAAATCGGTGTTGGATATATAATGC
>CALVNT010000011.1 GCA_944349925.1 uncultured Clostridia bacterium
TAGTACAAAATGCGTTGCCACCAATTGACTATTTGATTGAATGCGAAAAGAAAAAATTTGATTTGTCAGATAGACTTGGGAGAAGTTCGTTTATTAAGCAAATATTATCTTTCTTAACTAAACTTGATAGTTTCAGTGAAGAAGATATTTATCTTGAAAAGCTTAGAGATTTAACAAATGTCCCTATTGATGTTTTAAGACGCGACCTTGAAAAAGAAAAAGGTATCAAAAAACAACCTTTGTTCGAAAAAAATGAGCAAGATAAGGTTTTAACAACGCGTGAAAATGGCAATATTAGAGCTGTAAAGTTTGTTCTTGCCTCTTTAATTCACGGCAAGGACTTTGTGGATAAAAGAATCGATTATAAAATTTTGTTGCCAAAAGAAAAAGCTATTATTGAATTTGCAGAAAAGCAGTTGCCCCTTTCGTCTTATTATGATTACTTTGATGTAGAAAATAGCCCTCTTCTTAAAGATTGTATAAATTACGATTTTTCATTTTATGATGAAAACGGTAAAAAATATTTCGATGAGTGTTTATGGGTACTTGCAGGAAGCATTCTTCAACAAAGGCAACAAAATCTTTCAAAGCAGTTTAAAGAATGTGAAGATAATCAACAAAGACAACAAATTATGAAAAAATTAAATGAAGTTACCATCTCATTAAGAGAAAAAAATTTGGAGGAATTTTATGTTAAATAAAGATGTTGAGCAGGTAAAAAAGAGAATTTATGATGCCGCTGTAAAAACAGGAAGATTTAATGAAAGCGATATTTATGATAAACTTATGCGCTTTTCTGAAGTTTCAGATAAGGAAATAAAAAATTTTATAAAAAAATTGCAAGATGCAGGTGTCAACATAATTGATAATGATGATTATGGTAAGGTTGATGAAGATCTCAATTTAGATTTTCCTGGTTTTTCTAGTGTAGATGACCCTGTTAAAATGTATCTTAAGGATATTGGACAAGTTCCTTTGCTCACACCAGAAGAAGAAATTGAGCTTGCTAAAAAAATTCTAGAAGGTGACCAAGACGCTAAAACTAAATTTTGTCAAGCCAACCTTCGTCTTGTTGTGTCAGTTGCAAAAAAATGGGCTCCAACAAATTCACTTTCTTTTCTTGACCTTATTCAAGAGGGCAATATGGGACTTTTAAAAGCTGTTGAAAAATTTGATTATACAAAAGGTTATCATTTTTCTACTTATGCAACTTGGTGGATAAGGCAGGCAATATCAAGAGCTATTGCCGACCAAGCTAGAACCATTCGTTTGCCTGTTCATATGAACGAAACTATAAATCGTTATAACCGAGTGGTAAGATCTCTTCTTCAAAAATTATCTAGAGAGCCAAGTCTTGAAGAAATAGCCCAAGAGATGGGAATTAGCGAAAATAAAGTTGTCGAAATTCAAAGGGTAGCGCTAGAACCTATCAGTTTGGAAACCCCTGTTGGTGAAGAAGATGACAGCAGAATGAGTGATTTTATTGAAGACACAAAAGTTTCTAACCCTATGGAAATTGCTTCGCAAAATTTGCTTAGAGAACAGCTTTTAGCCGTTATTGATACATTAACTCCAAGAGAGCAACAAGTTATTCGTGAAAGATATGGGCTTATGGATGGCAAGGCTAAAACTTTGGAAGAGGTAGGAAAAGAGTTCTCTGTAACCCGTGAAAGAATTCGTCAAATTGAAGCAAAAGCTTTAAGAAAATTAAAAAATCCTAATCGAAGCAAAAAACTTATTGACTTTATTAGTTAAATTTGTGTATGTGTGCTAAAATGAATGTAAAGGAGTAATCATGGAAATCAACAAAATTTTAGAATATCAAACGCTTGACAGTGAGCTTTTTAAACTTGAAAAATCTCTAAGAGACAATCAGGACAAAAAAATGGCTGCGCAAATGCAAAACAATGCAAAAATTGCTCAAGAGCGCTCTTTAAAATTAGACGAAAAAGCCAAAGAACTAGAAAAAGAATATCAAAACGCAAAAAATCAATATCAAGTTCAAAAGAAAAAAATGGATGAGATTTTTGAAAAAGATGTTGATAAGCTTTCAAAGGAAGAAGTTGAAAAACTTGAAAAATTGAAAGATAAACTTGCGCAAAATCTTTCTATACTCGAAAGAAATTTTGCAAAAATCGCTGAGAACATGAGTGGGCTATTGTCTGAATTTAACAAAACAAAAAATGCTTTCCAAATGGCAAAAGAACAATTTGCTCGTTGCAAGCAAAACTTTGATAAGGCTCAAAGTCAAGCATTGCCAAGACAACAAGAATTGACAAAAAAACTAACATCTCTAGAAAAAGGTATCGATGCAAAAATAATTGAAGAATACAAAAAGCGTAGGGCAGAAAATATTTTTCCTGTTGTAGTAAGCTTGGCTGGAAATTGTTGTGGTGGTTGTAGAGTGGAACTTTCTATGGCAAATATTTCAAAATTAAAAGAAAATGGAATTTTAACTTGCGAACATTGTCATAGAATAATCTATTTAAAGTAAGTATAAGATTCATTTGTAAGGTGCAACATTATTTTAAACAACAAAAATTGCAATAATATTATTTTAAATATATATTTATAAGATAAGGATTTTGCTTGCCTTATCTTAATTTTTTTTATATAATATTTACAAAGAGTTTTTATGATATTTAGAAAATTTTTTAATAAAGATGCTGACAAGATTGATTTTTTAACCAAAGAATTAAACCTAAATAGGCGTGTTTGTGAAGTTTTATTGTCAAGAGGTATTGTTAGCAAAGAAGATGCATTGGAGTTTTTAAATCCAACTGTATTTCATGATCCTTTTTTGTTAAGTGGAATGCAAAGTTTGTTGGATAGAGTTTTTCTTGCAAAAGAACTTGGCGATAAAGTTTTGATTTTTGGAGATTATGATGTTGACGGCGTTAGCGCAACCGCCATCATGCTTAAGGCTCTTAAAATTTTTGGAATAAAAGCAGATTATTATTTGCCAAATCGTTATGTTGATGGATATGGCTTAACAAATGATGTAATTGATAAAATATACGATAAATTTTCTCCAAACTTAATCATAACTGTTGATTGTGGAATATCTTGTCATGATGAGATTGAATATGCAAAAAATAAAGGAATTGAAATTTTTGTCACTGACCATCATGAAATTCCTTTACTTTTACCCGAAACTGTTTGTGTAAACCCAAAAATTGTCGGGCAAGATTATCCCTTCAAAGAACTTTGTGGCACTGGCGTTGCTTTCAAATTTGCACAAGCACTATTAGGCAAAGAGGAAGCAGAACAATTTTTGCCTATAGCGGCTATTGCAACTATAGTTGATATTGTGCCGTTGCTTGATGAAAATAGAACTATTGTGACTAAAGGTCTTAAACTTTGCGAAAAATATCTGCCTTTAGGGCTAAAGATGATGTTTAAAGAGTATGACATTTCTCTTTTTAAACCAAATTCGACAGACATTTCTTTCAAAATTGGGCCAAAACTTAATGCCCCAGGTCGTATGGGTGACGCAAGTGATTCTTTAAAATTATACCTTGAAACTGACCCAGTAAAAATTGTTAAAATCATTGAAAGGATAAAAAACCATAATGCAAAAAGACAAGAGCTTTGCAACAAAATTTATGAAGATTGCGAAAAAGCTCTTTCTAAAATTCAACTTTTGCCATTAAGAGTTATATGTCTTGCCTCTAAAGTTTGGGATAAGGGCGTACTAGGAATTGTATGCTCAAGGCTGGTTGAAAAATATCATAAGCCTGTTTTTCTATTCGCTCAAGAAGGTGATATGCTGAGTGGTTCAGGAAGAAGTATTGATGATATAAATATTCACGAATTGTTGTCTTCTCTCAAAGATATACTTGTAACATTCGGCGGACATTCGATGGCCGCTGGACTAAGTTTAAAGCGTGATAAATATGAAGAATTTGTTCAAAAAATCAATTCTTTTGCATTGAATAAAATCAGCGATGAAGTTTTTATGCCTATAAAATATTATGACCAAGAAATTACAGTTGAAGAAATCACTTCAGACTTTGTTAAAGCGCTTAGCGTGCTTGAACCTTTTGGTTGTAGCAATCCAAGACCCAAATTTAAGATTTCCTCAAGCAATGTTGAAATTTTGCCTATGCGTAAATTTCCACAACATGCGAACATTAAAATAGATAATTTTGTGCTGACTTATTTCAATTTTATAAACAATATCAATAAAATCACTTTTGCTAGACAAAAATCTTTTATTTTTGAGTTTCAAGGTGGTGGGATAAAAGCTATTGTTGATGAATTTGACGGCGGAAGTTACATTGTTGAAGACGCATATAAAAAACTCAACTCGATCGAACTGAATCAACTGGTAATCGACGGCAAAGGTGAGGCAAAATATAAAATTTATCCACAAAAAGATCTTCTAGAATTTGTAAGCAAAACAAGTACTACTGTTTTTGGAACTGCTTTTGTCACCTATTCATGTTTTGATTATGTAGAATTTGCTAAAAATTATAACACGCAAGGAATTTATAACTTCAATATTTACAGCGATAATGAAATTGGTTATAACAGTTTATTACTTTCTCCAAAAGGTATAAATTGGGCAAAGAATTTTTCGAAAATTGTATTTTTGTCACCTGTTTTAGATACAAAGTTTATTTGTGCTATAAATAAAATAAGCAGTGCAGAAGTTTTTGTTCCGTTAGATAAAGAGGAGAATTTAAGGTCATTTAGCGGAATTGATTTGTCAAGAGAAACTTATGGTCTAATTTATAAATCTCTTGCAAATAAGGCTGGAAGAAACATTTATAATGTTTTTGAGCTATATGACCAATGTGATTTGTTGCAAAAAGTTTCTTTTACTTCTTTCTACGGAGCGCTTTTAGTGTTTAATGAACTTGGACTTATTAAAATTATTGACAATGGTCAGATAGTTATAGAATTAAATAGAAAGATAAAAAAAGAACTTAATTTATCAAAAACATATAATAAATTAACGATTTTAAAAAAAGCCTATAAAGGAGATTGATATGGCTAGTAGTGAGCTTATTGAAAAAATAAAATCAGAGATTTTTTCTAACATAAAGCTTAATCAGGCGGATAAAAAGATTGTAGAAGATATCTT
>CALVNT010000012.1 GCA_944349925.1 uncultured Clostridia bacterium
CACGATACTCCCTACCCCGTTGTAATACTTCATAACTATTTTTACTCCCTCCTAAATTTTTGTTTTTAAATTTTGTTTAACAAATTTAAAACTTTTTGTAAAATTGATATTGACAAAGCTGTTTAATTGTTTTAAAATAATACAAAATAAATTACAAGGGAGAAAAATTATGGAAAGTAAAGAACAAAAAGAGTTTAGATACGTAAAAGCAGCTTTATCAGGAGGACTTCCTCAAAATAGGTCAAGAAAGTATATGTCAATTAGTGCATATAAAGATTCTGAAACAGGCAAAACTTATTTTGTAAAAACATATAATAATAGAACTGATAGACGAGGTAAAGATCTACCTAGAATTATTATAGAAAATAAACCAAAGAATTTAGGTCAATACTCACCTAAAAATCATAAACCAGAAGTTTCTGCACCTAAAATTTTTGAAAACACATTAAATTTAATTTCTGACTTAGAAAATGATAACATTTCTACCGAACTTAGAAAAATCTTAAAACAAAATTTGTATCATTACCAAAAAGATTCAGATTTGATAAAGGAATTGCTTGGCAAACAGTTGAACGGAACGCAAATAGAAAAAGTTGAAAAACTTATAGATTTGCTTGATACAAAAAAAGATTTGATTATAGATAATGTATTTATTGATCAAGATACAGTTGAAGAACTAAAAGAGTTTTTACAAGAAATTCTAGATAGTGAAAGTGAAAAAAATTAAACTAAAATCTATAAATAAATTAGACTGAAGATAAAACTTCAGTCTTTTTTTATTATATCGATACATTTTTGAACAGTTTGGTCAAGAGTTAAATTTGTTGTATCCAAAATTATTGCATCTTTGGCAGGCTTTAAAGGTGCAACTTCTCTATGCTCATCATTATAGTCTCTAACTCTTAAATCTTCTAAAACTTTTTCATAAGAAATGTTCATAATTTTAAGCTGTTCATATCTTCTTTTAGCCCTTTCTTGCTCTGAGGCAGTGATAAAAAATTTATACTGTGCGCTCGGCAAAACAACTGTTCCAATATCACGCCCTTCCATAACACAATCGTAAGATTTTGCAAAATTTCTTTGAAGAGCTAAAAGCTTTTTTCTAACATAAACATAAGGCGATATTTGCGAACTTAAAAGCGAAATTTCTTCGGTCCTTAAATATTGAAAATAGTCATTATTGTTTATAAAAACATGTTGTTGGTTGTCAATAAATTTAATTTCGATTTTTATATCATTTATTAATTCTTTTAAATTATTTTGGCAAACATTACTTCCAAATTTCTTTTTATATTCACAAGCAATAGAACGATAAATTGCCCCAGTGTCTAAAACTTTTAAATTTAATCTTTTGGCAAGTTCAAACGCAAGAGTGCTTTTACCACTTCCAACATGACCATCTATAGCAATATTTAACATAACCCCTCATTATTTTGTTAAATTCAATTTTCAAATAAATTTATATAAATTTCAACTGCTGTATTTATAGATTGTTGCAATTTTTCCGCTATGATTTTTACTATTTTTTCATCATCGCACCCGAGTAGAGCACCACCATTTTTAGTAATCGAATTTAAAGCCTTAATAAGTTCCATATTATTTGGATAATCATAATCTAAACAATTTGTTGAAACTGTGTCAAATTCTTCTTTAAATTCCAAAAAAATATCTTTTATAAGTGTTTTTAGAAGTTGTTGCCCGTCTCTACTTGCTTTTTGAGAAACCTCAACATTGCCATCGTTTAAAGCTATTTCGCTTATGATAAAGTTTTCACAAGCAGATGCAGATGTTTCTAAAAGTTCTGATAATAATTCCAAATTTTTCATTTTTTCTTCCAATTTATTTTTTCTTTTTGCTTGCAAAGAAGATAGAAAGCAATGAAGAAATCAAGAAGCAAATAATACCATAACCTACAGTAAAAACCACGCCCCCATCTTTAATTGTTTGAATAAAGTCTTCAAAATTTGTGTTCATCATTTCGTTTGCAAACAGAACATACATAATTGTACTTATAAGAGTAAAAATAAAGAAGAAAATAGCAAAAATTCTAGTACCAATAAAATTTTTTTTGCCCATTGCTTGCATTATTAAATTAACTATTGTGAAAAGAAGTAATAATCCACAAAAGACCATTGCTATTATTAAAAAAATATTTCCTACTAGCCAATACGTACTTTGTCCATCTTTAAAAACCAATAAATCATAACAATTTGTCGAACCTGAAAAATTTTTGTTTAAGAAATCTTTAATTGCTTGAGAAATTTCATTACCTTCTCCGCCATAAAATGCAAGAGCTGGCTGAGTTAGCATAACAAAGGCACAGACTCCTAATAAAACGACTATTATACCTGCAAACATAATTCACCTCTTAAATAATAATACAAAAAAACATTAAAGAAAGTCAAATAAAAGACAAACAATAAATCTCAAAAACTTTTTTCTTTTTATAGTCTTTCAACAAAATAACACAAAAAACGAATACTCTTTGATGGTGTTTATCTTTAGAGACTTTGCCATTTTTAAATTGTTAAAGACAAACAACATCTATAAAAAATGAAAATATGGTTGCGTGCTTTTTACTACGCTCGCGAGTTCTCTCCCGTCTCCTTTGGAGCTACTGGCGGGAATCGAACCCGCGACCTATCGATTACGAATCGATTGCTCTACCGACTGAGCCACAGTAGCATAGCGTTTTACTTTTACTTAAAACAGGAAGAAAATTAGAATAGGCAGAAAATTTTTATATATTTATGTACGATTTTTTAAAGATGTTGGTTGCATAATACTACTAAATATAGTATTATGCAAAAGATAATAGCCTCAAAATTTAGTTTACAAGTTGAAAAGAGACTTTCTCTTCTTGTTCGTTTTTATCTATTACATCAACTTTAACTTTTTGGTCTAGTTTCACAATTTCATAAATCTGTTTATTGTTTTGATCTGTTGCATTTTTTATATGCAATAATCCAGTGGCACCATTTTCAAGTTTAACAATGGCACCAAATCTTAAAATTTTAATAACAACTCCATCATAAACTTGCCCTATTTCAAGTTGTTTTATAGCTTTTTGTTTTGGGCTTTCCTGCAAAGCTTTCAAACTTAATGCAACCTTCTTATTTATTCTATCAACTTCGATGACTTTAAAAGTATAGTTTTCGCCAACTTTAATAACTTCTTCAGGTGAAGATATGTGATTGTAAGAAATATTTGAAATATGCAAAAAGCAATCTATGCCACCAACTTCAACAAACGCTCCATATGGCAATATTTTTTTTATTGTTCCTTTTACTATTTTATTTATAAAAATAGAATTCCAAAACAATTCTTCATTTGTTTTCCGTACTTGCTCTTCTAAAAGTTTTATGCTAGCTATAATTTTTTTTCTTTCTTTATCAATTTCTGTAACAACAGCTTCAAACTGTTTGCCAACACATTTTCTTTTGTCGTGATATTTTGTTGATGTTTCCATGTTTGGCACAAATATTTCATAGTCGCCCATTTTTGAAATCAATCCATCATCATTGCTATAAGTTGGAACAAAAGAAAATTTACTTCCAAGTTTTAGCCTATTTGCATTTTGTGTTTGCAAAATTTGATCATCTGCTAAATTTTTAGAGACTTCAATTAGTCCATTTTCATTTTTTGAATTTAAAATTATAACTTTAAATCTATCACCAATCAAAATTTTGTCGTAATCTTCAGCTTCTTCGCAAGGCAAAAAAGCATCATTTTTTCCACCAATATTAAATATAGCTCCTTCTGGGCGTTTTACTACTACAACACCGTCAAACATTTGTCCCTTTTTATAGTTTGTAAAAGTTTTTTCAATTTCATCTAAATTAAATTTGCTATCATTCATATTCAATCCTTTAACAAAAGTTTAACAAATTATTTTCTTTTTGTCAAAGAATTAAGAGTGATTTGACGAAGGATATCAAGTTTATTTGCCACAACCTCGCTGGCTATATTTAAGACTTCATTATCTAATTTCTTTCCGTAAAATTCCTCTAGCGAAAAAGGCTCTCCTATGATCACCCTATTCCTTCTCCAAAATTTAGGCTTTTTGGCGATAAACATAGGTACAATTGGGACTTTAGCTTTAATGGCAAACATGGCTACTCCGTGCTTAACTTCCCCTAATTGCATATCTTTATTTTCATTTCTTGTTCCTTCAGGAAATACGACAAGTTTTTTGCCTTGTTTTAGAACCTTCATACATTTTTTTATAGCACCAACATCAGTTGTCTGTCTATCAATCTTTATAGCTCCAAAACTTTTAAGCACCAAGCCAAAGCATTTATTTTTAAAAAGTTCTTTTTTCGCAAGATAATATTTTTTCTCCCAAGTGTGCACTGCAAGCAAAACAGCATCTAAATTAGATGTATGATTGCTAGCGATAATACAAGGACCTTTTGGAATGTTGTTTTTACCTATAAATTTTGTTGGATAACTCATTCGTATAGGTAAAGCGAGCAAACATTGTATAATATGAAACATAAAACCTCCTTATATTAAATTATGAGCGCAAGCAAAGGCTGTTGCAAATGCAGTTGTTAAGTTGTATCCACCAGTCAAGCAATCTACATCCAAAACTTCACCGATAAAATATAAACCTTTTTGCAACTTGCTTTCCATTGTTTTAGGATTTATTTCTTTCAAATCAACTCCACCGGAAGTTATTATCCCTGATTCAATTGGATAAAGCGACTTAAATTTTAAAGGAAAATGTTTTAGAAGTTTTAAAAATTCTTCTCTTTTTTTGACTGTAAAATTATTAACTTTTTGCTCTGGAGAAATGCAAAGTTTATCAAGAAAAACATTACCAACTGCACGAGGAAGATATAATTTCATAAAACTTTGCATTGTTTTATTTTTATTTTCATCTATATCACGTATTATTCTTGCCATAAGCTTTTCTTCATCTAAAGCTGGTTTAAAATCTATTATAAGTTCTACTTTGTGCGTGCGGTTAATAAAACTTGATAAACTTAAGGCTATAGGTCCGCTTATTCCTTTATCCGTAAAAAGCATTTCTCCAAATAAAGAGTATTTTTTGCCATCTGCGACAGCTTTTAATGTTACATTTTTCAAACTTATACCTTGTAAATTTTTTACAAAATCATCTTCTAGCTCTATTGGTACAAGTGCGGGTTTTAACTCAATTATTTTATGTCCAATTTCTTTTGCAAAACTATATCCATCTCCGCTACTTCCTGTTAAAGGATAACTTTTACCACCAGTTGCGACGATTACTCTATCGAATTCGTATTCTTTTTTGTCTGTTTTAAGATTAAAAATATTTTTGTCAAAACTGACTGATTTTACTTTTTCATTTAAGCAAATCTTACATTTTGAGGCAAATTTTTCTAGACATTTTATAACATCACTAGATTTATCACTTTGTGGAAACACCCTGCCTCCACGCTCTGTTTTTAATTTTAAACCTAAATTTTCAAAAAAATTTATTATCTCTTGAGGTGGAAATTGATTTATTGAAGAAAACATAAATTTTTCCCCGCTAACAACATTGTTTAAAAATTCTTCTTTTGAGCAATTGTTTGTTAGGTTGCATCTACCTTTACCTGTTATGTACAATTTTTTACCACATTTTTCATTTTTATCAAATATGACAACTTCATGTTTTTGCGACAAAATCCCTCCAGCCAAAAGTCCTGATGCGCCTGCTCCAATTATAGCTATTTTCACTCTGGCCTCACAAGAGAGTCAAGTTCTTCAGTCGTGAGATCTCGCCATGAGCCTCTTTTGACTCCGCCAAGTCTTACACGCCCAATTCTAACTCTTTTTAAAAGTTTTATGTTTTTCCCAATTGCTTCAAACATACGACGAATTTGTCTATTCAACCCTTCATTTATAACAACAGAAAGTTTTGTATATTTATCATCAGAAGAAAGAAATTCAACTTTAGCAGATGGCATTCTTTCCCCATCAATCACGACTCCTTTTCTAAGTACAGCTAGCTCACTTTCTTTTATTGCTCCTTCAATGGTAACATGATATTCTTTATCTATTGAATATTTTGGATGTGCAACTTTATTTGCGAAATCGCCGTCATTAGTCAAAATCAGCAAGCCTTCTGTATCATAATCAAGCCTGCCAATCGAAAAAAGCCGTTCCCGCGAAGGAACAAGTTGATAAATAGTTTTTCGTCCTTTTTCATCATGAGCGCTACAAGCATAACCTTTTGGTTTGTTTAGTTTTATATATACAAAAGAAGAAGGAAGAAAAATTTGTCTTCCTTCAAAGAAAACTTTGTCTTTTTTTTCATTTATTACACTGCCAAGCTCATTTACAATCTTTCCATTTACTGATATTAAGCCATCTGCTATAAGCTGGTCACATTTTCTTCTAGAAGCGATACCTGCTGACGCTAAAAATTTATTTAATCTCATTTCCTTTTTACCACTCAGACAAAACATCAAATAGTTTTTGCCAAAGTGAATTTCTCCTTACTCTTTCTATTGTAAATATTTTTTCACAGAAAAGCAAGTTTTTATCTAAATAAATTTCAACCTTTCCAACTTCTTGATTTTTTTCAACTGGAGCAACAACTGAATTTTCTACATTTTACTTTATTTTAACCCTTTCCAATTCACTTTCTGTTAATGGATAATAAAAGTGTCCAAATGTACCTATTTGAGCTTTATCAGTTCTTCCTTCTAAAACCGCAATGTTGTTACTAAAATCATATAGTGTCGTCAAATCATATAATTTGTATTCATTAAATGCGTTTTCCATAAGGGAAGAACACTCCTCAAACATAGGAGCACAATTTAAAACTACACAGACTATATCCATACCATTTCTTTCTGCACTTGAAACTAAACATCTTCCCGCATTATCTGTAAAACCAGTTTTTACTCCATTACAGCCATCAAAACTATTTAAAAGTTTATTCTTGTTTTTAAGATAACGCGTCTTGCCATCTGCATTTGTTATTTTAATATTTTTAGTAGAAACAATTTCTTTAAAAATAGGGTTCTGCATTGCATAACTTGTTATTAACGCAAGGTCGTAAGCTGTTGTATAATGAGTTTTTGAATCAAGCCCATGTGTATTATCAAAGTGTGAATTTGTTGCACCTATTTTTTGAGCCGTATTATTCATTAAAGTTACAAAATTTTTTGTACTACCCCCAACATGCTCTCCTATCGCAATAGAGGCATCATTGCCTGATATAAGCATAAGCCCATATAACAAATCTCGAGTCGAGAAGACTTCTCCTTGTTTTAGATATAAGCTTGTTCCTTCAACTCCAACCGCTTTAGGAGAAATTGTAAAAGTTTTGTCTAAGTCCTGACAATTTTCAATAGCCGTAATTGCTGTCATAATTTTTGTAGTCGAAGCCATAGCAAGCTTGCTATCCATATTTTTGCTAGATAAAACTCTTTTCGATGTAGTTTCCATAACACACATGGCTTTTGCACTAGTACTGTCATAAGCCTGCGTCTTTATTGGCGAAATAGACATTATAACCGCTCCAAATAGCGTAGTGAGAGCAAAAATGATAACAAAAACAAGGCAAGTAAATCTAACTATTTTCATCGTTTTTCTCCTTGCTAACTTTGTTAATAAAAGCATTAAAAGTATTTAATATAGTTTGATATAAAGTTTTATTTTCAACATTTACAAATGAAATTTCTCCTTCACTTTCAACAATAAAGCCAACAGGTGCAACACTCATACCACCACTACTTCCACCCGCCATTGGAAAATGCCTTGCAACGCGCCTAGCAGAAAGATCTGCATATTCACCACCACCAACGACATAACCAACACTTACTTTCGAAATAGGAATTATTGTTTTACCACTTTCTGTTACTATTGCCTCACCAATAATTGTGCTAGAATCTACAATACCTTTTATTTTTTCCATTGCACTATCAATAAGACTGTTGATTGACTTTTCTTCATTTTCAAACTTCATGTTTTCACCCCTTGTTTAACTTTTTCTTCAAGTTTTTGTTTTGCAATTCTATTAGTTATAATGAGACAAATTATAAAAGAATATGCAACATCAAACAAAGAAATTGAAATATGAGTTTTGACAGCAAATTCTAAAACTGCTCTATTATATGACACCGTGTCATAAACAGCCATTGAAGCAGTAGGTCGCGTGTTTTTCAAATTGGTAAACAAAATAAGGCAGGCAAGATTTATAATTCCGGCAAACATGGCAGATGAAAAAGCATCTGCTAAACCCACATTATAGAATAAGTACAATTCTTTTAAGCGCGTTTTATTTTTTATGAGTTTGGTAAAAACATCTACAAATATCACTTCTTTGCTATCAAATTCAATTTCCATAGTTTTCACTTCGTTTTCGTCTTGTAATAATATTTTCCCGTTTTTGAGCCAAAAACGCTGATGCATAAGTTTTTTCTTAAATAAAAAAATTCCAAAAGCACCGTTTCTATTTAAAAGATTGCAAGAAAATTTAACTTTAAACTTTATTGGCAACATAAATAAAACAATTATAAAAAAAGGTATAAATAAATAATAATTCATCTTAGCCCCTCCATCAACGCTTTAGATATAATGTAAGCAAGATTTTCAATGTTTTCTTTGACATCTTTAGGAGCAAGCAAAAATTCTTCATCAAAACCCAAACTTTTTGTGTTGATCAACAAAGGCACACCTATAGCTAAGCAAGGAACACCAATTTCTTTTTCACATAAGCGCTTATTGCCACTATTCATTGCACTGCCCGGAGTCATTCCTGTAGTTGTAAGTTGCAAAGAACAGCCCAGCCTAGAA
>CALVNT010000013.1 GCA_944349925.1 uncultured Clostridia bacterium
TATCAACTTCAAAAATGAAGGTTACTATGTTCTTATGAATGTAGAACTCGCTCCTCAAGAAGTTGATGCAATGGCAAAACTCATGAATATTACAGAAGGCATTGTTAGACAAATTTTTGTTAGAAAATAATGCGTTTAAGGAGAAATTATGAACAAAGTTATGTTAATTGGAAATCTTACAAGAGATCCTGAACTTACAACGACTAATAGTGGTGTTTCAGTTTGCAGATTTTCTTTGGCTGTTCAAAGAAGGTTTGGCAATTCTGACAATGGTCCACAAGCAGATTTCTTCAACATTGTGGTTTGGAGAGGTCTAGGCGAAAACTGTCATAAATTTTTGAAAAAAGGCTCAAAATGTTGCGTTATTGGAAGACTTCAAAACTCTTCTTATGAAGCTCAAGATGGCTCAAAAAGATACACAACTGATATAGTTGCTGACGATGTTGAATTTTTAGGGACAAAACCAACTGATTCTTCTAGCGAAAGCGTTTCTATGTCTCAAGCTTCAAAACCTGCTCAAAATGTAGCAGAACTTGAACCTATTGATGATGACAGTTTGCCATTTTAATTAAAAGGAGATAAATATGAGCGAACAAGTTAAAGTAGAAGAAAAACCAGCAAAAAAATTTCGTAAACCTTCTAAGAAAAAGGTTTGTGCTTTTTGTGTTGCTGGCGAAAAAGCTATTGATTATAAAGATGTTGCAAAGATAAAAAAATATATTACAGAAAAAGGCAAAATTTTGCCAAGAAGACAAACTGGGGTTTGTGCTCACCACCAAAGAGAACTTTGCACTGCAATTAAAAGAGCACGCAATATGGCGCTTCTTCCTTATGTGGGAGACTAATCGGAGGTAAAATTATGAAAAAAGATATTCATCCAGATTATCATGAAGTAACTGTAACATGCGCTTGCGGAAACACATTTAAAACAAAATCAACTGTAAAAGGTGATACAATGAGTATAGATATTTGCAACAAATGTCACCCATTCTTTACTGGAAAGAAAAAAGTTGTTGATGCTAGTGGTAATGTTGAAAAGTTCAATAAAAAATATGGTTTATAAAATTTATAAATTAAAGCGGACAATATCAAAATCAAGATTTTGCAGTTGTGCGCTTTTTTATATAAAAAATAAAAATTTTTTTTGTTAAAAAAATCTCTTTAAACTTATATTTTAACAAAATGTCGAATAATTTTTGGTGATATTTGGTGATATTAAATAAGAAAAAAATTAAATTTTTAAAATATATTTCATAACAATTTTATTTTATAATAAGGATAAAAGTATCAGCAAAAATTTAATTTTAGTAAAATTATTGATGATTTTATAAAAAACATGATAAATCAATATAAATTTTTGGTTTACTGTTGCTTTTTATTGTCAACAATGTTTTTGTGAAAAATTTTGTATTCCCTTTAAATAACGGATTGGCTTTGGTTAAAGATGGCAGGTATTGCCTTGCTTTTATTGATTGTGATGGACAAAAGCGAGTAAGAAGCAAAAATGAAAAAATAGGGAAAGGTTGGAGTGTCCCATTTTTAAGAGGTATATTATATTTCTTTGTTGGCATTTTTTCATATATAAAAACATTGATTTTAGAAGATGAAATGAATTCTAGGACAGAAGAAGAAAAAACGAAAAGTTATACAAATAGCAAACAAATCGAATTTATTTCTAAATATTTATTACTTTTTGCTACAATTTTGCTTGCTTTTATTTATGGATTTGTTATTTTAGGATTTGGCCCAAGTTTCATATTAGAAACGGTTCTAAAAATACAAGATAGGTTGCTTTTAAGATTTTTGATATCGCTATTTAGGACGTTAATTATCTATCTATCCTTCGTTTTGTTAAGATTTTTGCCATATATGCAAAGTTTTTTTAAATTTAATAGCATAGGACAAAATCTTTTATCAGGCAAAAAGGTTTCTGTATCAAACTTTTTAAATTTTATAGTTATTGTTTGTTTATTTTCAACTTTTGTGATATCCTTAGTTGCAATAAATGTTTTATGGATAGCAAATTTTTTTATAAACCTTGCTTTGTTCTTATTTCTTATTGGATTGAGTTATGAAATTTTGTCCTTAATAGAGAAAGCAAAAACAAATTTGTTTCGCGATTTTTCATTTATTACAACTTGGCTTGTTTTCATAAAGCCTAGCATAACACAAATAGAGATTTCAAATATGGTGCAAATTGAAATAGAAAATCAAAATGATGAGAAATATGAAAATGGAGAAGTTCCACT
The DNA here is from genome assembly GCA_944349925.1 of uncultured Clostridia bacterium. Taxonomy (GTDB): domain Bacteria; phylum Bacillota; class Clostridia; order Christensenellales; family UBA1242; genus Caccovivens. The sequence continues at coordinate 2,250 of CALVNT010000013.1, forward strand.
TTCTAGCCTTTTTGCTGAAATGAAAACAAAATTGGAAGCAAACGAAAGATATGAAAAAAGCGATGTGGAATGGATAATCGCCAATGTTTTAGGTGTTAACAGAGCAGAATTAAAATTAAAAAAAAGCGTCAGCAAAGAGGAAGCGAAAAAAATACTTTCATATTGCGGGCGAAGAGCAAAAGGCGAGCCTCTCTCAAGCATATTTGGTTTTGTAGATTTTTATGGTTGTAAGATAGAAGTTAACAAAAAAGTTCTTTCACCAAGAATGGAAACGGAACTTTTAGTAGATGAATGTCTAAAAAAAATCAAAAAAGACAATTTAAAGACGGTGTTAGATTTATGCACAGGCAGCGGTGCTATTGCTATTGCTATAGCAAAAAATTCCACAGCGCAAATTTATGCTAGCGACCTATCCAAACAAGCTCTTACAGTTGCGAAATTTAATGCAGAGCAAAACAATGTCAAAGTGGAGTTTGTGCATTCTGATTTATTTTCTTCAATAAAAAAGAAGTTTGACTTGATTGTTTCAAACCCTCCATATATTAAAACTAAAGATATTGAGAAATTAGACAAAGAAGTCAAAGATTATGATCCAAAAATGGCATTAGATGGTGGTACAGATGGCTATGAATTCTATAGAAAAATTGTAAAATTTGCTCCTTCTTTTTTAAAAAAAAGTGGGTATTTATTTTTTGAAGTAGGAAAAGGGCAGGCGCAGAAAATTGCTTCTTTAATGAAAGCACAAAATTTTCTAGACATTAAAGTATTAAATGATTATAATAAAATAGAAAGGATTGTTTATGGAAGAATTGATAAATAGTTTACTAGAAAAAACAAAAAAAGCGAAAGAGAAATATGACCTACTTACACTGAAGGTGTCGGATCCGTCAATTATTGCAAACAACAATGAATGGAGAAAAATTGCCAAAGAAAGGTCTCAAATTGAAGATGTTGCTCAAAGTTATGAAAAATTGAAAAAAATGTATGATGAATATTTGATTTGCGAAAAAGAGTATCATAATGCAGAAGAAAATGAAATAAAAGCCATGTTTTATGAAGAAATTGGCAACCTTAAACATTCTCTAGAAAATCTTTGCGAAGAAATTAAAATTTTGCTTTTACCAAAAGATGAAAATGACGACAACAATGTTATAGTAGAAATTAGACCGGGCGCAGGAGGAGAAGAAGCCTCTCTATTTTGCTCTGTACTAGCTAAGATGTATCAATATTACGCTGAAAAACATCATTGGAAGTTTGAAATTCTTGATTTAAGTGAGACAGAGCTTGGTGGAATAAAAGCTATTACTTTTTTGATTAAAGGTAAAGGGGCATATAGCAGACTGAAATATGAAAGCGGAGTACATCGAGTCCAACGAGTGCCAGAAACGGAAAGCCAAGGACGTATACATACGTCAACAGCTACTGTTGCAGTTTTGCCTGAAATAGAAGACATAGATGTTGAAATTGACGAAAAAGATTTAAAAATAGATACATATCGCTCTTCTGGTGCGGGCGGACAGCATGTAAATAAAACAGAAAGTGCCATCAGAATTACACATATTCCAACGGGTATTGTAGTGGCTTGCCAAGATGAGAGATCACAAATAAAAAATCGCGAAAAGGCAATGAAAATTTTGCGTGCTAAACTATATGATTTTTATAAAGAGCAAAGAGATAAAGAATATAAAGAAAATAGGAAGAGTCAAGTAGGGACTGGAGATCGTTCTGAGCGAGTAAGAACATATAATTATCCACAAGGAAGAGTTACCGATCACAGAGTAAATCTAAGTTCATATGATATAGAGGGCGTTTTAAACGGAGATATTGACCAATTTATCGAAGCGCTGACAATTAAAGATAGAGCGGAAAAACTTGCAAACGCTTAAAAGGAGAAAAAAATGGCAGAAGAATTAGTCAGTATAATTATCCCGGCATATAACGCAGAAAAAACTATAAAAAGATGTGTAGAGTCAGTTCTTAATCAAACTTATAAAAATTTAGAAGTTATTGTTATTAACGACGGCTCAAAAGATAGAACTTTAGATGTGCTAAAAAGCGTTGTTGATTCTAGAGTTAAAGTAATAACAAAAGACAACGGCGGAGCTTCTTCAGCTAGAAATGATGGTTTGAAGGCATCTAAAGGCAAGTATATTGCATTTTGCGATGCTGATGATTTTTATGATAAAAATTACTTGAGCAAATTGATCTCTTTATTTGAAAAAGATGTCTGTTTGACTTCATGCAATTTCACTCGCTCAAAAAGGAAAAAAATAAATTGTAGAGAAACAATTAAAACATTCAGCACAACAGATGCAATAGGGGAATTGTTTACAGATAAAACACTTTTTGTATGCTTGTGGAACAAAATATTTTTAAAAAAATATTTAGAAAATGTCTTTTTTCAAGAAGATACAAAAAACTTTGGCGAAGATTTATGCTTTTGCTATAGTTATTTAAAAAAATGTCCAGAAGACTATAAAGTGAAATACACAAATGAAAAATTGTATCATTATGTTAAAACAAAAAGTAGTTTGTCTTCTTTAAAATCCAAAGATGAAAAATTTAGCGATTGCAAAATAAAATTGCTCGAAAATTTAGATAATTTTGAAAAAATAGAAATTGAAGAGAAAAACTATAAAAACAAAGAAAAGGTAAATGCTTGGTATTTCTTAATGTTGTTACAATTTTTGTTAGAAACAAGAAAATCGCCTAAAAACAAAAAACTTTACATGGAATTTAAAGAAAGGGCAAAAACTAAATATAACGATTATAAAAAACAAATAAAAAACTATAAAAGTTTTAGAAAATTTGGTTTCATATATAAATTTTTATAATTTGAGAGATATAAAACAAAGATTTTTAGCAAAAAAGTAAGCATATATATTTAGCTTACTTTCTTTTATAAACTTGTGATAGAGAGCTTTATCTTTGTGGAAACCTCAGGGTGAAGTTTTATTTGAATTTGATATTCTCCAATAGTTTTCAGTGGCTCAGAAAGCTCTATTTTTCGCTTATCTATTTCATAGCCTTCTTTCTTTAATTGCTCAGCAATTTCTTTAGATGTTACAGAGCCAAAAGTTTTTCCATTTTCGCCACATTTTATTGTTAAGTTTATCTTAATGTCTTTTAATTTGTTCGCCAAAGCGATGGCTTGTTGCTTTTCCATTTCTTTATGATATGCATCTGCTTCTTTTTGCATTGAGTTTTCATTTATTGTGCTTTTATTTGCAACTTTTGCCATTCCATTTTTTAATAGAAAATTTTTTGCATATCCATCTGAAACTTCTTTTATTTCTCCTTTCTTTCCTGTTCCCTTTACATCTTTTAATAATACAACTTTCATATTTTACCTCTTAACTTTATTGTAATTATTTTTGTTTATAATGTCAATTTTTTGTCAATATTTTATTGTGGAGGCATATATGGATATAAGGTGTAGAAAAACAACTTGCAAATTTAATGATAGATTTACTTGCAAAGCAAAGGGAATTTTGGTAAACAATAAAGTTATTTGTCAAACCTATGAGCATGACGAAACAAAAAAAGATGTAGAGGATATTACTAAAAATTTGTTTGAAAAAACGCCGAATATTGCGCCACAAAGAGACAGCAAAGCATTGAGTATTTCCTGTAAAGCGGAATGCTTGTTTAATCACAACGGCAAATGTGTATCAAATGGAATCACGCTTAATTCGATAAAAGAGAGCCCTTTCTGTATAAGTTTTTTGAAGAAATAATTGCAGATTGTCGCAATTTATGGTATAATTTTTTTGAGGTGTACAATGGGGAGAAAAAAGAAATTTTATTTTGCAAGTGTAAATGATTCTCAAGAGGCGTCACAGCAAGACAAAAATCCTGCGCCTCAAACATCGGAAGAACCTAAAACAGAAGAACCAAAAAAAGAATTTCAAGTTTTTGGTGAAGATATTGTTCTTAGCAAAATTGATTTTATAGATTATCAAAAAATAAATAATAAAATGTTGTTTTTGCAGTTTCACTTAATGGGACAGTTTGATGAAAAAGGCGAATACTACATAAAAGATGACATAAAAAAAGATTTAATTAAGGCACAAAAAGAAATCCAAGAAGAAGATGAGCGGGGATTTGTTGCTCATACAACATATGCAAAAGTGGTTTTCAAGTTTGAAGTAGAAATCACATATAAAGAAGAAATTGCCAAAGCGGATCTGTATATTTGTGAAAAAATCGATGATAGAGAAATAAAAACAATTATATCAAGTTTTGCAGCACCTAACGATGTAGATTTTAGAATTAAGGTAAGAGAAAAATATAACCTTGTTGATGTAGCGACGACAATTCGAGATGAAGAAGTACCAAATTTAAATATTTGGATATACTGGCAAAACGAAGAACTTTTGTATTGGCGCGATTTATATGAGATGGGAAGTCAATTTTTTGTTATTCGTGCTTTGGCCATTTTTGAAGGATATGGGGAAATAGGAAAAGCAATTATAGCAGAATACAAAAACAAACTAAATGAATACGAAGATGTTTTGCCAAATCGAAAATTTTCCAAAGCAAAAGAAATTTTAGACGAAGTAATAAATAAATTTGGTGGAATCGAAAAGGTAGATGATGGGAAAGGCAAACTGAAAGATTTGGTCAAAGAGTTTAACAAACCTTTTTATAAGACCGAAGAACAAAAAACGCAAATAGTAGAATTAAATCAGACAAAAAAAGCAACTGTTTCAACTGCTCAAACTACTAAAAAAGCCACAAAAGGTCAAACTGATTCTTCAAATAATAAACAAGGAAAACAGAAACAGGCACAAAAAAAAGAAGTAAAAACAGCAAAACCTGAAAAAAAGAAAACATTAGAAGTTTCAATTAAAAATAGTGATAAAACTAATAAAAAAGAAGATGCAACTGCAGCAACAGCACAAAAAAGTAATAACACAACAAAAGAAGCTGATAAAAATTTTTCATATACAAGTACTGATGAAACAAAAAAAGAGCAAAATAAACTCAGCGCGAAAATGGCTGATGAACTTTATGATGAATTTGAAGATACTGAGGAAAATGATATTATGACAGACAACGAAGACAGCGTTGAAGTGGAAAGAGACGATTCTTTGGTTGAAAATCTAGAAGTTGAAAAAGATATGTTTGTTGAAAAATAAAATAAGACGAATTTTCTTCGTCTTATTTTTCATCATTATTTGAACGGTAATATTCAATTATATCATTTTTCCATTCGTTTATTTTGTTTACGACCAGTTTTTCTGCTTCAGCAAGTTCTGCGCTGTTATGTGTGATAGATTTTTCTTCTAAAGGTTTATTTCCTTTTTCAGCAAACAAGTTGGCGACTTTTCTTATATCAATATCTTTGAAGCTTATCATTAAAGATTTTGTGAGTTCAGTGCTGACTAGATAGGGTCTTACATAATTTTCATAGTCTTCATGTTCCCAACTAAACAAATCAATTATCTTAGCCATAGCAGGACTTTTCTCAAAATAATTTTTATTATTCTTAAAGAATGCCATTGCAGAATAAAATTCGTTTGTCTCATTAGGGTATGCAGGATTTGTAGGTAAGCCATATCCATTCAATATCTTTTTTACTTTTCCATCAAAATAGTAGCCAGAAATAGCATTCATTGAACGCCAATTATTCATTCTTGTTCTTGCAATTTCATCAGCACTGTTGCGTTGAAATTTATTATCGATAAGTTTAAGTTCATCTGATGTGTAATTTGTAAACGTCATTTCGCGCTCCTTTTGCTCAATTTTAACACATTTTATTTGATTTGTAAATACCATTTTAACAATTTTGTATATTTTTTTTTGCATTTCACACTATATTTTCATGAAAAATAGTGTTGGGAAAGGTGCTTTTTTACTAATTTTGAGTGGATTTTTATGCAAAATCTTTGGTGCTTTTTTTAGGCTTCCTCTTACAAATATTATCGGAATAGAGGGTATTGGTATTTTTCAAATGGTTATGTCTTTATATTCTCTTTCTCTTGTTTTGGTTACAGGTGGAGTTACAAACTCTCTTTCTAAGCTTGTTTCCAGTGCAAGAGCTTGCGGAGAATTTAAAAAAATAAACGGATATTTTAGAATCGCTCTTTTATTCTCTGCTGGTCTTAGTTTAGTTCTTGGTCTAGTTTACGCATTTTTTTCTGGACAAATATCTTCACTTCAAGGGATACCAAATGCTAAATATTCTTATATGCTTTTAGTTTTTCTTCTGCCACTGGGGGCTCTTATAGGCGTGTATCGAGGAATTATTCAAGGTTATGAAAATATGGCGCCAACCGCTGTCAGTCAAGTCATAGAACAATCTATAAAACTTTGTCTAGGTCTTATGTTTGCCAAAATTTTGATAAACTACGGCGTCGCAAGTGGAGTTTTTGGCGCTTTGCTAGGTATCACAGCGGGAGAAGTCTTAGCGTTTTTATATCTTGCTTTTGTAATGCTGATAAAATACAGAACAAAAACTGAAAAAAATAAACAATGTCGCGCATCTTTTTTTAAAGCGGTATTGCCCTTGAGCGTTGGCAACAGTATTATTCCACTAACTCATGCAATTGATTCAATTTTTATTGTTTCGTTGCTCGTAAAAGCCGGAATAGCTCAAAATGAAGCCACTCGTCTTTATGGACTGCAAACAGGCGTCGTTGGCGCATTATTAAATTTCCCTCTTATAATTTCGCTTTCAGTAGGCATGAGTTTGTTACCAAAAGTTTCGTACCTTTCTTCAATAAAAGATGAAAAAGGACAAATAGAAATTATAAGCAAATGTTTTTCTATTCTCTGGCTTTTTGTTTTGCCACTTGTTTTTGGTATAGCCTCTATTGCCAAAATTATTTATCCCATTGTTTATCCAAATCTTATAAATGGATATCTTGACTATGCGGTGGTGCTTACTTATATAGGTGGGATTTCAACTGTTCTTACGGCTCTTATGCAACTATTTTTGTCACTTTTGCAAGCAAAAGGGTTGTATTTATTTTCTATGATAAGTTCTATCTTTGGAAGTTTAATAAAAATCTTTTTAGTAATGACTTTAGCACTACAAAAAAATGTTCATATTTTTGCTTTGCCAATCTCAAACATTTTTTTAGCAGGAAGCGTTTGCCTTTTTGCTATTATAAAGTTAAAAAATTTGATAAAAATACCTTTTTACAATTTGGCGCTTCCTCTTATGTGTTCAGTTATAATGTTTTTGTTAGTGAAAGTTATTTTGACACTGTTTAATAATTTATGGGGGTTAATTTTTGCAGTGATTGTTGGAGGGGCGAGTTATATTTTGCTAGCGTTACCTCTTATTTTGCAGTTTGTAAAACCATTACTACAAAAAAAGTTAAGAAATGTCGAATAACCTTTTAAAAGGTTTGCAAAAATCTTTAATTTTGCTAAAATATACCCATGAAAATTGGTAACATTGAATTTGAGAAAAATTTGTTTTTGGCGCCTATGGCTGGCGTTAGCGATGTTGGATTTAGAAGCGTTTGTGCAGATTTTGGTGCTGAAGGCTGTTTTAGTGAAATGCTGTCTTCTAGAGCCATGCTTCACAATCCACAAAAAACTGCGCTTATGACGATAACAGCACCGAATGAAAAAGTAAAAATTGGTCAAATATTTGGTCATGAAAGTGAAATAATGGCGCAATCAGTAAGAAATCCTCTTTTGGACAAATACGATATTATTGATATAAACATGGGCTGTCCGGCGCCGAAAATAGTTAAAAATGGAGAAGGGTGCGCTCTTATGAGCAATATTCTTTTAGCAGAGAAAATAATAAAATCTTGTGTTAAAGCATCAAATAGACCTGTTTCAGTAAAATTCAGGCTTGGCAAAAACAAAGATATCAGTTTGGAATTTGGCAAAATGTGCCAAGAAGCAGGTGCAAGTTTTGTTACTCTGCATGCTAGAACTTTGGAACAAGGATATAGTGGAAAAGCCAACTACGATGCAATAGCCAAACTAAGTCAATCGCTTCTTATCCCAGTCATTGGAAATGGAGATGTTGTTGACAAAGAAAGCTATCAAAATATGTTAAAAACAGGCGCAAGCGGGGTTATGATAGGTAGAGGAGCTCAAGGCAAGCCGTGGATATTTCAAGAAATTTTCGGGAATAAATTTGAAGGAAGCAAGTTTGAAGTAGTAAAAAAACATTTAACCATTCTGCGAAAATATTATGATGAGCAATGGCTAAAACTCTACATGCGAAAACATTTTTTGTGGTATAGCGCAGAGCAAAAAGGTGCAAGCGAAAAAAGAATGATCCTCGCAACAACTCAAAACCTTGAAGAAAGTTTGGAAATTTTAAAACAGCTGTTAAAATAATTTGGAAAAAATATCTAAAAAGTGTAAAATTGTACTAGTGGAGAGACAATGAAAAGAACGGTAAAAGATTTAGTTAATTTAGAAGGGAAAGTAGTACTTTTACGAGTAGATTTTAATGTCCCTATCGATGACGGCGGGAAAATACTTGATACAACAAGAATTATACAGGCTTTGCCAACTATAAAGTATTTGATTGAAAAGAAAGCAAAAATCGTCCTTATTTCCCATTTAGGGCGTCCAGATGGATATGATATACGAAAATCGCTGTGGCCAATTGCAATGATTTTGATGCGAGAGCTTCCTACTCCTGTTTATTTTTCAAACAAAGTGTTGGGCAAAGAAGTAGAAGAGCAAATCAAACAAATGGAAAATGGAAGCGTTCTTCTTTTAGAAAATATAAGATTTTACAAAGAAGAAATCGAATGCGATATGAACTTTGCAAAGCAAATTGCTTTGTTGGGGCAAATTTTTGTTAATGATGCATTTGGAGTTGCGCATAGAGAACATGCTACAACATATGGCCTAGCGAGGTTAATGCCAAATGCTATTGGGCTTTTGATGGAAAAAGAAATCACGACTTTAAGTGAAGCAATTCAATCGCCACGCAGACCTTTCGTGGTTGTTTTAGGCGGAGCAAAAGTAAAAGGTAAAATAAAGTTTATTTTAAAGTTGCTTGATGTTGCGGACACCTTAATTTTGGGCGGCGCGATGGCATACACATTTTTAGTCGCCAGTGGAATAAGCGTCGGAGAGTCGATTGTTGACGATGATGATGTAGGCTTTGCTCGAGATATGCTTAGCATTGCGAAACTGAAAAATAAGAAAATTTTACTTCCTATTGACCATGTTTGTATCAGGGAAACGCCAAAAAAGAAAAGACCTTTTGTAAGTGAAAAACTTGACGATGATATGTTTGCTTTTGATATTGGTCCAAAAACAATTAAACTATTTAAAGAAGAATTAACAAAAGCGAAACAAATTTTATGGAATGGGCCACTCGGCAAATATGAAGACAAAAGGTTTGCAAAAGGAACTAGTGCTATTGCAAAAACAATAGCTAAATCATCTGCTTTTTCTATTGTCGGTGGCGGAGATAGCATAAGTGCCGTAAAAAAAGCGGGCGTTGAAAAAAAGATAAATTTAATTTCAACAGGCGGTGGCGCAACGCTAAAATATATAGAAAAAGGTTCATTGCCTTGTCTAGATGTGATTCAGGAAAAGATCAAAATTTAAACAATTTTTTTAGAAAATAAAGGGAGTGACAAATGGCGAAAATAGTTATTGCAAATTTTAAAATGCATAAAACTGAAAACGAAACTAAAGATTATCTTATAAGTTTTTTATCAAAGTATGAAGATTATAAAGCAAAACTTATTTTAGCTGTACCGTTTACTTCATTGCCAATTTGTAGATTTTTACTTAAAGGTAGAGATATTGCATTATGTGCACAAAATATTTGCGAAGACGATGACAAAGGTTATACGGGCGAGATAAGTGGCAAGATGATAGCTGATGTTGGTGCAAATTATGTTTTAGTTGGACATAGCGAAAGGCGAACTAAGTTTAAAGAAGACAACAAAACTGTAAACAAGAAAATCAAAAATGGGCTTAAAAATGGTTTATCAATCATTTTATGCGTAGGCGAAAGTTTGGCGGACAAAAACTCAATGAAAACGCTAGCCACTTTAAAGAGTCAGATAGAGGAAGCTTTGAAAGGTTTGTATGAAAACGAACTTGAAAATATAATTATCGCATACGAACCTGTTTGGGCAGTAGGCTCAGGGAAAACGCCTACTCAAAAAGATATAGAAATGGCGCTCAAATCAATTAGAAAGGTTATTGAAGAAGATTTTTCATCTAAAGCGGGCAAAGAAATAAAAATTGTTTATGGAGGCTCGATTACTTCAAAAAATGCTTCCAAATTTGCAAATATTGTTGGTTTAGATGGTGTGATTGTTGGCGGAGCAAGTTTAGATAACAACATATTTATGCAAATTATAAACGCAATGGCTTGACTTTAGATAAAAAATTTTTAAAATATTTTATTGGGAGAAAAATGGAACACTTAGCACTTTATAGAAAGTATAGACCTAAAACATTTGATGAAGTTATAGGGCAAGAGCATATTACAAGGGCGCTAGCACACCAAATTGAAAGTGGCAAACTTGGACATGCCTATCTTTTTACAGGTTCTAGAGGAATTGGTAAAACAAGTGTCGCTCGTATATTTGCAAAAGCGGTAAATTGTTTAGATAATCAAAATGGTTCTCCTTGCGGGAAATGCGAAAGTTGTCAAAGGCTAGAAAAAGAAAATGATATAAATATAATTGAGATTGATGCTGCGTCAAATAATAGAGTTGACGATGTGAGGGAGCTAAGGGAAAAAGTTAAATTTTTGCCAATAAATGCAAAATATAAGGTTTATATTATAGATGAAGTTCATATGTTAACGGATAGTGCGTTTAATGCACTGCTAAAAACACTTGAAGAACCGCCTAGTCATGTAATTTTTATACTTGCTACAACAGAAGTTCATAAACTGCCTGCGACCATTTTGTCTAGGTGTATAAGATTTGATTTCAGGCTTCTTTCAATTGAAGATTTAACAAAAGTTCTTTCAAATGTTTTGTCAAAAGAAGGCATCTCTTATGAAAAAGAGGCTTTAAAACTTATTGCTCAAAGCGGTGAAGGAAGTGTTCGTGACACGCTTTCAATAGCTGATTGTGTGGTTGCATATTGTAACGGCAATATTACTAAAGATGCTGTTTTAAAAGTTCTTGGAACGACCGATTATGATTTGCTTTTACAATATTTCGATCTTTTAAAAGACAAGGATATTGGGGGAATACTCACCTTCGTTCAAAAAATTGACCAAGAGGGAAAAAATCTCGCAGTATTTGTTAAAGATTTAGCAAGGCACGCAAGAGATTTACTGATATGTGCCACAACAAAAGAGCCTAATAATCTATTAAACCTTCCACAAGAAGTTTTTGAAAAATATTTATCTCAATCAAAATCTATAGATGAAAATAGACTGTTAGATTTTATGCAAACTTTTGCAAGTTGCGAAAATGAATTGCGTTACACACTGTCACCAAGGCTTTTACTAGAAAGCTTAAGCATTGAAGCAATGCTTGGACAAAATGCAAAAAAAAACTGAAAATTGAGTCCGAAAATCAAAATCTAAGTATAAAAAATGTGTGGGGCAAGATAGTGCTTTATCTTAAAGAACATCGATTTGTGGCATTGCATATGGCTTGTGGCGATATTACAGATGTTCAACTTGATGGGGACAAAATAGTTGTCAATATTGAAGAGGGAATGCTTGCGGATTTATTGAAAGAAGGCAGAAGAGAAATTGAAAATGCTTTAAGGTGGCAAGGGTTAGATTTAAAGCTTGAAATAAATCTTATAGAATCTAAATCTCTTCCTCAACAGCAAGATATCAATACTTTAAAAAAAATATTAGGAAATAAATTAACTATAATAGGAGGATAAAATTATGGCATATGGTGGTTTTGGAGGTTTTGGCGGGGGAAATTTACAGCAACTCATGCGTCAAGCTCAAAAAATGCAAGAAGATATGAACAAGGCAAAACAACAACTTGAAGAAAGCGAATTTTCAAGCTCTGTTGGTGGTGGAATGGTTGAAGTTGTTATGATGGGCAATAAAACAATGAAGTCTATAAAAATCAAAAAAGAAGTTGTAGATCCTGAAGATGTTGAAATGCTTGAAGATTTGGTGCTTAGCGCAGTAAACGATTGTCTTGGACAAATTGACAGAAAAGAAAAAGAAGTTTTGCCTTCTATTCCGGGAATGTAATATGCAAGAAGAAATAATTGAAAATTTAATTGAACAATTTAGAACTTTGCCCGGTGTTGGTTATAAAACAGCACAAAGATATGCCTATTCTGTGATTGAAGGAAGCAAAGAACGAGCAGAGAAATTTTCCTATGCTATAAAAGAAGCAAAAGACAAAATAGGATTTTGTAAAGTATGTGGAAATTTTACAGATAAAGAAATTTGCCCAATATGCTTAACAAGAAATCGAAGAATTGTTTGTGTTGTGAAAGAGCCGAAAGATATCATCGCAATGGAAAAGGTTAAAACATATCAAGGGGTATATCACGTTTTGTTTGGGACTATAAGCCCGTTAGAGCATAGAGGGCCCGATCAAATAAAAATCAAAGAACTTTTGCAAAGGGTAACAAATGATAAAGTAGAAGAAGTTATTGTAGCCACAAACCCTGATGTAGAAGGCGAAGCAACGGCAATGTATATTGCGAAAATACTTTCTCCATTGGGAGTAAAAGTGACTAGGCTTGCACAAGGGATTGCAATGGGAAGCGATCTTGAGTATGCAGATGAGGTAACGCTTGCTAAAGCACTGGAGGCAAGAAGAGAAATAAATTAGGGAGAAATGATGGTAAGGCAAGAAATAGAGAAATTATTAAATGACTCAATAAAAAAATTAAACATTGACGCACAAGCATCAGTATCTTTTTCTTTTCTTCCTGCAATTTGTGATTACCAATCAAACTCAGTTTTTTCTATCGCAAAAAAAACAAACGAAAAACCCATAGATCTTGCAAACAAAATAGTAAAGAATATAGAAGAGTCTAGTTTTTTTAAATTTGAAGTTGCTCCACCGGCGTTTATAAACATTAAACTCACACAAGAAGGATTCAACCACTATGCAAATATTTTATTACGCGATGAAAGATGCGGAGTAAAAAAACTCAGCAATCAAAAAGTTTTACTTGACTATGGTGGTGCAAATGTTGCAAAAGCATTACATGTGGGTCATTTGCGCTCGCCGATAATAGGCGAAAGCTTAAAAAGACTATATAAATTTTTGGGAGAAGAGGTAATCTCTGATGTTCATTTAGGAGATTGGGGACTTCAAATGGGGCTAACAGAGTTACAACTCTATCAGGACGGCGTGTTAGATTATTATTTTGGCAACGCAAAAGAAGAACCAGTCATAACTCTTGAAATGTTAAATGAAGCATATCCAAAAGCAAGTGCAAAGAAAAATGTTGACGAAAAATTCAAAAAAGATGCAGATGAGTGGACATTAAAAATACAAGAAAAACAAGAGCCGTATTATACCATATATAAAAAAATAAGAAATGTATCTGTTGTGCAGATAAAAAAACATTACAAGGAGCTTGGTGCAGAGTTTGACTTATGGTATGGCGAAAGTGATTGCGATGAATTTATCCCAAAAGCGTTGAAAATAATTGAAGAAAAAGGACTGTCTAAAGAAAGTGATGGAGCAACTATTGTAGATGTTGCAATAGAAGGTGAAAATATTCCTATAGAAAAGAAAAGTCCAGATGAGGTTCAGCGTTATAAGAATCCAATGCCACCAGCAATATTAAAAAAATATAACGGAGGAGCTCTTTACGCGACAACTGATATTGCCACAATTATGATGAGGAACGCAGATTTTAAAAACCTTAATAGAATTGAATACATTGTCGATCTGCGTCAGTCACTACATTTTACTCAAGTTTTTAGAGTTTGTAAAATGGCAGAAATTTCGCCTAAAGACCAACAACTATTACATATTGGTTATGGAACAATGAATGGCAAAGATGGAAAGCCTTTTAAAACAAGGGCGGGCGACACAGTAAAACTTGAAGATGTAATCAACCTTCTTATTGAAAAAGCAAGCGAAAAACTTGAATCAAATAAGGTAGAATATGATAGAGATTTGGCATTAAAAATTGGCGTTGGAGCAATGAAGTTTGGAGATCTTTCAAACAATGTCGGAAAAGATTATGTTTTTGATTTAGACAAGTTTTTATCGTTTGAAGGAAAAACAGGACCTTATATTCAATATACAGTTTGTCGAATAAATTCAATTTTAAATAAAGCACAAAGCGAAGAATGCGAAATTCATATAGATAGTGAAGAAGAAAAAGATATAATCAATAAAATCTTCAAACTAAATTCTGCATATGAAGTATGTTACAAAGAAAAGAGCTTGAATAATCTTTGTCTTGCCACATACGAACTTGCTTCAAGTTTTTCGACATTTTATAATAATCATAAAATCTTAACTGAGCAAAACAAAAATCGCAAACAAAGCATGCTTTCGCTTTTAAAATTAGTAAAAAAGGCGTTGCTTCAAGCTTTAAATGTGCTTGCAATTGAAGTGCCAGAAAAAATGTAAAAAAATTTAAAAAAGGTATTTACAAATTTAAAAAAGTGTGCTATGATATGGACAAGTAGGAGGTATTTACATGAAATTGCGTGCTGAAATAGACTTGAAAAATATGGTTTGTGCAAATAAAGCAAAAATATCTGGTTTAGCTAAAGAAAGACCAGCTATTTACAAGGATATAGATTTAGAAAAATAAACTAGCGAGCAAACAAATAATTGCAAAAGCAATTTGAGTTGCTCGTTTTTTTGTTTGTATAACTATAAAAGAATTTCGCTGATTAAAACAGAGAAATTTAAAACTTTAATATTTTTTTGATGACTGTTTTAAATATTGTTTAATTTAAAAACAAAAATTTAGGAGGGAGTAAAAATAGTTATGAAGTATTACAACGGGGTAGGGAGTATCGTGGAAAAGGTTAAAAAACGGTAAAAAAAGTAAAAAAAAGATATAAAAAAGTGTTGACAAAGGTTTTGCATATGTGATAATATATACTCGCTAACTCGAAAAGAGGTAGCGAAGAACCATGAAAATTAAATAGATTGTACAAGAATTGAAAACAAAGTCAATTTACTTAAAGTTATTGAGCCAAAGAGACAAACGCACAATGTGTATGTGCAAACTAACCTAAAAATATTTTTTTAAATATATATAACGTTAGAGTTTGATCCTGGCTCAGGACGAACGCTGGCGGCGTGCTTCAAACATGCAAGTCGAACGGAGTTGTTGATGGCACAAAGGCATCTTGGCGTTTGAAAAATTCGATAGAATTTTTCTCCCCGCACCAGCAAGTTGAAACAAACTTGCGAAATAGATGTTTTTGTGCTGTCAACAACTTAGTGGCGGACTGGTGAGTAACGCGTGAGTAATCTGCCTATCACAGGGGGATAACAGTTGGAAACGACTGCTAATACCGCATAAGACTACAATATGGCATCATAAAGGGGTCAAAGGAGTTAAATCTGGTGATAGATGAGCTTGCGTATCATTAGCTAGTTGGTAAGGGTAACGGCCTACCAAGGCGACGATGATTAGCCGATCTGAGAGGATGACCGGCCACACTGGAACT